>NZ_JBFRFC010000003.1:0-310429 GCF_052114625.1 Stenotrophomonas sp. 2YAF26 | reverse complement strand
GCCGTGAACCCATCCTTGGGGGCTTGGSCGCGSCATCCATGSCGCKKACACCCCCGCAACCGGACCCACCCCGCCTTCGRCAGWTYTCCGCGATCTGYCGGAATGGCATGGGCTGCTCTTGGTAGGTGTCGACCTTGGTCGACACAGTAGATCCACGCCATGCGTGGATGAATCCAAACGTGCCGACCAAGGTCCGCACCTACCGGGTCAGAGGCCCTGCATCAACGCCATCTGCGCCGAATGCGGGGCTTCGTCGTGGGCCGGTGCGCGCTTGTGGTAGATGCCTTCGGCATCCAGCTCCCAGGCGTTGAGGTTGTCGTCCAGGTAGTTCTGCAGCACCTCGCGGTACACCCGCTTGGCCAGCGCCGGGTCGAGGATCGGGAAGCAGGTTTCCACCCGGCGCAGCAGGTTGCGTTCCAGCCAGTCGGCGCTGGCGCAGTACAGCTCCGGTGCGCCGTCGTTGCCGAACCAGTAGACCCGGCTGTGTTCCAGGAAACGGCCGACGATCGAGCGCACGCGGATGTTGTCCGACACGCCCGGTACGCCCGGGCGCAGCGTGCAGGCGCCACGGATGATCAGGTCGATCTGCACACCCGCCTGCGAGGCGGCGTACAGCGCACGGATCACCTGCGCTTCGTTGAGGGCGTTCATCTTGGCGATGATCCGCGCTGGTCGCCCGGCCGCTGCGATGCGCGTCTCGCGCTCGATCCTCGCCAGGATCCCGGTGTGCAGGGTGAAGGGCGACTGCAGCAGGCGCTTGAGCTTCATCTTTGATGCCAGCCCGGACAGCTGCTGGAACAGCAGGTGCACGTCGTTGCCGATGTCCGCATCGGCGGTGATCAGGCTCAGGTCGGTGTACGCGCGCGCGGTACCGCTGTGGTAGTTGCCGGTGCCAAGGTGCACGTAGCGGCGCAGCTTGCGGCCTTCGCGGCGCACGATCAGCAGCATCTTGGCGTGAGTCTTGTAGCCGACCACGCCGTACACCACCTGCACGCCGGCTTCCTGAAGCCGATCGGCCAGGCCCAGGTTGGCCTCTTCATCGAAGCGCGCGCGCAGCTCGACCACCACGGTCACATCCTTGCCGGCGCGTGCGGCCTGGATCAGCGCGTCGACGATCAGCGAATCCTTGCCGGTGCGGTACAGGGTCTGCTTGATCGCCAGCACGTTCGGATCCAGCGCGGCCTGACGGATCAGGTCCAGCACCGCGGCGAAAGCGTCGAAGGGGTGGTGCAGCAGCAGGTCCTTGCGCGCGGTGGTCTCGAAGATGCCATCGCTGTCGCGCAGGGTGCGCGGTGTCATCGGTGGATACTTCAGGTCCGGCTGGGCGATCAGGTCGTACAGCTGGATGATGCGGTTGAGGTTGACCGGTCCGTCAATGCGGTACACCGCGTTCTCGGTCAGGCCGAAGTTCTGCAGCAGGGTGCGGACGATGTCGCGCGGCATGTCGTGGGCGATCTCCAGGCGCACCGCAGGGCGGTAGCCACGGTCCACCAGCTCGTCGCGCAGGGCCAGCGCCAGGTTCTCCACTTCCTCCTCATCCACTACCAGCTCGGAGTTGCGGGTGACACGGAACTGATAGGCGCCCAGCACTTCCAGGCCCGGGAACAATTCGTCCACGAAGGTGGACAGCACCGAGGACAGGAACACGAAGTTCTGCGGGCCGCCGAGTTTTTCCGGCAGCTGGATGATCCGCGGCAGCGAACGCGGCGCACGCACGATGGCCAGGTGGCCGGTGCGGCCGAACGCATCGGTGCCCTTCAGCACCACCACGATGTTCAGCGACTTGTTGAGGATCTTCGGGAACGGATGCACCGGATCCAGGCCCAGCGGCGACAGCACCGGCATGATCTCGTTGCGGAAGTAGGCGCGCAGCCAGCGCTTCTGGCGGTGGGTCCAGGAGTTGCGGCCGAGCACCCCGATGCCGGCCTCCATCAGCGCCGGGCGCAGCGTCTGGTTCCAGCAGCGGTACTGCTGGTCCACCAGCTCGGCGGCGCGCTCGTGGATGGCATTGAGGATGGCCTGCGGACTCATGCCGTCCGGTGCCGGCGGCAGGCCGAACTCCTGTGCATGGCGGACCGCGGCGGCACGGATCTCGAAGAATTCATCCAGGTTGGTGCAGGAGATGCACATGAAGCGCAGGCGCTCCAGCAGAGGCACCTGCGGGTCCATCGCCTGCGCCAGCACGCGGAAGTTGAAATCAAGCTGCGACAGTTCGCGGTTGATGTACAGCGCCGGGTCGCGCAACGGATCGCTGTCCGTGCTCACGGGGAGGGGGAGGGATCCGAGGCTGCTCATGGCGTCATTCTTCGAAGGAGGTCAGGGGGGCGGACTCACGCGGTCGCACGTGGTCGGCATCGAAATGGCAGGCGAACACCGAGCCCTTGCCGACCTCGCTGTCGATTTCCAGGCGTGCGTGGTGCAGACCGAGGATGTGCTTGACGATCGACAGGCCCAGGCCGGTGCCGCCGCTTTCGCGCGAGCGGCTGCTCGAGACGCGGTAGAAGCGTTCGGTCAGGCGCGGCAGGTGCGTGGCGGGAATACCGTAGCCGGTGTCACGCACCGCCAGCACCACGCCGTCGCCCTCGCGTCGGAACTCCACCGCGATGCGGCCACCGGCCGGGGTGTAGCGCACCGCGTTGGTGACCAGGTTGGAGAACGCGCTGTGCAGTTCCTTGGTCGAGCCCTGCAGGTCCACGCCGGCCAGGTCGTCGATGCTGATCTGGTGGCGGCCCTGGCTGTGCGCTTCGGCTTCGCGGCGCAGGGTGGCCAGCATGGGCTGCATGGCCACCGTCTCGGCCTCGCTGTGTTCCTGCGATTCGAGCCGCGACAGGGTCAGCAGGTCCTCCACCAGCTGGGCCATGCGCTGGCTCTGCTTGCGCATTTCTTCCAGCATCGGTCCGGTTCCCGGGAAATCCTCCGGGTCCATCATGTCCAGGTAGCCGTGGACCACGGTGAGCGGGGTGCGCAGCTCATGTGAAACGTTGGCCACGAAGTCGCGGCGCACCTGTTCCAGGCGCAGCAGCTTGCTGACGTCACGGGCGATCAACAGCCAGTAGTCGGACGAATAGGGAATCAGGCGCAGGTTCAGGCGGATCGCAGGATCGACCGGCGAGGGCACGTCCAGGATCGGTTCGGCATTGCGGCCACCGGCCAGCCAGTGCGCCAGCGGCATCGGCTGCAGGCGTTCGACCAGGGCTTCACCCAGATCGCCCGGATGACGCAGGCCGAGCAGGGCCGTGGCCGCTTCGTTGAACCACTGCACGCGCTGGCTGTTGCGGTCCAGCACCACCACGGCGTCGGGCAGCGCGGCCGCTGCGGCGCGATAGCTGCGCAGCATGTCCAGCAGTCGCCGCTTGCGCACGCGCATCTCGACCTGGTTGCGGTACAGCAGGCGGTCCAGTTCGTTCCAGACGCCGGTGCCTTCGGCGGCGGTATCCCAGCGCTGGCGCGCGGTCAGCCGGCGCAGCACGCGGCGCAGCCGCCAGTAGTGCCAGACCAGCGTCGCCAGTGCCGCCAGCGCGATGCACAGCCACAGGTGGCCAGTGAACCAACCGACCAGACCGGCCAACAGCAACACGGTGGCCACGGTGGCCAGTGTCTTCAACCAGGCAGAGCGGATGTGGCGGGGCATTGCGGTCTCGTCGTGGGTTGCGGCGGTTCACGCAGGTGAACCGGAAGTTATAGCAGAGTTGCCGACGCCGGCACGGTGGGGTGCACGGCGCCGGCACGACGAGGCTCAGGTTGCGGTGGAGAAGCGGTAACCGGCGCCGCGCACGGTCTGCACCATGTTCTCGGCGTTGAACGGTTCCAGCGTCTTGCGCAGGCGGCGGATATGCACGTCGATGGTGCGTTCTTCCACATACACGCTGCCGCCCCACACGTGGTCCAGCAACTGTGCGCGCGTATACACGCGCTCGGGGTGGGTCATGAAGAAGTGCAGCAGGCGGTACTCGGTCGGGCCGATCGGCACCGGCTGGTCGTTGGCGAACACGCGATGGGCGGCACCGTCGATGCGGATCGCACCCACCGCCACGCTGCCGTCCTCGTCATCGTCGCGGGCGCGGCGCATGACCGCGCGGATACGCGCCAGCAGTTCGCGCGCCGAGAACGGCTTGACCACGTAGTCGTCCACACCGGCTTCGAGGCCGCCGACGCGGTCGTTCTCTTCGCCGCGCGCGGTCAGCATGATGATCGGCACTTCGCGGGTGAGGGTTTCCTTGCGCCAGCGCCGGGCCAGGTCCAGGCCGCTGGTGCCGGGCAGCATCCAGTCCAGCAGGATCAGGTCGGGGACGCGGTCGGCGATGGCGGTCTGGGCCTCGCGGGCGTCACCGGCGTGGACAGGTTCGTAATCGCCCTTGCGAAGGGCGAAGGCGACCATTTCGCGGATCGCGGGCTCGTCATCGACGATCAGGATGCGTTTCTGCACGAGGGCACCGTAGGGCTCAGTTACTGGAGTGGTGCCAGTAGACTACGGTTTGATGACATGTTTGTGACTGCCTGGCCGGCATCTGGCATTGCTGCCATCTGCCGGTCATGCCGCACTCAGCGGCGGTCCAGATCCGGGTCCTGCACGCCCTGCCGGCGCAGCTCGAGCACGGTGGGCGTGATCGACTCGATCCGCGCATCCACCCGGGCCCGACCTACATAGTCCAGCGCGGGGTTGCGCTTGAGTGCCTGCAGCTGCATCAGGGCCTGTTCCGGGCGCCCGCCCAGGAACGCCGCCTCGGCATAGGCCTCGCTGGCGCGGACACTGTCGCCGGCCAGTTCACTGGCGCGGGCGTAGCGCTGCTGGAAGACCGGATCGTTACCGCTTTGCGACAGCAGGGGGCGCAGCATCGCCTGCGCGCGCTGGCCCGCGGCCTGGCCTCCTTGCTCGTTCAGGATCTCGGCGTAGGTCAGGGCCACCGGCCGGCTGTTGGGGTGTTCGTGCAGCAGCTGCTCGAAGCGCGCATTGGCCTGGGTGGATTGTCCGGTGCGCGATTCCGCTTCGGCCAGGGCCAGGGCGACCCACAGGCTGTCCGGGTGGGTCTTCAGCAGGTCGGTGAGGGTCTGCCGGGCCTGGCTGGCACCGCTGCGGCCACCGCGCATCGTGGCCAGCGCTTGGCCATAGCGCTGGGCGTCATCCAGGCCGTCCTTCTGCCTCCGCGCAAGATCGGCGTACTCGCGTTGCAGGTCGGCCGGGCTGTCGGCGCTGAGCACGCGCAGGCGCTCACGGGCCCAGTTGAAGTCGCCACTGGCGCCGCGGCTGAGCTGGCCGATCGGAACCCGCAGCACGCTGCCGGGCAGCAGCGGGTTGATGCCACGCAGCAGCGGATCGCCCAGGGTCGGGTCGGCGGGATCCACCCGCTCCTTGCGCTCGCCGCTGGGCGTACGCGTGGTCAGCAGCACCGTGTCCTTCTTCATCTGTTCGGCGCGGGCCTTGGCCTCGCTGATGCGGGTGGTGTTGACCGGGTGTGTGCGCAGGAAGTCCGGAACGCTGTAGCCGCCATCGTTGCCGCGCATCGCCGAGGACATGCGCTCGAAGAAGCCGGCCATCGCATCCACGTCGTAGCCGCTGCGCGACAGCGTGCGGATGCCCAGCCGGTCGGCCTCCGATTCGTTTGAGCGGGTGTAGTCGATCTGCCGTTGCTGCATCAGGCCCATGCCCGAGCTGATCGCGGCCATGGTCGCGTTGCCCGAGGACGAACTGTTGCTGGCCTGGGCGGCAACCACTGCCGCCAGCATGCCCAGCAGGATCGGGATCTGGTCGCGCTGGGCGCGCTCAACCCCGCGCAGCACGTGCTGCTGGGTGACGTGGGCGATTTCGTGGGACAGCACCGCCGCCACCTCGTCTTCGCGCTCGGCCGTCAGCACCAGGCCGGCATTGACGCCGATATAGCCGCCGAGGGTGGCGAAGGCATTGATCTGGCGGTCCTTCATCACGAAGAACGTGTAGGGCTGGCGCGGTTGGTCGCTGTTGGAGCCAAGGCGGGTACCCATGGTCTGCAGCCAGTCGTTGACCAGGGGATCGTCCAGCAGGTAGCCATAGTTGCGCAGCTCGCGCAGCATCATCGCGCCGTACTCGGCCTGCCGGGCCGGGGTCAGCAGTTCGCCCGCCGAGGAGCCGATGTCCGGCAGCTTCTCCTGGGCCTGCGCCAGCGGGGCGGCCAGGGCCAGGGTGAGGGCAGCGGTGAGCAGCAGGGGTCGCAAGCGGTCGGTCCTCGGGCAGGGTCTGCCCAGCGTGGCAGGGCAGGGGGCAACCATTCGTTAATCAATCCACAGTGTTGCGGGCGTGGCGTGGAAATTCCAGCGCACCGGTACCATATATGGACCGTCGATCCATCGTGGAGTTTCCCGTGACAGCCCAGTCCTCCGGCGCTACCCCCGCCATCACCATCTATTCCACCGCCGTCTGCCCGTACTGCGTGGCCGCCAAGAACTTCCTCAAGAGCAAGGGCCAGCAATGGACCGAGGTCCGCATCGACCTGGACCCGGTCGAGCGCGAGAAGATGATGGCCAAGACCCGCCGCACCAGCGTCCCGCAGATCTTCGTGGGCGACGTCCACGTTGGCGGCTACGACGACATGATGGCCCTGCATCGTGAAGGCAAGCTCGAGCCGCTGCTGGCCGGGCAGGGCCAGGCATGAGCGCGGCCGACGACGGCAGCAAGGACCGGATCGCCGAGTTCACCGACTTCCGCAAGCGCATGAATGAACGCATCCTGGGCGAGCCGAACCAGGTGGTGCGCCGCTTCTTCGCGCTGGATACGCAGACCTACCAGGCCGGCGCGCTGGACGTGAAGACCAAGGAGCTGCTGGGCCTGGTGGCCTCGATGGTGCTGCGCTGCGACGACTGCATCAGCTACCACGTGGCCCAGTGCAAGGACGCCGGCGTCACCCGTGAGGAGTTCTTCGAGACCTTCTCGGTAGGCCTGGTGGTCGGCGGCTCGATCGTGATCCCGCACCTGCGCCGCGCGGTGGACTTCCTCGACCAGCTGGAAGGTGGCGCCGCCGCCCCGGCAGCGCACGAGCACTGAGCCCGGCCGCTACCGCGAACCGGGCTCTCTGGTAGTGCCGGGCCTTCCCCGCGATCCAGCAGCCCAGGAGCCCCCTTGTTGTTCAAGGGCGCGCGGGCAATTCTGCCTGAGCCGGGGACTGGGACCATGGTCTATTTGGGGCCTCGGCCCCGGCTCAGGCATAATTGCGGGTGAAACTTCCTTTGCGCCGGCGTTTCCGGGCACGTCCGGACGGCGTTTTTCCCCCTGTTCGGAACATCGATCAATGACGCAGAAAATTACGGTCATCCGCGGCGACGGCATTGGCCCGGAAATCATGGACGCCACCCTGTTCGTGCTCGACCAGCTCAACACTGGCCTGGAGTACGAAGACGCCGACGCCGGCCTGGTGGCCTTGGAGAAGCACGGCGATCTGATGCCGGCGGTGACCCTGGAATCGATCGCGCGCAACAAGGTCGCGCTGAAGAGCCCGCTGACCACCCCCGTCGGTGGCGGCTTCACCTCGATCAACGTCAGCCTGCGTCGTCACTTCGACCTGTACGCCAACGTGCGTCCGGCCCACACCTTCCCGAACACCAAGTCGCACTTTGAAAACGTCGACCTGATCACCGTTCGTGAGAACACCGAAGGTGCGTACCTGGCTGAAGGCCAGGAAGTGTCGGCCGACGGCGAGACCGCGTTCTCCGGCACCCGCATCACCCGCAAGGGCTCCGAGCGCATCGTGCGTTACGCCTTCGAGCTGGCCCGCAGTGTCGGCCGCAAGAAGGTCACCGCCGTGCACAAGGCCAACATCATCAAGTCGACCTCGGGCCTGTTCCTGGCCGTGGCGCGCGAAGTCGCCGCGCAGTACCCGGACATCGAGTTCCAGGAAATGATCGTCGACAACTGCTGCATGCAGCTGGTGATGCGTCCGGAACAGTTCGATGTGATCGTCACCACCAACCTGTTCGGTGACATCATTTCCGACCTGTGCGCCGGTCTGGTCGGTGGCCTGGGCCTGGCCCCGGGCGCCAACATCGGCAAGGACGCGGCGATCTTCGAAGCCGTGCACGGCACCGCGCCGGACATCGCCGGCCAGGGCAAGGCCAATCCGTGTGCCCTGCTGCTGGCAGCGGCACAGATGCTCGACCACGTCGGCCAGCCGGAAAACGCCGAGCGCCTGCGCAAGGCCATCGTCGCCACGATGGAAGCCAAGGATTCGCTGACCGGCGACCTCGGCGGCACCGGCAATACGATGGGCTTCGCCAAGGCGATCGCCAGCCGCCTGTAAGCGGCGGCTGTCCTGCTGGGGATCGTCGCACGCAGATTCCCGCAGCGCTTCGGGTAGTTGCAGACGGGCCGTCCTTGTACGGCCCGTCTGCGTTTTGAGCTGCGCGTTCTTCACCGACAGGTTTTATGGATGTCTGAGACGGCTGTGTGGATCCTGGTGGCTGCTGCCGTTTACCTTCTGGGCGTGGCCATCTACTTCGTCTTCTACTGGCCATGGTCCCGTTCGCAGCGCGCGCTGCGCCGCCTGCGCAGGGAGGGGGCACCCGTTCGCAGCATGCGGCGGTCCGAGGAGCGCGTACTGCAGTTGATCGAGTTTCCGGCAGGGGCGCCGGTTCTCCTGCTGGAAGGGGCCTGCGCGGAATTCGTCATCAGGAGTGCCAATGCGCCTCCCCGCCATGTCCACACTCTGGCTGGCGTGCCGGTGAAGTATCCGGCGAGCCTGAAGCATGCCCTGCGCACCGGTAGCAATACCGCCGAAGTCGTGCTCGGGCGCGAGTACGCGATGATCGTACGGCTCAATGGGGCAAAGCTGACCTCGTAACATCGCCCAAGCTCGACGGTACGAAATGATCTGTGCGATTCGTGCACAGATCGTGTGCCGGCCGATGGCTGGTTCGTGCATTCAATGCTCCTCATCCTGTGCCCACTTTCCACCGCACAGGAGCTTGACCATGAACCTCACTGCTTTCGGCCTGGCCGGCCTGATCGGCATGGCTGCCACTGCACCGGTTGTCGCCGCCGAGCCGGTCCACCCCACCATCCGGCATATGGCCGGCGCTCCGGCCGTCACCTCGCTCGACGCAGCGAAGACCGCCGTGCTGGTGATCGACTTCCAGAACGAGTACTTCGACGCCAGCGCCGCGCCCGGTTTCGCCGGTGGTCGCATGGTCATTCCCGATGGTGTGTCGGCCCTGAGGCAGACGCGTCGCGTGATCGACTTCGCTGATGCCAACGGCATCCGCGTGATCCATGTGCAGCACGTACTGCCGGCAGGCGCGCCGCTGTTTGCAGAGGGCAGTGTCAACGCGGCATTCCACCGTGACATGCAACCGCGCAAGGGCGAGACCGTGGTGCCGAAGGACAACGTCAGCGTGTTCGCCGGTGCCTCGGCAGCGGCACTGGACAAGGTGCTGAAGGATGCCGGTATCGACACCCTCATCGTCACCGGGCTGCAGACCCATGCCTGCGTTGCCGGTGCTGCACGCGATGCTGCGGCGGCGCCGCGCGGCTACCGGGTGATCGTGGCTTCCGATGCCTCTGCCAGCCGTGATCTGGATCTGGCCAATGGCGGGACCATCGGCCATCGCGCATTGCATGAGGCATCGCTGGCGCAGATCGAGGATGCCTTTGGCGATGTGATGACCACCTCGGCGATTCTGGCCCTTCCGGTGCGCAAGGCAGGCAACGGCACTTGATAAGCTGGCGGGGTCCGCAGCCTGCGGGCCCCGCCGACTGGAGCGCGCTGCCGATGGACCATTTCGCCGCCCTGCGAGCCCTGCGCGCGATCGTCGACGCCGGCAGTTTCACTGCCGCCGCCGAGCGGCTGGGTACCACCCATTCGGCGATGTCGCGGCAGCTGCGTCAACTTGAAGAGCACCTGCAGGTGCGGCTGCTGGATCGCAACAGCCGGCGGCTGTCGCTGACCGAGGCCGGGCGCGACTACTACCGCGAGGCGGTGGCGCTGCTTGACCGGCTGGAGGCCGCCGATGACCGTGCGCGGGCCGGCCAGGCCCAGCCCAGCGGGCGCGTGCGGGTCAGCGTGCCACAGGTGGTCGCCAGCCAGGAGTTGCCGCATTGGCTGCCTGGCTTCCTGGCGCGCTATCCGCAGGTTGCGCTGGAACTGTCGGCCGACGATCAGCTCGTCGATGTGGTCGGCGGTGGCTTCGACCTCGCCCTGCGCATCGCGCCGTCCTTGCCTGACAGCCAACTGGTCGCCCGTGAACTGGCGCGATGCCCGCGCATCCTTGTTGCGGCCCCGGCCTACCTCGCCCGGTATGGACTGCCTCGACAGGTGGCCGATCTGCAGAACCACACGCTGTTGGCATTCAACCCGGTTGCGGCGATGTCCCCGTGGCAACTGCACGGGCCGCGCGCTGCCATCGTCAGCGTGGAAGCAGGCCAACGACTGCGCGTGGACGCCACGCCGGCACTGTATGCGGCCGTGCTGGCCGGCATGGGCATCAGTCTGTTCACCGCGCTTACGGTGCAGGAAGACCTACGCGCCGGCCGCTTGATCCGCGTGCTGCCCAGCTGGCACGGTGGCACGCGCTGCTATTTCGCGCTGTATCCCCATGCACGTGCGCTGGCGCCGAAGGTGCGCGCGCTGGTCGATCATCTGGCTGCGCATTACGCTGCAGCGTCGGGTGCGGCAGGGTAGTCGCACGGCAGCGGCAAGGAGTGGGGATGGAGTCTGTGTATCTGCTGGTCGCCCTGGGTGCGATCGTCGCGGGGTTCGTGCAGGGCCTGTCGGGTTTCGCGTTCGGCATGGTCGCGATGTCGTTCTGGGCGTGGGGGCTGGATCCCCGGCTTGCGGCGACGCTTTCGGTGTTCGGCGCGCTGGTCGGCCAGTTGCTGGCGGTGTTCACCGTGCGCCGTGGCTTCAACCTGCGCCTGCTGCTGCCGTTCGTGCTCGGTGGGTTGGCGGGCATTCCGCTTGGCGTGCTGGTGCTGCCGCAGCTGGACATGGTCTGGTTCAAGGCGCTGCTGGGAGGATTCCTTGCGCTGTGGTGCCCGGTGATGCTGATGGCGCGTTCGTTGCCACGGGTCACCGTTGGCGGCCGGTTCGGCGACGCGCTGGCCGGTATGGCCGGCGGTGTGCTCAGTGGCATCGGTGGCTTCGCCGGACCGGTACCGACGCTGTGGAGCACGCTGCGTGGCTTCGGCAAGGACGAGCAGCGCGCGGTCATCCAGAACTTCAACCTGGCGATGCTGGCGGTGACCATGGCCACCTATGTCGGTACCGGCATGGTCACCCTGCAGATGCTGCCGTACTTCGCCATCGTCGCGCCGGCGATGCTGGTGCCAACGCTGCTGGGAGCGAAGCTGTATGTCGGTATCAGTGAAGTGCGTTTCCGGCAGATCGTGCTGGGGCTGTTGACGGCCTCCGGCGTTGCCATGCTGGCCTCGTCGCTGCCGTTGCTGCTGTCCCGCGGGGCGGCGGGATGAGGGCTCAGGCGGGCCGCAGCATGCGGAAGCGTTGGTCGGCGGTGATCCGGAAATAGTCGGCCGGTCCGCCGCCGCGCAGGATGGTGTCGCTCGCTGCAGTGTCGTAGATGCCGTCGACGAGCAACCGCGTATCGATATGCACGGCGACCACTTCTCCCAGTACC
This sequence comes from Stenotrophomonas sp. 2YAF26, assembly GCF_052114625.1. Lineage (NCBI taxonomy): Bacteria > Pseudomonadati > Pseudomonadota > Gammaproteobacteria > Lysobacterales > Lysobacteraceae > Stenotrophomonas > Stenotrophomonas sp. 2YAF26. The sequence continues at coordinate 298,837 of NZ_JBFRFC010000003.1, read as the reverse complement.
AGCCAGCCATCGGTGTCATTGCCGGCCGCATCACGCAGACGCACGATCTGCGTGCAGCGGCACTCCATGCTCACCGGGCTCTGCGCCACGCGCGGCGGAGCAACCTGCTCCGAGGCCAGTGGTGTCAGCCCGGCCAGGACGAACTCGTCCACGTCTGGCGCGACTGCGCGGCAGCTCTCGTTCATTGCCTGGGCCAGGTCGAATGTGGCGAGGTTCCAGACGAACTCGCCGGTGGCTTCGATGTTGCGCAGCGAGTCCTTGCGGCCCTGGCTGCTGAAACCAATGATCGGCGGCGTGTAGTTGAACGCGTTGAAGAAGCTGTAGGGCGCCAGGTTCACATTGCTGTCGGCATCACGACTGCAGATCCAGCCGATGGGGCGGGGGCCGATGATGGCGTTGAACGGATCGTGTGGCAGGCGATGGCCATCGGCCGGGCGATAGCTGTGGAAGCGGGGAGGGGTGGGGTCTGCCATGGGCGTGTTTCCGCGGGAGTCGAGCGTGCTCGACGCTACAAAAAAGGCCGCGATCCCGACGGACCGCGGCCTTGTCGTTTACGGCATGGACTGGATCAGCGCTGCTGGATCTTCGACAGCAGGCGCAGGAACTCCACATACAGCCAGACCAGGGTCACCATCAGGCCGAATGCGCCATACCATTCCATGTACTTCGGCGCGCGCTGGGCCACGCCGGTTTCGATGAAGTCGAAATCCAGCACCAGGTTCAGCGCGGCCACGACCACCACGAACAGGCTGAAGGCGATGCCCAGCCAGCTGGCGTCATGGATCACCGGCACGTTGATGTTGAAGAAGCCCAGCACGAACGAGGCCAGGTACAGCAGGGCGATGCCGCCGGTGGCGGCGACCACGCCGAGCTTGAAGTTCTCGGTAGCCTTGATCAGGCCGCTGCGGTAAGCGAACAGCAGCGCGAACAAGGTGCCGAAGGTCAGCAGCACCGCCTGGAACACGATGCCCGGGAACTTCATGTTGAACACGGCCGAGATGGCGCCCAGGAACAGGCCCTCCACCAGCGCATACATCGGTGCGGTGACCGGCGACCATTCCTTCTTGAACACGGTGATCAGTGCCAGCACCAGGCCACCGATAGCCCCGCCCATGGCGTACAGCTTGGCGCCGGCCATCACCTGGCCATAGTCGTCTACGGTCTGGTTCCAGGCAAACGCTGCAGTCAGCACTGTCAGCAGCAGCAGGAAGCCGGTCTTGTTGACGGTGCCGTTGAGGGTCATTACCTGGCCGGGGCTGGTTACCACCGAGCCACTGGCCAGATCGAGGAAGGTCGACTCGGAAAGAGCCGGGTTGCCGCTGCGCATGCGAGGTCTCCGTGCGAAAAGGGGGCGATTCGGCCATCCGGCCGCTGGCTGCGAGCATAGCCGATGACTGCGTAAGCCGTGGTCATGGCGGGGCAGGGCAGGCATTGCGCGTTGACAGTTCGCACGGCGCTTGGCCACAATGGTCAGCTCCCCGGGTTCACACCCGAGGGGATTGCAACACCGGGGTATAGCGCAGTCTGGTAGCGCGCCTGCTTTGGGAGCAGGATGTCGGGGGTTCGAATCCCTCTACCCCGACCAATCCACATCACGTCGGATTGGACGCCGTTCCGGTTCGGGCGCCCGTAGCTCAACTGGATAGAGCACCGGCCTTCTAAGCCGGCGGTTACAGGTTCGATTCCTGTCGGGCGCGCCATTGGTGCGACACCGGAACGCAGCCGGCGGATGTGAAGAAGTGCTTGCAAAACCCTGGCGACTCCACCAGAATGTCGGACTCGCTTCGGCGGACCGGAACTTCGGTGACAGTCCTCGGGCAACGTATCAAGCGTCAACGTCGGCGATATCGGCGGTGAAGCGAAAGTTTCAGTGGTGGCTGTAGCTCAGTTGGTTAGAGTACCGGATTGTGATTCCGGTGGTCGGGGGTTCGAATCCCCTCAGCCACCCCACTGATTCAACCGCATCGGCATCGCCGAAACGGTATTGCAATAAACAGGTCGCCGGCTATAATGTGCGCCTGAGTTTCAAGGGCTGTTAGCTCAGTTGGTAGAGCAGTTGACTCTTAATCAATAGGTCCAAGGTTCGAATCCTTGACAGCCCACCAAGACAGAAGCCATCGGGTCCGCCCGGTGGCTTTTTTCTTCAAGATGTAACCCTTCGCGATGGATCGCCGGTTGCGGTGCTTGTTTCAACGACGTTGAAGAAAGTGCTTGCAACGCCCTCGCGGATCGGGTCATAATTCGCCCCCCGATTTCGGGCTGTTAGCTCAGTTGGTAGAGCAGTTGACTCTTAATCAATAGGTCCAAGGTTCGAATCCTTGACAGCCCACCAGACGAAAGCCACTTGGTCCGCCAAGTGGCTTTTTTCTTTCCTGCAACAGCTTCGGTAGATCCACGCCATGCGTGGATGAAGGCCGCACGAAGCGCGCAGTCCACGCATCGCCTGGCTCTACTGAAGCGTGGCTGAAATCAGCGTCACATGCGTCATCAGCATGTTCAATGCTGTGAGCTGCTTCTCACCGGTTGCTGCCGGCATCGCTCCCAATAGGTGTTCCGCGCCGAAGGCGCATGCATGAGGAGTGCTTCGATGACGTTCAACAAGAGCATGGGCGTGATGCTGTCCGGCCTGGTGGTGGTCGCGCTGTCAGGCTGCAGGGCGGACGAGGCGGCCACCGCCGCTGCGCCGGACTACGCGCGGACGGTCGAGCGATCTGCGGATGTCGACCACGTCGCTGCACAGCCGGTGGAGGGTCGCGACGCCACGCAGTCGACCGGTGCGACAGGGGAGGCGCTGCCTGCTGGCGCGGTTGAAGTGGCGCGCTCCGTCGATGGCGCCACGCTGGAAACGCCCAGTGATGATGCGGCCGGCGTCCCTGCGGGCGAAACACCCGAGCCCGCGCTGGCCGCCCGCTGACCCGGATCGGCTTGGGGCGGGATGCGCCCAGGCCGACTCCAAAGGGTAATTTCCCCGTTCAGTTTTGTGGAAGCCTTCCGCTTTCCGCCCCCGCCTGCAACAATGAACACCTGAGCCGGCCACGCGAAAGTGGCGGAATTGGTAGACGCCCTGGATTTAGGTTCCAGTGCCGCAAGGCGTGGGGGTTCGAGTCCCCCCTTTCGCACCAGGCCGGCCCGTCCCCCGCCCAGTCGGGCATTCCGCGTCAACCCCTGCGCCCGGCCGTGCTGGCGGCGCCGCCCGAATTGGGCGAAACTAAAGGGCTGCGGCAAGCAGGCGCGTCATCGACGTCGCGTCCTTACAACCGTTTCATCCATCATCGAGCCGGGGGCCAGGGCGCCACCGGTGGCAGGAGTCAACATGCAAGCTTCGATCGAAACCATCGGCAACCTGGAACGCCGCCTGAGCTTCTCGCTGCCGGAAGACCGTCTGCAGAGCCACATCAACGGCCGCCTGGGCGAAATCGCCCGCACCACCCGCATCAAGGGTTTCCGTCCGGGCAAAGTGCCGGCCAAGGTGATCGAGCAGCGCTTCGGCGCGCAGGTCCGTGGCGAGGCGCTGGACGGCCTGCTGCGCGAAACCTTCGACGCCGCCGTGCGCGAGCACGACCTGCGCATCGTCGGCAGCCCGCGCATCGACAAGGGTGACGAGGGTGAGTTCTCCTTCGTGGCCACCGTCGAAGTGGTGCCGGACTTCGGTGACATCGACGTCAGCAAGCTGACCGTGGTGCGCCACACCGCCGAAATCACCGATGCCGACATCGACCAGATGATCGAGAACCTGCAGACGCAGCGTCGCAGCTGGTCGCCGGTCACCCGCGCTGCGCAGGACGGCGACCTGGTCGCACTGGAAACCTGGTCGCAGGCCGGTGACGAGCGCCTGCCGGCCGAAGGCACCGAGAAGGGCAGCATCGTGCTCGGCCAGGGCATGATGTTCGAGACCATCGAGCAGGGCCTGGTCGGCATGTCCAAGGACGAAGAGAAGACCCTGGACGTCGAGTTCCCGGCTGACTGGCGCGTGCCGGCGCTGGCGGGCAAGACCGTGCAGGTCACCGTCAAGGTCAGCGACGTCTCCGAGCCGGTCGTGCCGGCCGTCGATGAAGCCTTCATCAAGAGCTTCGGCGTGAAGGGCGGCGACGTCGAGCAGTTCCGCAGCGACATCCGCGCCAACCTCGAGCGCGAGCTGAAGGGCGCACTGATGAACCGCCTGCGTCGTGAAGTCGGCGAGCAGCTGATCGCGGCCTACGCATCGGTGGAAATGCCGCCGCGCCTGGTCGAGAACGAAGCCCGTGCCATGCTGGCCCAGCAGGTCGAGCAGATCCGCCGCAGTGGCCGCAACCCGGGCGAGATCCCGGCCGACGCCCACGAAGGCTTCAAGGACGCTGCTGCCAAGCGCGTGCTGGTCGGCCTGGTGGTCGGCGAAGTGGCCCGCAGCAACGACCTGCGCCTGGAGCCGAAGCGTCTGAATGAAACGATGCGTCTGATCGCCTCGACCTACGAAGAGCCGGAACAGGTCATTGAGATGTACCGCAACGACCCCCAGCTGATGTCTGGCCTGCAGAACCGCGTGATGGAAGAGCAGGTGATCGACTGGATCGCCGAGCGCGCCCAGCACACTGAAGAAAAGCTGTCGTTCCAGGACGCGATCCGCCAGTAATCCCGGGCGGATCCCCGGATACCCCGCGCCAGCCCTGGCGCGGGGTTGTTTCCCCCCAAGATAGGTACCTCACGAAATGGACAACCGAACCAAAGCCCTGAACATGGTTCCCATGGTGGTCGAGCAGACCAGCCGCGGCGAGCGTGCCTACGACATCTATTCGCGCCTGTTGAAGGAGCGCCTGATCTTCCTGGTTGGCCCGATCGACGATCACATGGCCAACGTGGTGGTGGCGCAGCTGCTGTTCCTGGAAGCGGAAAACCCGGAAAAGGACATCAGCATCTACATCAACTCGCCGGGTGGCGTGGTCACCGCCGGCATGGCGATCTACGACACCATGCAGTACATCAAGCCGGACGTGAGCACCATCTGTGTCGGCCAGGCCGCCTCGATGGGCGCGCTGCTGCTGGCGTCCGGTGCAGCCGGCAAGCGCTATGCGCTGCCGAACTCGCGGGTGATGATCCACCAGCCGCTGGGCGGCTTCCAGGGCCAGGCCACCGACATCGACATCCACGCACGCGAGATCCTGACCCTGCGTGCGCGCCTGAACGAAGTGCTGGCCAAGCACACCGGCCAGTCGCTGGAGACCATCGCGCGTGATACCGAGCGCGACAACTTCAAGAGCGCGGTCGATGCGGTCGCCTACGGCCTGGTCGACCAGGTCCTGGAGCGTCGTCCGGAAGAGTCGATCCAGGCCGGCTGACCGGCACTCACGGGGCCATGGCAGGCCCCGTTCCTGCAGGGTCGGGTGGACTGATGTCCCTCCGGCCCTGTGTTATTCTCGAATCGAACCCCCGTTCAGCGGGTGGGGTAACTGGGTAAGCGAAGCATGAGCGAAGACCGCCAAGGTCGTTCCACGGACACCGGCAAGATCCTCTACTGCTCTTTCTGCGGCAAGAGCCAGCATGAAGTGCGCAAGCTGATTGCCGGTCCGAGCGTGTTCATCTGCGATGAGTGCGTGGAGCTGTGCAACGACATCATCCGAGAGGAGCTTGAGGAAAAGGCGCAGTCGGCGCGCAGTTCGCTGCCCAAGCCGCGCGAGATCCTCGAGGTGCTCGACCAGTACGTGATCGGACAGAACCGCGCCAAGCGGACCCTGGCCGTGGCCGTGTACAACCATTACAAGCGCATCGAGAGCCGCCAGAAGAACGACGAAGTCGAACTGGCGAAGTCGAACATCCTGCTGGTCGGTCCGACCGGTTCGGGCAAGACCCTGCTGGCCGAGACCCTGGCCCGCCTGCTCAACGTGCCGTTCACCATGGCCGACGCCACCACGCTGACCGAAGCCGGTTACGTGGGCGAGGACGTGGAGAACATCATCCAGAAGCTGCTGCAGAAGTGCGACTACGACGTCGAGAAGGCACAGCAGGGCATCGTCTACATCGATGAAATCGACAAGATCTCGCGCAAGAGCGAGAACCCGTCGATCACCCGCGATGTGTCCGGCGAAGGCGTGCAGCAGGCCCTGTTGAAGCTGATCGAAGGCACCGTGGCCAGCGTTCCGCCGCAGGGTGGGCGCAAGCATCCGCAGCAGGAATTCCTGCAGGTGGACACCAAGAACATCCTGTTCATCTGCGGCGGCGCGTTTGCCGGCCTGGACAAGGTGATCCAGCAGCGTTCCAACGACGCCGGCGGCATTGGCTTCGGCGCCAAGGTGAAGAGCAGCGAGCGCAAGCAGGAAGTGGGCAAGGTGCTGGCTGAAGTCGAGCCGGAAGACCTGATCAAGTTCGGTCTGATTCCCGAGTTCGTGGGCCGCCTGCCGGTGGTCGCGACCCTGGAGGAGCTGGACGAGCCGGCCCTGATCCGCATCCTGACCGAGCCGAAGAACGCCATCACCAAGCAGTTCAAGAAACTGTTCGAGATGGAGAACGTCGAGCTGGAGTTCCGTCCGGACGCCTTGTCGGCCATCGCCAAGAAGGCGCTCAAGCGCAAGACCGGTGCCCGTGGCCTGCGTACCATCGTCGAATCGGTCCTGCTGGACACCATGTACGACCTGCCGTCGCAGGAAAACGTCAGCAAGGTTGTTGTGGATGAATCGGTGATCGAGCACAAGTCCGAGCCGTACCTGATCTACCAGACCCCGCCGGTCCCTGAACAGAAGGCCGCTGGCGCCGAATGATTCTTTCAACTTGTTGAATAGAAAGAATTTTCTCGGAACGTCTTGCATCTGAAAGCCGATGGCCCCATAACGGGGCCATCGGCTTTTTTTGTCTCCGGAAGATGCCCTCCCGGAGACGGTTTTCCCCTTCCCTGGAGCCCCCATGGCCCGTTCCCCAAGTGAGACCCTCGACCTGCCGGTCCTGCCGCTGCGCGACGTAGTGGTATTCCCGCACATGGTCATTCCGCTGTTTGTCGGCCGCGACAAGTCCATGCATGCGCTGGAACAGGCGATGGAAGCGGACAAGCGCATCCTGCTGCTTGCGCAGAAGTCGGCCGAGACCGATGACCCGCAGGCCGCCGACCTCTATCAGGTCGGCACCCTGGCGCAGGTGCTGCAGCTGCTGAAGCTGCCCGACGGCACCATCAAGGTGCTGGTCGAAGGCCTGTCGCGCGTGCAGGTGACCAGCGTCAGCGAACGCGATGGATCGCTGCACGGCCAGGCCGTGGAAATCGATGCCACCGATGCACGCGAGCCGCGCGAGATCGAGGCGATCGCCCGCTCGCTGATGTCGCTGTTCGAGCAGTACGTCAAGACCAACCGCAAGCTGCCGCCGGAGCTGCTGCAGACCCTGGCCGGCATTGATGAGCCGACGCGCCTGGCCGACACCATCGCCGCGCATATCAGCGTGCGGTTGTCGGACAAGCAGCGCCTGCTGGAAACGCTGGCCGTGGGCGAACGCCTGGAGATGCTGGTCGGCCTGGTCGACGGCGAGATCGACGTGCAGCAGATGGAAAAACGCATCCGCGGCCGCGTGAAGTCGCAGATGGAAAAGAGCCAGCGCGAGTACTACCTCAACGAACAGATGAAGGCCATCCAGAAGGAACTGGGTGACCTGGACGATGCGCCGGGCGAACTGGAAGAGCTGGCGCGCAAGATCGCCGAAGCGGGCATGCCCAAGCCGGTGGAAGCCAAGGCGCGCAACGAGCTCAACAAGCTCAAGCAGATGTCGCCGATGTCTGCCGAAGCAGCGGTCGTGCGCAACTACCTGGAGTGGCTGCTGGGCGTGCCGTGGAAGAAGCGCAGCAAGGTGCGCAAGGACCTGAAGGCCGCGCAGGACACCCTCGATGCGGATCACTACGGCTTGGAGAAGGTCAAGGAACGCATTCTTGAATACCTGGCAGTGCAGTCGCGGGTGAAGCAGATGAAGGGCCCGATCCTGTGCCTGGTCGGGCCGCCGGGCGTGGGCAAGACCTCGCTTGGGCAGTCCATCGCCAAGGCCACCAACCGCAAGTTCGTGCGCATGTCGCTGGGCGGCGTGCGCGACGAAGCCGAGATCCGTGGCCACCGTCGTACCTATGTCGGTTCGATGCCGGGCCGCATCGTGCAGAACCTCAACAAGGTCGGCAGCAAGAACCCGCTGTTCGTGCTGGACGAGATCGACAAGATGTCGATGGACTTCCGTGGCGATCCGTCCTCGGCGCTGCTGGAAGTGCTCGACCCGGAGCAGAACAACGCATTCAATGACCACTACCTGGAAGTGGACCTGGACCTGTCCGAAGTGATGTTCGTGGCGACCTCCAACTCGCTCAACATCCCGGGCCCGCTGCTGGACCGCATGGAAGTGATCCGCATCCCTGGTTACACCGAGGATGAGAAGCTCAACATCGCTACCCGTTACCTGTCGCCCAAGCAGATCAAGGCCAACGGCCTGAAGCCGGAGGAGCTGGAGATCGGCAGCGATGCGATCCAGGACATCGTGCGCTACTACACGCGCGAATCCGGCGTGCGCAACCTGGAACGCGAGATCGCCAAGATCTGCCGCAAGGTGGTGAAGGAAATCGCGCTGGGTGGGCCGCAGCCGGTGGCGAAGGCGAAGAAGGGAGCGCGCAAGTCCAAGGCGCTGGTGAGCGTGTCGAGCAAGAACCTGGACAAGTACCTGGGCGTGCGTCGCTTCGACTTCGGCCGTGCCGAAGAAGAGAACGAGATCGGCCTGGTCACAGGCCTGGCCTGGACCGAAGTCGGTGGCGATCTGCTGCAGATCGAATCGACGCTGGTACCGGGCAAGGGCCAGCTGATCCTGACCGGCCAGCTCGGCAACGTGATGAAGGAATCGGCGTCGGCGGCGTTGTCGGTGGTGCGTTCGCGTGCCGAGCGCTTCGGCATCGATGCGGACTTCCTGCAGAAGCACGACGTGCATCTGCATGTACCCGATGGTGCGACGCCGAAGGATGGCCCCAGTGCCGGTGCGGCAATGGTGACATCGCTGGTGTCGATGCTGACCAAGGTCGCCGTGCGCGCCGATGTGGCGATGACCGGCGAAATCACCCTGCGTGGTCGCGTCACCGCGATCGGCGGCCTGAAGGAGAAGCTGCTGGCTGCCCTGCGCGGCGGAATCCGCACGGTGATCATCCCCGATGAAAACCGCAAGGATCTTGCCGACATTCCGGTCAACGTCACCCGCGATCTGGAGATCGTGCCGGTGAAGTACATCGATGAAGTGCTCGATCTGGCGCTGGAACGTCCGCTGGCACCGAAGAAGACGCGCAAGAGTGCGCAGCGCGTCACGGTGCGCAGCAAGGCCAAACCGAGTGGAAACGCGCGCGTCAAGCATTGATGCGTCCTGTCGAAATGCTTGAAACCCGCGTCGTTGCTGGCTTTCCAGCTTGCGTGGGGGTAGGGCCGCTGGTATAAAAGCAGCACTCGCGAATGAGTGATCGCAGTCAGCGCTCACTGAATTCGGCGAACCGTTTCCACATGGCAACCGCATGCAGACGTCGTGCGGTTGCTTCCCTGTCGAATACGCGGAACCCACCGCCAAAGGAGTTGTAAAGAATGAACAAGACCGAATTGATCGATGCCGTTGCTGAAGCTGCCGACCTGACCAAGGCCGAGTCCAGCCGCGCTGTCGATGCCGTCGTTGCTGCCGTCACCAAGGCGCTGAAGGACGGCGATGCGGTCACCCTGGTTGGCTTCGGTACCTTCCAGGTCCGCGACCGTGCTGCCCGCACCGGCCGCAACCCGAAGACCGGCGACACCATCAAGATCGCTGCTTCGAAGAATCCGTCGTTCAAGGCTGGTAAGGCCCTGAAGGATGCTGTAAACTAAGCGGCTCGCTGGGGTGCTTAGCTCAGCGGTAGAGCGTCTCCTTTACACGGAGAGGGTCGGGGGTTCGAAACCCTCAGCACCCACCACAGCACCGCGGTAAGTTTGAAATGTGGAGCGGTAGTTCAGCTGGTTAGAATGCTGGCCTGTCACGCCGGAGGTCGCGGGTTCGAGTCCCGTCCGCTCCGCCATTTTCAACGAGGCCCCCGGCCGAAAAGCTGGGGGCCTTGTTTTCTCTCCAACCACCCGGTTGCAGAGAAAACAAAGAGGTCTGCAATACGGAGCGGTAGTTCAGCTGGTTAGAATGCTGGCCTGTCACGCCGGAGGTCGCGGGTTCGAGTCCCGTCCGCTCCGCCATTGCAAAACTCTTAAATCCTCGTGAAAAAACTTTGAAAAAAGTGTTCAGCGGGGTAGGTTTTCAGGAAGTCTTCGGATATACTGAGCGCCTGCAAAGTTTCAAGCGCGGAGCGGTAGTTCAGCTGGTTAGAATGCTGGCCTGTCACGCCGGAGGTCGCGGGTTCGAGTCCCGTCCGCTCCGCCAACTCTAAGAGCCCTCGACGCAAGTCGGGGGCTTTTTCTTTGTGTCGTTTTCATCTTTTGATGCACGCGATCGTGTCGATTGCCGGGGCAGGGTGGCGCCAGGCCCCACCGGCACTGCTTTTGGTCCACGCCGCGAAGCGGGTTACACTGCCGGGCTCGCCAATCAAGCCTTGTGATTCCTCACCATGCTGCAGAAACTCCGCGACAAGACCTCAGGCTGGATCGTCACCGTGATCCTGGGGCTGCTGATGATTCCGTTCCTGTTCGTCATCGACAACAGCTACCTCGGTGGCGTCGGCGCACAGAACGTAGCCAAGGTTTCGGCACCGCCGACCTGGTGGCGCTCGGCACCGTCCTGGTGGCCGGTGCGCATGATGTGGCAGCACCATGAGATCAGCGCACAGGACTTCCGCACCCGTTTCGAACAGGAACGCATGCGCGAACGCCAGCAGCAGGGCGAGAACTTCGACCCGCGCGCGTTCGAAAGCACCGAGAACAAGCTGGCCGTACTCGACCAGTTGATCGACGAGCAGGTCGTGCGCCTGGTCGGTGAGCAGGCCGGTGTCGTGATTGGCGACGGCGCTGTGCGCGAATACATCACCACCATCCCGGGCTTCCTGGGCGCCGACGGCAAGTTCAGCGAGAGCAATTACCGCCTGGCCCTGGCCGGTGGCAATCCGCCGCGCACTCCGACCCAGTTCCAGGAACTGGTGCGTGAGAGCCTGCAGCAGTCGGTGATCCCGTCGGGCCTGCAGAATTCCGGCTTTGTCACCCAGGCTGAGACCGAGCGTCTGTTGAAGCTGCTGGGCGAGACCCGCGATGTGGAACTGGCCGCGCTGCCGGAAGTTCCGGCTGATACCGCGCCGGTGACCGATGCGCAGATCAAGCAGTGGTACGACAGCCATGGCAAGGATTTCCGCCAGGCCGAGTCGGTATCGCTGGAATATGTCGAGCTCAATGGTGCCAACCTGCCGGCGCCGACCGCGGCCGACGAGGCAACCCTGCGCAAGCGCTACGACGACGAGAAGGCCAAGTTCACCACGCCGGAACAGCGTCAGGCGGCGCACATCCTGATCACCGGCGATGGTGCTGAAGCCAAGGCCGCCAAGCTGGCTGTCGAAGCAAAGGCGGCAGGTGCAGATTTTGCCGCGCTGGCCAAGGCGAACTCGGAAGATCCCGGTTCCAAGGCGCAGGGCGGTGACCTGGGCTGGGTGGAACGTGGCGCGATGGTCAAGCCGTTTGAAGACGCGCTGTTTGGCGCCAAGGCGGGTGAGGTGATCGGCCCGGTCAAGACCGACTTCGGCTACCACATCATCAAGGTCGCTGCGGTTCGTGGCGGCGAGGGCAAGTCGTTTGAAGAAGTACGCGACACCTTGGCTGCCGAGCAGCTGAAGGCCGACGGCGAGCGCGGCTTCAACGATCTGGCAGGCCGCCTGGTCGATGCCATCAACAAAAGCCCGAGCGACCTGGCTGCAGCCGCCAAGGATGTCGGCCTGTCGATGCAGACGCTGGGCCCGATCACGCGCACGACCGCTACCGGCATTGCCGCTGATCCGGCCGTGCTGCGTGCCGCCTTCTCCGACGTCCTAGTGCAGGACGGTACCGCCAGCGATCCGATCGCCCTGGGCGGCAGCAGCAACCACAGCGTGGTGATCCGCGTTGCCGCGCATACCCCGGAGCAGGCGCTGCCGCTGGACAAGGCGCGTGAGCAGGTGATCGCCGCGATCCGTGCCGACCGTCAGCGCCAGGCCGGTGACAAGGCCGCCGATGCCCTGTTGGCCAAGCTGAAGGCGGGCGCCACCCTGCAGTCGCTGGCTGCCAGCGAGAAGCTGCAGCTGAGCCCGATGCCGGGCCTGCCGCGTAGCCAGCCGGTGCCGACCCCGGAGATCAACCGTGCGATCTTCAGCGCCCCGCTGCCTGCCGAAGGCAAGCCGAGCTACGGCAAGATCGACGTCAACGGCCATGCACTGGTCTTCGCGGTGAACAAGGTCAATCCGGGTGACATCAAGGAAGTGACCGCCGAGCAGCAGAAGCAGCTGAAGGACCAGCTGAGCCAGATCGACGGCATGGCTGCTGCCAAGGCCTACATCGACGCGATGCGCAAGCGCTTCCTGGTGCAGACCACCGAAGCGAACCTGTAAGCCTTCTGGTGAGCAGGAACGAAAAGGCCCGGCATTGCCGGGCCTTTTTTGTTGTCGCAACCCTGATCGATCCGTGACCTGCGCGATGAGCGCCGACCAAGGTCGGCCGCTACCAGAAGCGAAGCGACCTGCTCCTGCTCTTCATCTTCCAATCCGTGGGTGCCACCGGAAACCATCAGGGGACGGGCGGGGTGGGCGCGAGGGGGTGTCCGCGGCATGGATGCCGCGGCCAAGCCCCCAAGGATGGGTTCACGGCGTCCCCCGTGGGTCCACCTCGCTCGTCCCAACTCATGAATGCTGCTGCCGCCACCCGCGAGGGGCTTCGCCGTTGGCCGGAAACCGCGCGTCAGCGCCGCGCCGACCTCAATCCTCGACGCGCAATACCGCGCCTGGCTTCAGCACGCTGCTGCCGCTCAAGCCGTTCAGCGACAGCAGTGCCTTTACCGGCATGCCGTAGCGACGGGCGATGGTCCACGCCGATTCGCCGTTGCGCACGGTGTGGCGACGGTTGCGCGGGCGATCAGCAGCCGATGCGACCACCTTTGCCACCTGCGGGCTCGGCGCGGCGCTGGCGGTGCTGGCCACTGCGGTGGCAACGGCCGTGCTGGCGATGTCGGCAACGTCCGCGTTGGACGCCGAAACCGGGGCCAGTACGCGGGCCGTGCCCGACGGGCGGTTGCCGGCGGCCAGTGCCGGATTCAGGCGGGCGATCTTCGCCGGGTCCAGCGCGCGCTGAGCGGCCCACTGCTGGACGCTGGTGCCCGCCGGCAGGGTGTGGTCCTTCAGCACCGGCACGGTGCGGTCCAGCGAGGCCATCACGCCAGGCTGATCTTCCACGTCTTCCAGCACGCAGGCCAGGGCATGCAGCTTCTCGACGTAGGCATGGGTGACCGGCGACAGCCCGGGCAGGCCGGCCGGCTTGGCGTTCTGCGCATTCATGCCGGCCTTGCGCATGGACTGCAGCACGCGGTATTCACCGGCGTTGTAGGCCATCGTGGCCAGGCGCCAGTCACCGCCGAACATGCCATGCAGGGTCTTCAGGTAGCGCACGGCGGCCTGGGTGGACTCCACTGCCGACAGTCGGCCGTCGTAGTTGTTGCTCATCGGTACGCGATGGTTGCGTGCCGTGGTGGCGATGAACTGCCACAGGCCGGTCGGGCCGCTGCCGTTGCGGGCATTGGGCCGGTAGCCACTTTCGACGAAGGGAATCAGGGCGAATTCGGTGGGCAGGTTGGCTTTGCGCAGCTCTTCGACCACATAGCCGAACAGCACCAGCGCGTCGTCATCCTGGTTGGCCAACCGCGAAGGCGCATGGGCGAACTGCTTCTGCCAGCGTGGGCTGGTGGCTTCGGCGTCACAGGTGGGTTCTGCAAGGCCGTCGCGGAAGCTGGAGAAGATCTCCTGGCCGTTACGTACCGATGCGGCCGGCAGCGTTGACGGATCCAGCGGCAGGGCGGAGGCGGCGGTCAGGTTCTGGCTGATGCCGGCGCCCAGCGATTGTGCGCCGGCAGTTCCGGCCAACCCCAGGACGAGACCCAGGGCCAGCGGCAGACTTCGGCGACTCATGCGCGGAAGCCGTCTTTCCAGTGCCGGAGACCGGCCATGACGTCGACGTCGTCCACGACTTCGCGCCCCAGGTGCGCCGACACGGCCGCGCGGATGGGCGCCGTGTGGGTACGCAGGAACGGATTGCAGGCAATTTCATCGGCCAGGGATACTGGCAGGGTGGAACGGTCATCGCGGCGCATGGCCAAAGCCTCCTCTTGGCGCTGCAACAAGGCAGCGTTGGCGGGGTCGACATGCCGCGCGAAGACGGCATTTGACACGGTGTACTCGTGAGCGCAACACAGCAGCAGTTGCGCGGGCAGGGCACCCAGCTTGCGCATCGATGCCAGCAACTGGGACGGCGTACCTTCGAACAGGCGTCCACAGCCCAGGCTGAACAACGAATCTCCGCTGAAAAGCTGTTCAGCGGTGTGAAACGCGATGTGGCTGCGGGTGTGCCCGGGGACGGATAGTACGTGGAACATCCGGCCCAGTGCCTGAACACGTTCACCTTCACCGACCCGCTCGGTGGCCATCGGGATGCGCTCGTCGACCGGTGCGACCACGCGCACGCCGGGGAAACGCGCCTGCAGCGCCGGTACACCGCCGATGTGATCGTCGTGGTGATGGGTGAGCAGGATGGTGTCCACGCGCACGCCTTGGGCAGCCAGCGCCAGTACCGGCGCAGCGTCGCCGGGATCGACGACCACGGCAGCTCCGTCGTCGGCGATCAGCATCCAAATGTAATTGTCCGCAAATGCGGGCAGGGCAGTCAGTCGCATAGAATTGGACCATGCCCGCGCTGCAGAGCACCCGTCAAGCGAGCCAGGCCCCGTGGTTCGACAGCGAACCGGCGGAGGCCTTGCGCGTGCTCGAACGACAACTGCTGTTGCCGCAGCTGTCGCTGCTGCCGACCCGGCCCTGGTTGTGGATCGCGCCCAGTGCCGCTTGGCTGGCTGATGCGCAGCTGGGCGGTCGGGGCCTGCGCCTGCATCGCGAGGGGACTGGGTACGCTGGCGATACCCGCTGTGCACTGCCGTTGCCGCTGCCCAACGAGAGCGTCAACGCCATCGTGCTGCAGCATGTGACCGTCGGTGATGCCGACCATCTGCTGGACGAATGCGAGCGCGTGTTGATGCCCGGTGGCCATCTATGGCTGACCAGCCTCAATCCGTTCAGCCCGTTCCGCACCCGCTGGCGCCAGCACGGGCTGGTGGTGCGCACGCCGCAGCGGATCCGCCAGCTGCTTGGGCGCCATGGGCTGGAATGCGAGGACATGCGTTACCTGGGGCCGATGTGGCAGGGTGCCGGCAGCCGCCGTCGCGGCGGCTGGGCCCCCCTGCGCGCGGCCTGCCTGTTCCACGCCGAAAAACGCACGCTGGCCCTGCCCGGGCCGACCCCGTTGCCCGTGCGCTGGCACGGCACCGTTGCTACCTGATCTGGAGTTGTATTGAAAACCATCGAAATCCACACCGACGGTTCCTGCCTCGGCAATCCCGGCCCCGGTGGCTGGGCCGCGCTGCTGCGCTACAAGGGGCATGAGCGCGAACTGAGCGGTGGTGAAGCCCATACCACCAACAATCGGATGGAGCTGATGGCGGCCATTTCCGGCCTGGAGTCGCTGACCGAACCCTGCGAGATCGTCCTCTACACCGATTCGCAGTACGTACGGCAGGGTCTGACCCAGTGGCTGCCGGGCTGGATCCGCAAGAACTGGAAGACCGCTGGCGGTGACCCGGTGAAGAACCGTGAACTGTGGGAGCGCCTGCAGGCCGCCACGCTGCGGCACCAGATCGACTGGCGCTGGGTGAAAGGCCATTCCGGCGACCCGGACAATGAACGTGTGGATACCCTGGCCCGCAACGCCGCGATCCAGATCCGCGACGGCAGCCCGGTAAACTGAGCCCATGCGTCAGATCATCCTTGATACCGAAACCACCGGCCTGGAGTGGAAGAAGGGCAACCGCGTCGTCGAAATCGGCTGCGTCGAGCTGTTCAAGCGCCGCCCGACCGGCAATACCTATCACCAGTACCTGAAGCCGGACTGCGAGTTCGAACAGGGCGCGCAGGAAGTCACCGGCCTGACCCTGGAATTCCTCGCCGACAAGCCGGAGTTCGCGCAGGTCGTGGAGGAGTTCCTGGCCTTCATCGATGGCGCCGAGCTGATCATCCACAACGCGGCGTTCGATCTGGGCTTCCTCGACAACGAGCTGTCCCTGCTCGGCGAGCAGTACGGCAAGATCACCGATCGCTGCACGGTGATCGATACCCTGGCGCTGGCACGCGAACGTTTCCCGGGCCAACGCAACTCGCTCGATGCCCTGTGCAAGCGGCTGGGTGTGGACAACTCGCACCGCGCCCTGCATGGCGGTCTGCTGGATGCGCAGATCCTGGGGGATGTGTACATCGCACTGACCTCGGGTCAGGAGGAGATCGGCTTCGGGCTGGGCGATGACGATGCCGGCGGTGCTGCGGCGTTGCAGGCGTTCGATGCGTCCAAGCTGCTGCCGCGGCCGCGCGTGGTGGCCACGCCGTCGGAGCAGGAAGCGCATGCGGCGCGTCTGGAACGGCTGCGCAAGAAGGCCGGCCACGCATTGTGGGACGGCCCTAAGGTGGAAGAGGCCGCGAGCGCGTAGGCGCAGCAATGGGGTGCGAAATGCAGCCACGCATGGCGTGGCTCTACTGTAGATCCACGCCATGCGTGGATGGCGTGGATCAGTGGCAGCGCACCAGGATCACGGTGATGTTGTCCGATGACGCGCCAGCGCAATCGCGCTGTCGCCCCACAATTTGCGCTGCAAATCGTGGGCCCCGTCTCACCAGCACCCATACCCCGCCGCTTCGCGGCCGCCCCCTGACTCAGGGGGCTTGCCTCCAGCCGGCTTCAGTGGCAGCGCACCAGGATCACGGTGATGTTGTCCGAGCCGCCGCCGTCGAGGGCGGTGGCGACCAGGCTGTCCACGCATTCCTGGGCGCTGGCATCGTCGAAGGCGAGGGTGCGGGCGATGCCGCGATCATCCACTTCCTCGGTCAGGCCATCACTGCACAGCAGCAACTGCATGCCCGGCCGCAGTTCGCCGCTGGTGGTTGCCACGTTCAGGTGTGCCGGGTCGGTGACGCCCAGTGCCTGGGTGACCACGTTGCGGTGGGGATGGGCGCGCGCCTGCTCGGCCGTCAGGTTGCCCTGCGCAACCAGTTCCTGCACCACGCTGTGGTCCTGGCTGAGCTGGGCAAGCTGGCCATCGCGCCACAGATRGGCGCGGCTGTCGCCGACCCAGGCCACTTCGTAACGGTTGCCCTGCACCCGTGCAGCGACCACGGTGGTGCCCATCGGCAGGCTGTCGTTGCGCCGGCGCGAGGCGCGGATGATCTCTTCGTCGGCGGTGCGGATCGCCTGCGCCAACGGCGCGCCACGGCGGATCTCACGCACGATGGTCTCGCGCGCCAGTGCGCTGGCCACTTCGCCGCAGGCGTGCCCGCCCATGCCGTCGGCTACCAGCCACAGGGCCAGCTCGCCGTCACCGTAATAGGTGTCCTCGTTGAGCTCGCGGCGCAGGCCGGGGTGGGTGAGATGTCCGAATTCGATCATGGTGGGTGCTGGGCGAGGGGGTAATGCCGGGGAGAACGGCATCATCACGGCCAAGCGGACATCCGGCAAGCCATGCAGTCAGGAAAATTTCACTTCATTGGGCGCAATGACTTGTCGTCAGCCGCGCTTCCTCGTATGATGCGCGTCCCCGGTTCGCCGGGGAACATCTGGAGAGGTGGCAGAGCGGTTGAATGTACCTGACTCGAAATCAGGCAGGCGTTTATAGCGCCTCGGGGGTTCGAATCCCCCCCTCTCCGCCAGATTAAAAAAGAAGGGCTGCCGAAAGGCAGCCCTTCTTTTTTAATCTGGCGCGGGGATGCGACGACGCTTCGCGCGTCGCCCCAAACGTTGCGATGCAACGTTCGGGCCCCTCCCTTTGCCGGCCTCTCCCCGCCCCTGTCGGGGCAGCCCCTCAACAGAGGGGCTTGCTGCTCCAGATGGCTTCGCGTCAACTTGCACGGATCGGTGGCTTTTTTATCTGGCGCGGGGATGCGACGACGCTTCGCGCGTCGCCCCAAACGTTGCACTGCAACGCTCGGGCCCCTCCCTTTGCCGTCCTTCCCCCGGATGCTTTAGTAGATCCACGCCATGCGTGGATGCTGTTCGCGTGCGGCGGGTTACCATGTACGTCATCACCTGCTGGAGCCGCCACGATGACCGCTGAAATCCTCGTCCCCGTTTCATTCGGCGAGCTGCTGGACAAGATCTCGATCCTGCAGATCAAGTCCGAGCGCATCAGTGACGAAGGCAAGCTGGCCAACGTACGCAAGGAGCTGTCCGCGCTGGAAACCACGTGGATGGCGCACCCTGCGGCAGTGAAGGACATCGCCAAGCTGCGCGCCGAGCTGAAGGCGGTCAACGAGCAGCTGTGGGAGATCGAGGACGACATCCGCCTGAAGGACAAGGCGCAGGCGTTCGATCAGGGGTTCATCGACCTGGCGCGCAGCGTGTACCTGCGCAACGACGAACGCGCACGGATCAAGAAGGCGATCAACCTGGCGCTGGGTTCGGCGTACGTGGAAGAGAAGTCGTACCAGGATTACGCGCAGCGCGCGTAATCCCCGGCGGCCCGACGCAGGAGACCCACGCCATGCGTGGATGGATCTCCCGGGTTGTGGGACGGTGCGGACCAGGTCCGCACGCAGCAGGCGGCGCTCAGCCACCCGGCCCGCCACTCACCCCAGATGGTCGGCCACGTAACGCTCGAACGCGGCGATGCCATCTTCGACGGTGATCAACTCCATCACATCGTCGAATTCGATCTTGGTGCCCCACTTGAGGTCGGCTGCCTGCTTGCCCAGATACTTGCGCGCCGCGTCGTCGTAGCGGTCCGCGCAGTAGCGGCGGTCCGAATACGGGCCGCTGCGGTTCGGGTTGCTGCCCGCATGCAGGCCCAGCACCTTGGTACCCATTGCGTTGGCAATGTGCATCGGGCCAGAGTCCGGGGTCATTACCAGGTTGGCGCGGGCCAGCAAGGCCGGCAACTGCTTGAGCGTGTCCTTGCCGACCAGGTCCAGCGCCGGAACATCCAGCTGGGCCTGGATGGCGTCGGCCATGCTGCGCTCCAGTTCGCTGCGACCGCCGCACAGTACGATCCGCCAACCGCGCGTGACGGCATGGTTGGCGACCTCGGCATAGCGGTCGGCGTACCAGTTGCGGCGCACGTGGCTGGAGCAGGGCGAGATCATCAGCACCGGCCGGCCATCGTCCTGCCACTGCGCGGCGGCCCAGTCATAGGCTGCCTGCGGCACGGCCAGGTCCCAGCTGACATCGGTCTGGCGCAGGCCCAGCGGCTCGCAGAAGCTGCCGATGGCATCAAGCACATGGATGCCCGGGCGATCGGGGATGCGTTCGTTGATGAAGAGGCCGTGCAGATCCTTGGAGCGGCTGCGGTCGTAACCGATGCGGCGCTCGGCAGGAATGAAGGCGGACAGCACGTTGGCGCGGAACGCCACCTGCATCTGCAGCAGGGCCTCGAAACGCCCGGGCGGCAACTGCTTGCGCAGCTCCTTCACTCCGGCCATGCCGGTCTTCTTGTCGTAGGCGTGGAAGGTGACGCCCGGCAGGCCATCGAGCAGCTTCTGCCCGACCTTGTCGATGATCCAGTGGATCGGCGTATCCGGGCGCGCGGCCTGCAGGGTGCGCACCAGCGGCACTACGTGGGTCACATCGCCAAGAGCGGACAGGCGCAGAAGACACAAGGAGGAGGACGCTGATGCCATGTGTTGTTAGACTCAAAGGAATGGTCGCATTCGACGCCAATGAAGCGCTGACGCCATGCCGCGAGGGTCGCGGCATCGGGGCCATTCTGTTCGACCGCGAGCGGCTGCGGCAAGCCGACATCGGTCTGTTCTCGCCACAGCACTGGGCCGGCAAGGCCCGGCCGGTAGGTGAAGGCGGCCGTGGCAGCGCCTGGTTCGTGGATGCGCCGTTCGGCGCCAGCGTGCTGCGGCACTACCTGCGCGGGGGGCTGGCGGCCCGGATCAGCCACGACCAGTACATCTGGCGGGGGGCGGACCGGACCCGCAGCTTTGCCGAATTCCGGCTGATGCGCGCGCTGCGCGAGAAGAAGCTGCCGGTGCCCAGGCCGATTGCCGCCTTCTACATGCGTGAAGGCCTGCGCTACCGCGCCGCGATCCTGATGGAACGGATCGAAGGGGTGCGCTCGCTGGCCGACCGCGCACTGGTGGCCGGGCGCGGGGCGCCGTGGGAGGAAACCGGGCGGATGATCGCGCGCTTCCACCGTGCCGGCCTGGACCATGCCGATCTCAATGCGCACAACATCCTGTTCGATGGCAACGGCCATGGCTGGCTGATCGACTTCGATCGCGGGGTGATCCGCATCCCGGCCACCGCCTGGCGCGAGCGCAATCTCAAGCGCCTGCTGCGCTCGCTGATCAAGCTGCGCGGTGAGCGCAGCGTGGAAGACGTGGAAAAAGACTACGCGCGCCTGCGTCGCGCCTATGACATGGCCTGGAACCGGGGCACCTGATGGACTGGTCGTTGCGTTTCCTCGGCGTCGGCAATGCGTCGGCGGTCGAGCTGGGATCGCCGATGTCGGTGATCGAGCGCGATGGCCGGCCGTGGCTGACAATCGACTGCGGCGGCGAAGGCCTGACTGCCTTCAAGGCCCATTACGGGCATATGCCGCAGGCGCTGTTCGTTACCCATGTGCACCTGGATCACGTGGCCGGTTTCGAACGGCTGTTCGTGGATACCTTCTTCAGCGCGCAGCGGCGCGGCAAGGTGCGCCTGTACGTGCCGGCCACGGTGGTGCCGCTGCTGCACAAGCGCATCGGCGATTACCCGAACGTGCTGGCCGAGGGCGGCGCCAACTTCTGGGATGCCTTCCAGCTGATCGTGGTGGGCGATGCGTTCTGGCATGAGGGTGTGCGGCTGGAGGTGTTCCCGGTGCGGCACCACTGGCCGGAGACGGCCTATGGCCTGCGTCTGCAGGGCGCGCTGACCTGGAGCGGCGACACCCGGCCGATTCCGGAAATGCTGGCGCGCTATGCCAGTGACAACGAACTGATCGCCCACGACTGCGGGTTGCACGGCAATCCTTCGCATACCGGGGTGGATGACCTGGAGCGCGAGTACAGCGCCGAGCTGCAGGCACGGATGATGCTGTACCACTACGCCAGCGTGGCCGATGGCCAGGCCCTGGCCGCGCGCGGGCACCGGGTGGCACAGCCGGGCCAGTGCATTGTGCTGGCCCCGCCGACTGCCCCGCACGTACTGGCGCAGGATCCGCCGTGAGCAGCGCTGGCGCCGCCGCTTCACCGGCGCTGGCCGCCGAACTGGAGGGGCTGGAACGCGCACTGCATTGCCCGCAGGTGCGTGCAGACCATGAGCGTCTAGCGGTATTGCTGGATGAGGATTTCAGGGAGATAGGCAGCTCCGGCCAGTGCTACGGCCGTGAGGCCGCGCTGCAAGAGATCCCGCTGGAGCGTGCGCAGGTGGTGATCGAGTCGGACCAGTACGCCGTGTGGATGCTGGCAGAGGGCCTGGCCCAGGTGCGTTACCGCAGTCGCTATCACGTCGATGACCAACCGCAGGGCTGGGTGCTGCGCAGCTCGCTGTGGCGTCAGCATTCAACGGGCTGGCGGGTGGTGTTCCATCAGGGTACGCCGGAGGCGCGGTAGCGCCGGTGCATTCCCGGCGAAGGGCGCCAAGCAAAGTTGGCATCTACTGGAGCGGGGCTTCGCCGAAAAGGCGGTGGCCCCGCCGGCTGACCTCGGCGCCCGCGTCGATCGATACCGT
The DNA here is from genome assembly GCF_052114625.1 of Stenotrophomonas sp. 2YAF26. Taxonomy (NCBI): domain Bacteria; kingdom Pseudomonadati; phylum Pseudomonadota; class Gammaproteobacteria; order Lysobacterales; family Lysobacteraceae; genus Stenotrophomonas; species Stenotrophomonas sp. 2YAF26. The sequence goes on along the minus strand of NZ_JBFRFC010000003.1, from coordinate 276,947 downwards.
TGCTGCCTTCCGGCCCTGGCGGAGTTTTCGACCTAGCGTCGCGAGGGGCCGACGGGGCCACCATAGAGACGTTGGCCGCCCGGAGGCGGCCGATTCACGGATCAGGGGAAGCAGCGCGTCGTGCGCCAGAGACCACAGCCGGACTGCGCATCAGCTGACCGATGGCAGACGCGCATTCTAGCGCAGGCATGGGTGCTGACGCCAGCTTCACGCGCTGAATCCGATGTAACCCGTTGGCCACGTCATCTGCCCGGGGCGGTTGCCGTTGCTAGAATCCGGCCGCAGGAGGAACGACCTCCCCCACATCGGGATTCAATGACCAGGACGGCCTGGCCCTACCAAAGGAGGGCTGTCATGGCCTGGATCTATCTGTTGTTTGCCGGCTTGCTGGAAATCGTCTGGGCGGTGTCGATGAAGCAGTCTGAAGGCTTCACCAAACTCACCCCCACCGTCATCACCATCGTCGGCATGATCGCCAGCTTCTGGCTGCTGGCCGTCGCCATGCGCAGCCTGCCGCTGGGCACCGCCTATACGATCTGGACCGGTATCGGCGCGGTCGGTGCCTTCGTGGTCGGCATCGTGTTCCTGGGCGAGCAGGTCAGCCCGATGCGGATTGGCGCGGCGGTACTCATCGTCGCCGGCCTGGTGCTGATGAAACTCTCCAGCAGCTGAGTCCGGTTGCGAGCGCGACGGGAATATGGATATTCCCGTTCTGCAGAAACAAGAGAATATGCATTTTCGGCAAAGTCGTGACGACTGCCGTGATTATTTGACGGCCATCATGAAAATAACGTGCCGGATTCACGTGGTGCTGGCGGTGACGGCCGCACAGTGCGCCCATTCGTCGAGCGAAACCGGGGAGTTTTCGCGCTGACGGACATGCAGGGGCGCGCAGTTCCTGCAGCGCTTGCACGTGAAAGTGTGACTGTTTTCCAAGGTTGATACCGCAGGTCTTGTTCCCGGGTGGAGCAGGGCGGGACGACATCACCTCAAAAAAACCTGCCTGCTGTGCCACCGGTCATTTCATGGAGATTTACCGATGAACCGCATTTACCGTCTGGTTTTCAATCGTGCCCTTGGTGTGATGCAGGTGGCCTCGGAAATCACCCAGAATCCGACGGGAGGCGGTAAATCGGCAGGACGACATCTGCCGGGCCTGAAGGCGCATCGGCTGGCGCTGGCATTGACCGCTACTTTGGCCAGTGGGTCGGCGTTTGCGGCATGCACCACGGCCGGTGCGGTGATTACCTGCGATGGCGCGACGGACCAGAACACTCTTTCCAGTACCGCCAATGGCGTGACCCTGAACATCGCCACCGGCGCGGTGCTGAGCGTGCCGCCGGTGTTGGGGGGCACTGCGGTGACGCTGTCCGGCAACGGCATTACGGTGAACAACCAGGGCACGATCGATCCCACCATCAACGGCGGCTTGAGCCTTGCGGCGGCAGGCATGGTGCTGGGCAACAACACTGCCGGTGGCAATACCATCAACGTCAACAACCAGGCGGGCGGCAGCATCAAGGGCCTGGTCAACATCGGTTCGATTCTTGGGTTTGGTGGACAGGCACTGGTCACGCAGAACGCTGCCGGTGGTGTCACCAACATCACCAATGACGGCACCGTGGACATGTCCATCCTCGGGGCGGGGCTGTTCACCACTGCCGACGCCGCTGCCATCGTCAGCTACGGCGGTGCGCAGACCAACCTCACCAACAGCGGCAGCATCACCGGCCGCATAGGTCTGGGCGGATCAACAGCGGGCAACCATGTGATCAACGCCGGCAGCATCACCGGCAGCGTGCACCTGGGCAACTCCACGACGACGGGAAACACGTTCACCGCCGTGTCCGGTTCAAGCGTCAACCGCGGCGTGCTGGCAACGGGCATTGCGGGCGTTTTGGGCACCGTAGGCGTGAATCTGGCCGCTGCCGGCATTGTCGATGGCGGTACCGGTGCCAGCGATCGCCTGCTGCTGCAGAACAGCGCTTCGGGCCCGGGCGCGGGTACCGGCGGGACGGTGACCAACCTCGTTTGGGGCAATTACACTGGATTCGAGAACCTGACCGTCAACAGTGGTACCTGGAATCTGCAAGGTGCCTGGACCGGAACCAGTGCCACGATCAACGATGGCTTGGTCAACTTCAACAACGCGGCGTCATTCGGTACCGGTACCTTCAACGTCAACGGCGGCGCCATCGCGGCATCGGCGGGCGGGCTCACGCTTGCAAATTCCTTTGCGCTCAACACTGGCAGACTGACGTTGGGCGGCACCAACCCCTTCAGCTTGAGTGGTGTGCTGTCCGGTGCTGGCGGCCTGACCGTGACCAACACCGGTGTGGTCACGCTGGGCGGCGCGAACCTGTTCGGTGGTGGCGTCAACCTCAATGCTGGCGGATTGCTGCTGGGCAACGCAGGTGCGCTGGGCAGCGGTGCGCTGACCGTGGGAGGCAACGCATCGCTGGATACCAGCGGGGCCTTCAACCTGGCCAACAACATCGTCGTCAACGGTGGTGGCAACCTCAATCTGCTCGGCAGTAATGCGGTCACCCTCAATGGCTCGCTTTCCGGTGCAGGCAACCTGGTGAAGAACGGCGCCGGCACGCTCACTCTGGGTGGTACAAACACGCTTACCGGCAGTGTCTCGATCGCGGGCGGCGCGTTGGCGCTCGGTGCAGGCGGCAGCCTGTCACCGACCGCTGCGATCTCGCTCACGGCAGGCACGTCGCTGGACCTCACTGCCGCAGCCAACCAGACCGTCGGCTCGCTGTCCGGGCTTGGTGGAACGGTCAGCCTTGGCACTCGCACACTTACTCTAGGCGGTCTCGGCAATACCTCCTTCGCCGGCAACTTCACTGGCACTACCGGTGGCCTGGTCAAGGTCGGTACCGGAGTGCAGACACTGTCCGGCAGCAACAGCTTGACCGGTGGTTTTGCCCTCAACGGCGGCGGCCTGCTGCTCGGCAACAACGGTGCATTGGGAACGGGTGTGCTGAGCGTGGGCGGCGAGGTCACGCTGGATGGCACCACCGCAGCGCTCACCCTGGCCAACGACATCGTGCTCGGCGCCGGCGGCTCGCTCGCGCTGCAGGGCGGCCAGCCCGTGGTGTTGAACGGGGTGATCTCCGGCGTCGGCAACCTGGGCAAGAACGGCGCATCGCTGCTCACGTTGAACGGCGCCAACACATTCGGCGGCGGTGTGGTCGTCAATGGCGGCAACCTGCTGCTGGGCAGCAACACGGCACTGGGTACCGGCCTGTTGGACATCAACAATGCCGCCACGCTGGATGCAAGCGCGGCGTTGAACCTGACCAACAACATCAACCTTGCCGCGGGTGGTTCGCTCAACGTGCTGGGCGGCCAGCCGCTGACGCTGGGCGGCGTCCTGGGTGGCAATGGCGGCCTGATAAAGAGCGGCGCTTCGACCCTGACGCTGACCGGCGCCAATACCTTCAACGGCGGCCTGAACGTTGCTGCCGGTACGGTGGCGCTGGGCAGTGGCGGCAGCCTGGCCGCGACCGGCGCTGTAAACCTGTCGGGCGCTGGGGCGGCGCTGGATCTTTCCCTGGGGGGCAATCAGACCATCGGTGCACTGTCCGGCGTGGCAGGTACCACCGTGGCTCTGGGCGCGAACACGCTTGCCTTTGGCAGCGCGACCAACCAGACCTTTGCCGGTGTGATCAGTGGCGTCGGCGGAGGCCTGGTAAAGAACGGCAGTGGCGTACAGACATTGACCGGCGCAAACACCTTTACCGGCGGCGTCGCGCTCAATGCCGGCGGTCTGCTGCTGGGCAACAGCGGTGCGCTGGGAACCGGTGCGCTGAGCATCAACGGTGCCGCGACGCTGGACGGCACTACCGCGCTCAACTTGGGCAACGTCGTCAACCTCGGCGCGGCGTTGACGTTGGGGGGCAGCAACAACATCACCCTGACCGGCGACATCTCCGGCGTCGGCAGCCTCACCAAGAACGGCACCTCGCTGCTGACCTTGAACGGCACCAATGGTTTCAGCGGAGGTCTGAATCTCAATGCTGGCAGCGTCGTACTGGGCGGTAGTGCAGCGGCCGGCACCGGAGCGCTGAACATCGGCGGCAACGTGTCGCTGGACGGATCGGCTGCGCTGAACCTGACCAACAATGTTGCATTGGCTACCGGTGCGATTCTTACGCTGCCCGGCAGCCAGAACATCACGCTGGGCGGCGTGGTGTCCGGCAACGGCAGCCTGGTGAAGAGCGGCGCCACGGTGTTGACGCTCAATGGTGCCAATACCTTCGGTGGCGGCCTGAGCCTGGCGGGCGGCGGCCTGGTCCTGGGCAACAGTGGAGCGCTTGGAACCGGCGCGCTGAACGTTGCTGCGAACGCCAGCCTGGATGGCAGCGTTGCGCTTGATCTGACCAACGCAGTCAACCTTGGCGCAGGCTCGGCCCTGACGCTGATCGGCAGCAACGCACTCACGCTCGGTGGCGTGGTGTCCGGTACCGGCGGTCTGGTCAAGAACGGCGCCGGTACCTTGACCCTTGGCAACGCCAACGGCTTCAGTGGCGGCCTGGCGTTGAACGGTGGCAACCTGCAGCTGGGCAATGCCGGCGCTCTGGGAACGGGCGCGCTCAACGTCGGCGGCAATGCAACGCTGGATACTGCAGCAGCCTACACCGTGGGCAACGCGATCAACCTGGCTTCGGGTACCACGCTTGCCCTGCAGGGCAGCAATGCGCTGACGCTTGGCGGTGTGGTGGCCGGCAATGGTGCACTGGTCAAGAACGGTGCGGCGTCGCTGACCCTGACCAATGCGAACACCTACGTCGGCGGTACCACGATCAATGCTGGAACCCTGGCGCTTGGCGCCGGCGGCAGCCTGGCTGTCGGTGGTGACGTCACCCTCGGTGGTGCCGGCGCGGGCTTTGACATATCGGCGGCAACCGGCAGCCAGACCATCGGTGCGCTGAATGGCGTGCTCGGTACGACGGTCGCGCTGGGTGGAAATTCACTGACCTTCGGCACCGCCAGCAATGCGGTGTTCGACGGCGTGATCAGCGGAGGCGGTGGTCTGGTCAAGGTGGGCGCAGGTGTGCAGACCTTGTCCGGTGCCAACACCTTCGGCGGCGGCGTCAGCCTCAATGCCGGTGGCCTGGTGCTCGGCAATGACGCGGCGCTGGGCAGCGGTGCGCTGACCGTGGGTGGTGCGGCAACGCTCGACACCAGCCTGGCAGCGACGCTGGTCAACAACATCACACTCAACGCCGGCTTGACGGTGCTGGGCAGCAACGCGCTGACGCTCAACGGGGTGATCTCCGGCGCTGGTGGCCTGACCAAGAACGGTGCTGCCACGCTCACCCTCAATGGGGTGAACACCTATACCGGCGGCACCAACGTCAATGCCGGCACGCTGGCACTGGGGGCAGGTGCAAGCCTGGCCGCCAGCGGCATCGTCAACCTGGCCACCGGCGCTACGCTGGATCTCTCTGCGGGCAGCGGTACCCAGACCTTCGGCACCCTGACCGGCAATGGTACGGTCAACCTTGGCGCGAATTCGATCACTGTCGGCGGACCGACCAACGGTGTCTTCAGCGGCTCCATCGCTGGTACCGGTGGCCTGATCAAGGAGGGCACCGGCACTGAAACACTGACCGGCGCCAACACCTTCACCGGCGGTACGCTGATCAATGCGGGCACGCTGGCGATCGGTGCCGGCGGCAGCCTGGCGGCAACAGGCGCGGTGACGCTTTCCGCGCCGGGCACCGGCTTCGACATCTCGGCCGCGGGCAACCAGGCGATCGGCGCGCTCAACGGCGTCGCCGGCAGCACGGTGGCACTGGGTGGCAATACGCTGACCTTCGGCGGCACCGACAACGGCACCTTCGATGGCGTGATCGGTGGTACCGGTGGGCTGGTCAAGAACGGCACCGGTATCCAGACGCTGGGCGGTGCCAACACCTTCGGTGGCGGCGTGGCACTCAATGGCGGTGGCCTGGTGGTCGGCAACAATGGTGCGCTGGGTACCGGCGCGCTGACCGTGGGCGCCAACGCGTCGCTGGACAGCAGCATCGCCGCGAACCTCGGCAACGACATTGGCCTGCTGGCAGGCGCTACGCTCAACCTGCTCGGCAGTAATGCACTGACGCTGGGCGGAGCGATCTCCGGCGACGGTGGCCTGATCAAGAATGGCGCGGCAACGGTCACCCTGACCGGCGGCAACACCTTCACCGGTGGCACCGTCATCAACAGCGGAACGCTGGCGATCGGCGCGGGCGGCAGCCTGTCGCCGACCGGCGCGGTGAACCTGGCCGGTACCGGCACCTTCGACATCTCCGCCGGCGGCAACCAGAGCATCGGTTCGCTGGCGGGCGTGGCCGGCAGCACGGTGTCGTTGGGGGGCAGCAGCCTGACGCTGGGAGGTACCACCGACGCGACCTTCAACGGTGCCCTGACCGGCAGCGGTGGGCTGGTCAAGAATGGCAGCGGCGTGCAGACCCTCAACGGTGCCAGCACGTTCGGTGGCGGCGTCACCCTCAATGCGGGTGGCCTGGTGGTGGGCAACAACGCTGCGCTGGGAACCGGCACGTTGACCGTTGGGGGCGCTTCCACGCTCGATTCCAGCGGTGCGGTGACCTTGGCCAACAACATGGTGCTCAACGCCGGCCTGACCGTACTTGGCAGCAACGATCTCACCCTCAACGGCAATCTGTCGGGGGCCGGCAGCTTGACCAAGGACGGCGTTGCTACCCTCACGTTGAACGGCACCAACACCTATACCGGCGGCACCTACATCAACGCGGGCACGCTCGCGCTCGGTGCCGGTGCCAGCCTCAGCGCAGGCGGTATCGTCAATCTGGCCACGGGTGCCACCTTCGATCTTTCGGCCGGCAGCGGCACGCAGGTATTCGGCACGCTGATCGGCAATGGCACGGTCAACCTCGGCGCGAACACGTTGACCATCGGCGATGCCACCAATGGTGTATTTAGTGGTTCGATCGGCGGCACTGGTGGACTGATCAAGGAGGGCACCGGTACCGAAACATTGACCGGCACCAACACCTTCACTGGCGGCACCACCATCAACGCCGGCACGCTGGCGATCGGCGCCGGTGGCAGCCTGGCCGCTACCGGCGCAGTGAACCTGGCCAACGCCGGTACCGGTTTTGACATCTCCAGCGGTGGCAACCAGGCCATCGGTACATTGTCCGGCGTTGCCGGCAGCACGATCAGCCTTGGCGGCAACACACTGACCACCAACGCAGCGGGCAACAGCACCTTTGCCGGGGACATCAGTGGCGCCGGTGGCCTGGTCAAGAACGGTGCCGGCGTGCTCGGCCTCACCGGCAGCAACACCTTCGGTGGCGGAGTGGCGCTCAACGCCGGTGGTCTGTCGCTGGGCAGCAGTGGTGCCCTGGGCACCGGCACGCTGACCGTAGGCGGTGACGCCACGCTGGACGGCAGTGTGCCGCTGACCCTGGCCAACAACGTGCAGCTGGCAAGCGGCACGTTGACCCTGCTGGGGGGCACGCCGCTGACGCTGGACGGTGACATCGCCGGCAGTGGCAGCCTGCTCAAGGATGGTGCGGCGACGGTGACCCTGGGCGGCGCCAGCAGCTACACCGGCACCACGACGATCAACAGCGGCACCCTGGCGGTCGCCGCCGGTGGCAGCCTGTCCTCGGCCAGCACGGTGAACCTGGCCGGCGCCGGAACGCTGGACATCAGTGCGGCCGGCAACCAGGCCATTGGTGGCCTGGCCGGTGTTGCCAGCGGCAACGTGGTGCTCGGCGGTTCCACCCTGACCACCGGCGGCAGCAATGCCAGCACCACCTTCGGTGGCACCATCGGTGGCAGCGGTGGCCTGGTGCAGACCGGCACCGGCACGTTGACCCTGACCGGCAACAACACCTACACCGGTGGAACCACCATCAACGGTGGCAGCACCTTGCAGATCGGCAATGGCGGCGCGACCGGTGCGATCATCGGCGACGTGACCAACAACGGCGCACTGGTGGTCAACCTGTCGGGCAACACGACACTCGGTGGCGCCGTCAACGGCAGCGGTGGCCTGACCCAGGCAGGCAGCGGCACGCTGACGCTGACCGGCAACAATACCTATACCGGCGGCACCACCATCAATACCGGTGGCACCCTGCAGGTGGGCAATGGTGGTGCAACGGGGTCGATCATCGGCGACGTCGGCAACAACGGCAGCCTGGTGTTCAACGTGGGTGGCAACACTACGCTCGCGGGCGTGGTCAGCGGCAGCGGCGGGCTGACCCAGGCCGGTGCCGGTACGCTGACCCTGACCGGCAACAACACCTATACCGGTGGTACCACCATCAACACCGGCGGTACGTTGCAGGTGGGCAATGGTGGCGCCACGGGTGCGATCACCGGCAACGTCAGCAACAACGGCAGCCTGGTGTTCAACGTCGGCGGCAATACCACGCTTGGTGGCGTGGTCAGTGGCAGCGGCGGGTTGACCCAGGCCGGCAGCGGCACGCTGGTCCTTACCGGCAACAACACCTATACCGGTGGCACCACGATCAACACCGGCGGTACCGTGCAGATCGGCAACGGCGGCGCCAGCGGCGCGGTCACCGGCAACATCACCAACAACGGTGGCCTGGTGGTCAACACCGGCGGCACCACCACGCTGGGTGGCAGCATCAGTGGTACGGGCAGCATCGTGCAGGCCGGCCCGGGTCCGCTCAACCTGGGCGGCAACAGTGGCGGATTCACCGGTACCGGCCAGGTCACCGGCGGCGGCCTGAATGTCACCGGCACCGTCGGTGGCCAATGGACCATCGGCAGCGGCACCACGTTGTCGGGTACTGGCACCATCGGCGGCAACGCTGGCGGCGTCACGGTGAGCAGCGGCGGTGTACTGTCGCCCGGCAACGGCCCGGGCAATGGCAGCAGTGGCGGCAATGGTACGGGCACGATTACCGTGGGTGGCAACCTGACCCTGGCACCGGGCAGCACGCTGTCGGTCGACCTGGGCGCTACCGGCAGTGACGTGGTGCAGGTGGGCGGCAGCGCGAACATCGGTGGCGCATCGGTGGTGGTCAATGCCATCGACCCGAACACCAGCTACCAGCAGGGCCAGCAGTACACGATCATCAACGCAGGCGGCGGCGTCAGCGGGCAGTTCGTGCCGCCCACCACCACCTCGGCGTTCCTCTCACTGAGCCCGGTCTACACAGCAAATGCCGCGCAGCTGAAGATCGATGTGAAGCAGACAGCGGCCTTCGTCACGGCTGCGCAGACCCGCAACCAGCTGGGCGTGGCATCGGCGCTGGACAGCCTGCCGCAGACCGGCGCGGCGCTGGGCCTGTACAACACGCTGCTGGCCTACGACACCGCCACCGCGCGCAACGCGTTCAACCAGCTCTCCGGTGAAGTGCATGCAGCCAGCCGTGCAGTGCTGCTGTACGACAACTACCTGGAAGAGGGCATCCGCCAGCGTCTTGGCAGCGAGTTGCCGACGGTGCGTGGCGAGCGTGCTTCGGCATGGCTGGCGGGTAGCGGCAAGGTGTTCAAGCAGGACGGCGATGGCAACGGTGACGAGATCCGTGCCAACCGCAATGCACTGATGGCTGGCGTCGATTGGAAGCTTGGCGAGCATGTGGTGCTGGGTGCCGCGGCGGGCAGCGAGCGGCTCGATACACGGCTGTACGATCGCCAGTCGCGTGCACGCCTGCGTGGCAACACCTATGGACTGTATGCGCAGGGCGAGTGGAACAACGGATTTGCGGTCGGTGGCAGTGTGTCGCGCGGCGATTACCGCACGCGCACCACGCGTGAAGTGCCGCTGCTGGCACAGACGCTGCACAGCCGCCAGGATTCGGATGTCACCATCGCCCAGATCGAAGGCAGCTGGACCTGGACCCATGGCAGGACGCAACTGCAGCCGTATGTGCAGTTCACCAAGCACTGGGTGGACAGCGATCGCGCGGTGGAGCAGGGCGGCAGCGCGGCGCTGGTACTGGAGGGCGGCAAGGACACGCTCAATGTCAGCACCGTCGGCGTACGCGGCCGCTGGGATGTGGGCAGCGGCGAGCGCTATCCGGCACAGCTGACGGTCGGGCTGGGCTGGCAGCACGCGTCCGGTGACACCGACGTAGCCAGTCGGCAGAGCTTCGCCGTCGGTGGCACTGCGTTCGATGCCTACAGTGCCGTGATGGCGCGCAACGCACTGGTCAGCCAGGTCGGTGTGGCCGTCGGCCTGGGGCGCAGCAGCCAGCTGTCGCTGTTCGTGCAGGGCCAGCATGGCGACGGTCGCAACGATATCGGCGGCCAGTTGAACCTGCGCGTCGGGTTCTGAGCCAGTGCGTGACTTCGACGGATCCACGCCATGCGTGGATCCGTCGAGAGCCGGGTTACAGCACCCGCTGCATCTCCACGGCGTCGATTCCGGCGCCGTGGCCATCGGCTACCACGCGTACCACCTGGAAGCCGAGGCCGGCATAGAAGCCCTGCGTGTGCTGGCTGGTGCTGAGCGTGATGCGCTGGACCGATGGGTCTGCTTCAGCCTGATGCAAGCGGGCCACTGCCAGCGCGCGTCCCAGCCCCTGTCTGTGGCGACTTCGTTCGACCATGCCCCAGCACAAGCTGGCGCTGCCATCGCCGCAGTGCCAGAGGCCGCCGCAGGCCACCACCTGGCCCTCGACCTCGATCACCTGGAAGGCGCGTGGCACGGCGTGTTCGTGCAGGAAGCGCTCGAAGTCACCCCGCTCTGCGGGTGCGAAGTAGGTGGGCACGTTGCTGTCGAAGATCGACAGGCAGGCGGTGACGTCGGTGCAGCGGTAGGGGCGGGGTGTCATGAATGACTGTCATCGTGGTGGCGAGCACATTGTGCGCGAGGTCCGCACCAGTGATGTCCGGATATGGCGAGCCCGGAAACCGGTTCGGGCGCAGACTGCGGGTCCCCGTCATCAGGAGGTTCCATGTCCAACGTTCACCAGAACTTCGTTCAACTCCATCAACGCGCTGGTCTTTATGTGCTGCCCAACGTATGGGATGCCGGTGGCGCCCGCCTGGTCCAGCAGCTGGGAGCTGTCGCGGTGGGAACATCGAGTGCTGCCATGGCGTGGTCCTGCGGTTATGCCGATGGCGGTGCGCTGCCGGATACCGCGCTGCTGCAGCGGGTTTCAGAAATTGTTGGTGTGACCTCGCTGCCGGTCACGGTCGATATCGAGGACGGTTACAGCGATGTCCCCGATGCGGTCGCTGAGCGGGTGCTGCGCCTGGTGGAGGCGGGTGCGGTAGGGATCAACATCGAAGACGGTGCCGGCAGCCCTGCGACGCTGGTGGGCAAGATCACCGCCATCCGTTCGGCGCTGGGCGGACGATCGCTGTTCATCAATGCGCGCACCGATGTGTATCTGCGCGGCCTGGCTGAAGAGGATGAGGCGGTCAGGATGAGCATCGATCGGCTGCAGGCCTATGCACGTGCCGGTGCCGACGGCGGCTTCGTGCCGGGACTGCGCGCGCTGGACGAGGCTGCTGCGGTTGCCGGCGCCGTGCCGCTGCCTCTCAACCTGATGTGGTTGCCGGGGATGGCGTCGTTTGCTGCGCTGTCGCTGGCCGGCGTGCGGCGGTTGAGCGCTGGCCCGGCCTTGTTCATGCACGCATGGACGGCGATGGCTGCGGCGACCAGGGATTTTCTCGGCGACGCGATGGCGATGCCGGAGGGGGCGCCGGGGTATGCGGCCTTGAACCAGCTGTTCAGCGAAAGGTGAGGGCGACAAAGCGGGGCGTGCCGGCAGGCTCAACCACGGGCGGGTAGTCGATGCGACCGGGCCGAGGCATCCACGCATGGCGTGGATCTACTGCCATATCTGGAGGAACAAGCCCCTCTGTTGAGGGGCTGCCCCGGCAGGGGCGGGGAGAGGCAGGCAAAGGGAGGGGCCCGAACGTTGCGCAGCAACGTTTGGGGCGACGTGCGGAACGCGCGTCGCGTCCCCAGCCAGATAAATAAAAAAGGCCACCCGAAGGGCAGCCTTTTTTATTTATCTGGCGGAGAGAGGGGGATTGCTGGGTGCATCCCTGCACCCAGCCCTTCCGCGCTGCGCGCTGCAGGGCCAGCCTTCGGCTGTCCGGTTCTGCTCCTGCAGAACCGTCGAACCCCGGCGGGGCTTCTCTCGCCCGATGCTCTCCACCAGACAAATGAAGAAGCCGCCCAGAGGGCGGCTTCTTCATTTGTCTGGCGGAGAGAGGGGGATTCGAACCCCCGAAGCGCGGTTTAGACGCTTACACACTTTCCAGGCGTGCTCCTTCAACCACTCGGACACCTCTCCGGATCCCTGCCATCGGCAAACGCCTCAGCAGGGGCGCAAATTCTAGCGGGCGCAGCGGCAGGACACAAGCACTGGTTTGCAGGGCGAGAGGGCTGGACAGGCGTGGCACAATGGAACATCCGATGGAAGACGGTGGCCTGATGTCCTATCTCGTCCTTGCCCGCAAGTGGCGTCCGAAGCGTTTTGCCGAGCTGGTGGGCCAGGAACACGTGGTCCGTGCGCTCAGCAATGCGCTGGACAGCGGCCGGGTCCACCACGCGTTCCTGTTCACCGGTACCCGCGGCGTGGGCAAGACCACGATCGCGCGCATCTTCGCCAAGTCGCTGAACTGCGAACAGGGCACCAGTGCCGATCCCTGCGGCCAGTGTGCGGCCTGCCTGGACATCGACGCCGGTCGCTACATCGACCTGCTGGAAATCGATGCCGCGTCCAACACCGGCGTGGACGATGTGCGCGAGGTGATCGAGAACGCCCAGTACATGCCCTCGCGTGGCAAGTACAAGGTGTACCTGATCGACGAAGTGCACATGCTGTCCAAGGCTGCGTTCAATGCGCTGCTGAAGACGCTGGAAGAGCCGCCGGAGCATGTGAAGTTCCTGCTGGCCACCACCGACCCGCAGAAGCTGCCGGTCACCGTGCTCAGCCGCTGCCTGCAGTTCAACCTCAAGCGCCTGGATGAAGACCAGATCCAGGGGCAGATGACCCGCATCCTCACCGCCGAGGAGATCGAGTCGGACCCGACCGCCATCGTGCAGTTGGCCAAGGCCGCCGACGGCAGCCTGCGTGACGGCCTGTCGCTGCTCGACCAGGCCATTGCCTATGCCGGCGGTGCGCTGCGTGAGGACGTGGTGCGCACCATGCTGGGCACGGTCGACCGCACCCAGGTGGCGGCCATGCTCGATGCCCTGGCCGAGGGCGATGGCCCGCGCCTGCTGCAGGTGGTGGCGGCGCTGGCCGAGTTCTCGCCGGACTGGAGCGGGGTGCTCGATGCGCTGGCCGAGGGCCTGCACCGCATCCAGGTGCAGCAACTGGTGCCGGGCGCGTCCGCCGCTGCCGAGGGACTGGATGCCAGCGTGTTTGCTGAACGCCTGCGCCCGGAGGTGGTCCAGCTCTGGTATCAGATGGCCCTGAATGGTCGTCGCGATCTGCCATTGGCGCCCAGCCCGCGCGCCGGCTTTGAAATGGCCGTGCTGCGCATGTTGGCGTTCCGCCCTGCGGCTGCCGTGCCGTCGGTGCCGCGTACACCGGAATCCTCGGGTGGCAGCGCACCGACCGGTACGGGCCAGACCGGGGGCGGCCTTGCTGGCAGCCACGAAGGAGCTGCACCGGCCGCTGCTGCGGCGCCAGAAGCCGCAGCGGTCACGCAGGCAATTACGGTACCCGTGCTGGCGGAGGCAACCGCGCAGACGCCGAACCCGGCGCCACAGCGCGAACCCGAGCCGGAGCCCGAGCCGACCCCGGAACCAGATCCGACCCCTGAACCTGAACCGGCTCCGATCGAGGAACCCGGGTCACCGCTGCCGATGAAGGCACAGTTGGCTCCCGAGGCGGCCACGGCCAAGGCACCTGCTGAGGCAGACGACCTGCCGCCGTGGGCAACCGACGCGGCTGGCGCGCGCGATGAAGTGCTGGCGGCCGAGATGGCAACGCCCGACGCGGCCATGGTCGCGCCGTGGCACGAGCCGCCGCCGCCGGCTTCACAGCCGGTTGCAGAGGCTGTTGCCGCGCCGGAGCGTCCATTCCGTGCCGAGGGTATCGACATCGCCCCGGCACCGGTTGCGGCAAAGGAAAAAGCCCCGCCGGCAGGCAGCGTCAGTGACCTGGCCTGTGCCGAAGACTGGCTCGACCTGATCGCCAACAGTGGCCTGAGCGGTCCCTCGCGACAGCTGGCTGCCAATGCGGCCTTCATCAGCTGCCAGCATGGGGTCTTGAAACTGGGCCTTTCGCCCGGATTTGAATACCTGCGCTCCGAACGCGCGCTGGCAGCGCTGGGCGAGGTGCTGGAAAAGTCCCTTGGCCACGCGCTGAAGATCGTGGTCGAAACCGTGGAAACCGAGCAGGTCCCGGCCGAGACCCTGCACCAGCGCGCAGACCGCCAGCGTGGCGAGCGGCAGCAGGCTGCCGAGGCCATTTTCATGGACGATCCGGAAGTCCAGCTGCTGATCCAGCAGCACGGCGCCCGGGTTGTTTCCGATTCCATCCGTTCTTTTGACGAGTAAGACGACATGCGCGGCAATATCGCCCAACTGATGCAGCAGGCCCAGAAGATGCAGGAAAACCTGCAGAAGGCCCAGGAAGAAATCGCCAAGATCGAAGTGACCGGCAGCGCCGGTGGCGGCATGGTCAGCGTCACCCTGACCGGCGCCAAGGAGTGCCGCAAGGTACGCATCGATCCGTCGCTGGCCAGCGATCCGGAAATGCTGGAAGACCTGATCGCCGCCGCCTTCAACGATGCGTCCAACAAGATCGACGCCGAGTCGAAGTCGAAGATGGGTTCGGCCACCGCCGGCATGCAGCTGCCGCCGGGCATGAAGATGCCGTTCTGATGCCCTGCGTGGCACCCGCACTGCCGGGTGCCATGCACTGTGTAGCGTCGAGCGTGCTCGATTGCCCGCAATTTCCAGTCGAGCACGCTCGGCTCTACAGAACACGCCGCCGTGTCCGCACCCCTGCTTGAACAACTGATCGATGCATTGCGGGTGTTGCCTGGCGTAGGCCAGAAGACGGCACAGCGCATGGCCTACCACCTGCTCGAACGCGAGCGCGAAGGTGGCAAACGCCTTGCCGAGACGCTGGCGCAGGCGGTTGAACGCATCGGTCACTGTGCGCAGTGCCGAGACTTCAGCGAAACCGAGCTGTGCCCGACCTGCGCCAATGGCAGCCGTGAGCGCAGCCAGCTGTGCGTGGTGGAATCGCCGGCTGACCGCCTGGCGATCGAGAACGCCACCGGCTATCGCGGCGTTTACTTCGTGCTGCAGGGGCGCCTGTCGCCGCTGGATGGCATCGGCCCGCGCGAGCTGGGTCTGGAACAGCTGGAACAGCGCCTGGCCGAAGCGGAAGTGCAGGAACTGATCATTGCCACCAGCGCCACCGTCGAAGGCGAAGCTACCGCGCACTATCTCGCGCAGCTGGCGCGTGCCCGCCAGGTGCGGCCGAGTCGACTGGCGCAGGGCCTGCCCCTCGGCGGTGAGCTGGAGTACGTCGATCGCGGCACGCTGTCGCATGCGTTCGGCACCCGCAGCGAAGTGCGCGATTGAGTCGATGCCGGGCATGCCCCGGCGTTACCGGCCTACAATGCGGAAAACACCCCGCCGAGGCCGACCATGAGCAGCGAAACCCTCTTCAGCAAGATCATCCGTCGCGAGATCCCGGCCACCATCGTCTATGAAGACGAAGACGTGCTGGCCTTCAAGGACATCGCACCACAGGCGCCGGTGCACGTGCTGTTCATTCCGAAGAACGAGATCATCCCGACCCTGGATGACCTGCAGCCATCGCAGGCGCACCTGATCGGCAAGCTGGCCCTGGCCGCCGCCGAGTACGCGCGTCGGGAAGGCTTCGCGCAGGACGGCTACCGCATCGTGATGAACTGCCGCGAAGACGCCGGGCAGACCGTGTTCCATATCCACATGCATCTGCTGGCTGGCGCGCCGCTGGGTCACTTCGGTACGCCAGGGCGTTGAGGCAGCCATCCACGCATGGCGTGGATGAAAAAAGGCCGCCCGATGGGCGGCCTTGTGCATCATGCGTACCGGGCCTGGACTACCACCAGCCCCAGCCGCGGTAACCGCCCCAGTACGGGCCATACGGGCCCGGGCCCCACGGTCCGTAGGGGTAGGGCACCACATCGACCTGGCGCTGCTCCGGCCACAGGTAGATCACGTCGGCAGACAGCTTCGGCAGGCGATAGTCGTAATCGCCGATACGGGTATTGGCGTAGCCATCGATCTTGCCGATGAAGGTCACGTCGCGGCCGGCTTCGAACACGGCCGGATCGTAGAAGCCGGAACGACAGGCGATGAAGCGGCCGTCGCTGGCATCGGAAGAGGTCGTGTTCGGACGGCCGCTACCGTTGAGCGGGCGCGAGATGATCTGGAAACAGGTCTCACCCTGTCCGGGCTTGGTTTCGATGATCCGGCCACCCCAGCGCACCGGCGTGCCGACCTGCTGGGTGGCAACCGAGTCGCGCGGGGAAACCAGGCTGAACTGTCCCTGCAGCGGCTTGGGGGCCGTGGCGCAGGCCGACAGGGCCAGGGCGGCCACGGCGGTGAGGAGGAACTTGGTATTCATGGGGAGGCTCCGGAAGTCGGGCGATGCCTGCGCAGGTCCCGCAATAATGGGGCGAGCTCGGTACAAGTGCCAGCGTAGCGTGCATCAGCGAAACGCTGGCTGAGTGTGATGAGGGCCGGGTCGGGGCGCTGTGCGTGGACCCGGCGGGCCCAGTGCAGGGCGGGTTCGTGCGGTTCGCGGCCCAGCCCCAGCCGCGCATAGCGCTGCCCCAGCCGATGCCAGGCGCGCAGCAGCGGGTCACGCTCGCGTTCGCCACGAGCCAGCAGCCACGCCATCCACGCCAGTGCCAGCAACGCGGCCATCACGAAGCCGGCCAGCAGCTGTCCGGGGCCGAGGTCGTCCAGCCCGAACGGTTGCAGCAACTGCTGCTGGCGGCGCGCGTCAAAGGACAGCACCAGTTCGTTCCAGCCCCTTCGCATCCAGTCGCCGACCTGGCCCAGCTGCACCCAGCGCTGCTGCAGTCCGGTATCGGCACCGGCCTGCAGACGGTCGTCAAGCGTGTCCAGGATGCGCTCGGGTGCTACTGCCGCTGTCGGGTCGACGCGCACCCAGCCGCGTTGGGGCAGCCACACCTCAGCCCAGGCATGGGCGTCCATCCGCCGCAGTACCCAGTAGTCGCCGATCCGGTTGTGGGTGCCGCCGGCGAAACCGGTGACCACCCGCGCCGGAATTCCTGCATTGCGCATCAGCACAACGAAGGCCGAGCTGAAATGCTGGCAGTAGCCGGCCTTGTAGTCGAACAGGAACGCATCGACCGGATCGCGCCCGGCGGCCGGTGTTTCCAGCGTGTACGAAAAATCCGCGGTGATCCATGCCAGGGCGCGACGGACCACGGCGGCATCATCGCTTCCGGCGTCCTGTCGCCACTGTCGGGCGAGGGTTGCCGTGCGGGGGTTGAAGCCTTCCGGCAACTGCAGCGCTGCGCTGCGCTGATACGGCAACAGCGTGGCATCAAAGCGTTGCGGCGGGGCCGAATGCAGACGCCACCTGCTCAGCGCGGACAACGGGCGGTCGCTGCTCAGGCTCAGCGCTGCATCAAGGCGGCTGCCTTCCGGTGCGGTGGTGGGCAGGTCCAGCGCGACCAGCTGGCGGCGGTCGGTGGGTTCGTAATCGATCTGGTAGTCCCAGCCCTCCGTGCCGTGCTCGACGACGGCAGGTGGCAAACGTTCGGTACGGCGGTCGCGTCGCCAGACATGCCCGTCGAACTGGGTCAGTACCGGCCCGCGCCAGTAGCGCTGCGCCGGCTCTGGAGCCGCGCCGAAGAACTGCGCCCGCAGGGCCGGGGTGTCGTCGGCCATCAGGTCCAGCCACTTGTCCGGCTCCATCGTGTCCGACAGCCCGGGCGTGCCGACGGCGCGTTCGGGAATGCCCCACAGCGGCGTGGCCAATCGTGGGAACAGCCAGAAGCAGGCCAGCGCCAGCGGCAGGCCGATCAGCAGCAGGCGACCGACGCCGCGAAGTTGCGCAGACAGCGGCGGTGGCGCACTGCGGCCTTCACCCTGCGCCAGCCGCTGCAGGGCAATCAGGGCACTGGTACCGGCCAGCATGGCCAGTACGGTGGTCAGCGGCCCCTGGTCGAGCAGGAAGGCCGCGAACGGTGAGAACAGGGCAAAGCCGAGCAGGCTGCGCGCATCGCGCAGGGTACGCAGCTCGCTGGACTTGATCGCCAGCATCGCCGCCAGCAGTGCACAGCCGGTATCCCGGCCTGGCCGTACCGCCCCCATCTGCCAGGCGATGGCGGCCAGCATGCCCAGCACCAGCAGTACGCGCACCGGCATCGGCAGCATGCCGCGCTGCGACAGTGCTGCAGTGATCACTGCTGCCACGGCGATCAACCCGGCCAGCGTGGTGGGCAGCTGCAGCAGCAGCGGCAACAGGGCCAGTGCGGCGCTGGCCAGCGTCCACGTGCGGGTGTTGCGGTCCAGCAGCAGGGCAGATTCAGTCATGGGGAAGCAACGCCAGCGCACGCAGGCACAGGTGGTGGTGGCTGGCGCCCTGGCCAGGGCCGATCGGCGGGTGCATCGGCAGCAGCAGTGTGTAGCGACGGCCTTCGCGTTCGGCGCTATCCACCCAGCGTGCCAGCCGCGCGATGCGGGCCTCCTGGCCCAAGGGTGCCAGCGCGCGCCAGTCCAGAACCACTTCGATGCCTATCGGCTTCTCGTATTCGCGTACCAGCAGCGCGTCGCGGCGTGCGGAGTGTTTCCAGGCAATGCTGCGCGGTGGATCTCCAGCGCGATACGGGCGCAGCTGATGCAGTTCCTCGCCGTTGGCGTGGGCGCGGGTGTGCAGTGGATCGCTGCCCTGCTGCGGCAACGGTGGCGCCTTCGCTTCTGCCAGCGGGTAGACCAGCAGGGGTTCTTCCGGCCACACCCATGACCACGCCCTCACCAGGCCCAGCGGTTGTGTGGTGGACAGGCGGATACGCGGCAGGTCCAGCCAGCCGCGGCGTTGGCTGGGCACTTCCAGCTCGGCTTCACCACGACCGTGTGCGGGCAGGTCGAGCCAGGCTTCGCTGTCGCCCAGTTGCAGGTGCAGGCCGTGGCGCGCTCGTGGGTCGCGCAGCGACAGGTCCACGCGCAGGCGCAGCGGTTGCCCGGCTGGCACCGGTTCGGCGGAAATCGCGTCGATCTGCACACCCGACAACTGCAGGTGCGCGGCGATGGCGCTGGCAATTGCTGCCGCGGCCAGCAGCAGCGCCAGCAACAGCGCAGGGTTGTTGTTGTAGTTCAGCGCACCCAGCAACATCGCGACCAGCAGGCAGGCCACAAACAGGCCGAAGCGGGTGGGCAGCACGTAGATGCGCCGGCGGTCGAGCCGTTGCGGCAACGACTCCGGCGTGCGCGGGCGTGCCAGCTGCAACAGTCGCCGGGCATGCGATGCCATCTTCAATCGACCGCGACAGTCTGCAGGATCGCGCGTGCCAGCGCCGGCCCCGAGCTCGACTCGGCTTCGCCCACCAGGCGATGGCCGGCCACCGCTACGAACAGCGTCTGCACGTCTTCGGGCACTACGTGGCCACGGCCGAGCAGCAGCGCATGTGCCTTGGCTGCGCGCAGCAGGGCCAGACCGGCGCGCGGCGATAGTCCCACGCGCACGCCGGCGTGCTGGCGGCTGCGGGTCAACAATGCCTGCACGTAGTCCACCAGCGCGTCGCTGACATGCACCTGGCCGACGGCCTCGCGCAGTGCGCGTACCTGGTTGTCGTCCAGCTGGGGTAGCGCGCGGGCGATCAGGTCGCGACGATCACTGCCACGCAGCAGCTCACGTTCCGCTTGTGGGCTGGGGTAGCCCATCGCCAGCCGCAGCAGGAAACGGTCCAGTTGCGAATCGGGCAGCGGGAAGGTGCCTGACAGATCCACCGGGTTCTGCGTGGCGATCACGAAGAACGGATCGGGCAGGGCATGCGTCTGACCGTCGAGGGTGACCTGCTGCTCGGCCATTGCTTCCAGCAGGGCGCTCTGCGTGCGCGGCGGCGCCCGGTTGATCTCGTCGGCCAGCAGCACGTGGGTGAACACCGGCCC
Organism: Stenotrophomonas sp. 2YAF26; assembly: GCF_052114625.1. Lineage (NCBI taxonomy): Bacteria > Pseudomonadati > Pseudomonadota > Gammaproteobacteria > Lysobacterales > Lysobacteraceae > Stenotrophomonas > Stenotrophomonas sp. 2YAF26. Next base: position 256,858 of record NZ_JBFRFC010000003.1, on the reverse strand, counting down.
GGGATGGAACTGGAACTGGCGGCTGCCGGCGTCGTACACCGATACGCCGAGTACGTCGGCCGGCAGCAGGTCGGAGGTGAACTGCACGCGCTGGAAGCTCAGGCCCAGGCTGCTGGCCAAGGCATGGGCCAGCGTGGTCTTGCCGAGGCCGGGCAGGTCTTCGATCAGCAGATGGCCGCCAGAGAGCAGGGCCACGAAGGCCAACCGCACCTCGTGCACCTTGCCCAGCACCAGCGCATTGACCTGGTCCTGCGCATTGCGCAGGGACTGACGCAGTTGATCGGTTAGCATGCTGGGAATGGGGGACGAAGCTGTCATGGTCGTCTCAAGTTCGGTAACCGGTCGATTCTATCCATAGAGCAATGCAGGGCGAACAACGCGCACGTACGATTTTTCTCTGGTTATGGACGCTCGTCACAGCGGCCAAGCTGGTCGTGGCCGCACGCCTGCCGTTGTTCGTCGATGAGGCGTTCTACTGGCAGGAAGGCCAGCATCTGGCTGCGGCCTATTCGGATCTGCCGGGGCTGACGGCCTGGTTGACCCGCCTGGGTGTGGAACTTGGGGGCCAGCACGTGCTTGCGCTGCGCCTGCCGTTCCTGGCCATCGGCGCAGTGCTGCCGCTGCTGGTATCGCGCATTGCGGCGCGCTGGTTCGGCAATGTTGCAGGTTGGCAGGCCGGCAGCTTGACGCTGCTGATGCCGTTGTCGGCCACGCTGGGCCTGCTGGCCGTACCCGATGTGCCGATGGCGCTGGCGGCGGTGCTGTGCCTGGACGCCGGCGCACGCCTGCTGCGCAACGTCGACGCCTCCTCGGCGGTAAAGCTGGCGCTGGGCCTGCTGATCGGCGCGCTCAGCCACTATCGTTTCATCGGCGTGATCGGCGTCGGCTTCGTTGCCCTGTTGGCGCTGCCGCAGGGCCGGCGCATGCTGACCGATCCACGCGTGTGGGTGGCCCTGGCCATCGGCGTACTGGCATGGCTGCCGCTGCTGGCCTGGAATGCCGACAATCACGATGCCGGTCTGAAGTTCCAAGTGGTCGAGCGCCATCCGTGGGCGTTCGAGTGGCGCGGCCTGTGGTTCCTGGTGATCCAGCCGATGCTGGTGACGCCCATCCTGTGCATCGCGATGTGGAAAGTGGCGCTGGCTGGCACCCGCAGCGGCGGCGGTGCGCGCGTGCAGTGGCGGTATTTCGGCCTGGTCGGCGGCGTATCGACGCTGGGCATCTTCGCACTGGGTTTTTTCACCGACGTCGAGCGCATCAGCTTCCATTGGCCGCTGCCGGGCTATCTGGCCCTGCTGGTGGCAGTGCCGGTGATACTCAACGGCTGGCCGCGCTGGTTGCGGCGTACAGGCTGGTGGCTGGCCGGGCTGGGCATGGTACTGGCCTTCGGCTATTACCTGATGGCGTCCTCGTCATCGCTGCGCGAGCAGTTGGCCGGCGACAAGTACTACCCGCGCAACTTCGCCGGCTGGCAGCCGCTGGCCGCTGCGGTAAGCGAAGAGCTGCAGCAGATGCCGGAAGGCAGCCGCGTGCTGGCTGGCAACTTCAAGGTGGGCGCCGAACTGGGCTTCCAGCTGGGCCGCGGCGACATCGAAGTGCTGCCGCATCCGCTCAACGACAAGCACGGCCGTACCGCGCAGTTGGCGCAATGGAACCTGGTACATGAGGGCGAGCGCGACGTGCCGATGCTGCTGGTGCTGTCGCCCAGCGATCAGCGTTTCCGCGATCTGCTCACCCGCTATCACGCCATCTGCGAACAGGTCGGGCCGCTGCCGCCACCGCGTGTGGTCAGCAACGACCACGGATTCCAGCGCTTCCTGCTGTTCCGCCTGCCGGTGCAGCATGCGCAGGGGCCATGCGTAGCGCCCGCACTGGCCTGGCTGGACGCCCCTTCCAATGGCGACGTGGTGAGCGGCACGCTGGCGATCAAGGGCTGGGCGTTCAAGGAAGGTGTCGGCCTGTCGCGGGTTGAAGTGTTGGTGGATGGTCGTTCGATCGGCGATGCCACCTATGGACGCGTGTTCGATATCCGCCACACATGGCCGGACAGCACCGATCCGCAGCATCCGGCTGTCGGCTTCGACGCAACGTTCGATACGGGTACGTTGTCACCGGGAAAACACTGGCTGGGGCTGCGCCTGCATGGTCGCGATGGCAGCGTGGAGCAGTGGCAGGAGCAGCCGTTCGTGGTGGAAAAGCGCTGAGGCGTCGTGCCTCCCGTGACGGGCCTGCATTCGGCTCGACGCGGGTCTGGCTCCACCTTCGGGCGGGCAGGGTTACGGCACGCAGAATCCGGCCTTGCGCAGCAATCCGCACAGCGCGATCAGCGGCAGCCCGATCAGGGCAGTGGGGTCGCGATTGTCGATGGCCTCGAACAGGCTGATGCCCAGGCCTTCGCACTTGAAGCTGCCGGCGCAGTCCAGCGGCTGTTCGATGGCCACGTAGCGGGCGATCTCCGGCGCCTGCAGCGCGCGGAAGCGCACCTGGGTCAAATCGATCGCCGAAAAATATTCTCCGTCTCGGGTGAGACTGATGGCGGTATGAAATCTCACCGTCTGCCCGGACATCGCCGCCAGCTGCGCGCAGGCCGCCTCGACCGTGCCCGGTTTGCCCAGCGGCTGACCGTTCAGGTCCGCCACCTGGTCCGAGCCGATCACCCAGCGGCCGGGATGGCGGGCGGCCACTGCGGCCGCCTTGGCGCTGGCCAGGCGCGACGCCAGCGCCAGCGGGGCCTCGTTGGCTTGCGGGGTCTCATCCACCTCCGGGCGTGCGCAGTCGAAGGGCAGGCCCAGCCGTTCCAGCAGGTCGCGGCGGTAGCGGGAGGTGGAGGCCAGGACCAGGGCGGGCATGCGGGAATTTCCAGGAGCAGGGCGCGGCAGTCTGGCTCGGCACAGCCAGCCACAGCAAGCCTTCCATGGCAGCCATTTGACACGCGACCTGCCGATCCTTAATATTCGGCGGCTTATGTCCGCGAACGTACCCGAAACGCTGGATGCCTGGCGGATGGTCGTAGCGCGAAGGCGCTTCGACGGTCAGGTGTCCCTGGCTGAATTGACTCGCCTGCAGGGGCTTGTCGCAGATACCGAAGGCGAGTGTAATTACTCGCTCGAATTCGGTCGCGACGAGATCTTGCGGGTATCCTATGTGGAACTCAGCATCGATACCGCGCTGCCGCTGACCTGTCAGCGCAGCATGCAGCGTTTCCTGCTGCCGGTGAAGATGACCCAGAGGCTTGGCCTGATCCGCGAGGAAGACGAGGAATCGTCTTTGCCGGAGGAATACGAGCCGTTGCTGGTGCCGGAAGACGGCCAGCTGCGTCCGTTGGACCTGGTCGAGGACGAACTGGTGCTGGCGGTGCCGGTGGTACCCCTGTCGCCGTACGGTGAGGCAGTCGACAAGGACTGGGCACCGACCGAAGAAGAAATTGAAAAGGCCAACCCGTTCGCGGCGTTGGCGGCATTGAAGAAACAATAGCAGCCGGTTGTCGTCGGCGGCTGCGGCGAAAGCGAAAAGTGTGCTGGACGCTGGCGTCCTGTGCGACGAAACGACGAAGCAAAACGAACCGAGTTTGGAGCAATCCCATGGCTGTCCAGAAATCCCGTGTTACCCCGTCCCGTCGTGGCCAGCGTCGTTCGCATGACGCCCTGAGCGCCAAGCAGCTGTCGACCGACCCGACCACCGGCGAAGTGCATCTGCGTCACCACATCACTGCTGACGGTTTCTACCGCGGCAAGAAGGTCATCCAGACCAAGTCTTCCGCTGTCCAGGAAGACTGATGTGCCGGAAGGTCGCTGCCCGCTGGGCAGCGGCCTTCGCCTTCTTTCCCGGGCACGCCGGTGAACGGCGGCTCGTGCAACAGGAAACATGATGAGCAAGCGGATCTACTCGAGGATCGCGGGCACCGGTAGCTATTTGCCGGAAAAAGTCCTGACCAACGCCGACCTGGAAAAAATGGTCGAGACCTCGGACGAGTGGATCCAGACGCGCACCGGTATCCGTGAACGGCACATCGCTGCCGAAGGCGAAACCACCAGCGATCTCGGCTACCAGGCCGCGCTGCGTGCGATCGAAGCAGCGGGTATCGACGCTTCGCAGCTCGACATGATCGTGGTCGGCACGACCACTCCTGATCTGATCTTTCCCTCCACCGCGTGCCTGATCCAGGCCAAGCTCGGTGTGAGCGGCTGCCCTGCTTTCGACGTCAACGCAGCCTGTTCGGGCTTCGTGTTCGCGCTCAGCGTGGCTGACAAATTCATACGCTCCGGTGATGCCCGCCATGTGCTGGTGATCGGTGCGGAAACCCTGACCCGCATCGTCGACTGGGAAGACCGCACCACCTGCGTACTGTTCGGTGATGGCGCGGGCGCCGTCGTGCTCAAGGCCGACGAAGAAACCGGGATCCTCAGTACCCACCTGCATTCGGATGGCAGCAAGAAAGAGCTGCTGTGGAATCCGGTCGGCGTCTCGGTCGGTTTCGGTGAAGGCAACAATGGTGGCGGCACCATCAACATGAAGGGCAACGACGTGTTCAAGTACGCCGTCAAGGCGCTGGACTCGGTCGTGGACGAAACCCTGGATGCCAATGGGCTGACCAAGTCCGACCTGGACTGGCTGATCCCGCACCAGGCCAACCTGCGCATCATCGAAGCCACCGCCAAGCGGCTGGACATGTCGATGGACCAGGTCGTGGTCACCGTCGACAAGCATGGCAATACCTCGTCCGCCTCGGTGCCGCTGGCGCTGGATGCTGCCGTTCGTTCCGGCAGGGTCGAGCGCGGTCAGCTGTTGCTGCTGGAAGCGTTCGGCGGTGGCTTCACGTGGGGTTCGGCACTGCTGCGCTATTGATAGTGCCAGTTACGACAACGTGAAACCGTCGTTACGGCCCCTCTGGGGCCGTAATGCGTTAAAGGAGACTGTCATGGTTGAGCCCATCGTCATCGAAGGGCAGCGCGCCTGGCTGAAGCAGTACGGCGAAGGAAGCCGAGCAGTGGCCCTGGGCCTGCTCAATTTTGTTGCCCGCCGGTTCCATCTCGATGCCCTGCGCCCGCCGCCGCACCGCGGTGGCGACGCCGCGCGCGAAACCGAGGCCCGCCGTCTGTCTGAATTGCAGGCGCAGGGAGTGAACGTGCCCCCGGTGATCGGCAGTGGCCATGCCGCGCTGGTGATCGGCGACAACGGCAGCTCGTTCAATACCTGCCTGCGTGAAGCCGATGACGCCGGCCGCGATCGCCTTGTGGCTGCGGCGATGCAGGCCATTGCCGAAGCGCACGGTCGTGGCGCCTATTTTGGCCAGCCGCTGCCGCGCAACCTCACCTGGGATGGCCAGAACGTCGGTTTCATCGACTTTGAAGAAGATCCGCTGGAAGTCATGGACCTGGCCGAGGCGCAGGCGCGTGACTGGCTGATGTTCGGCTACGGCGTGGCCAAGTACTACGCCGACCGCCCTGAAACCCTGCAGGCGATGATGGCCGAGGCGATGAACGGCGTGCAGGCACCGGTGCGTGCGCACGTGCACGCCGTCAGTGGCCGTCTGCAGCGCCTGGCGCGGGTGTGCATGAAGCTGGGGCGGTCGGCGCGCGCGCTGGCCCACTCCATCTTCATCACCCACGGTGCCACCACGCTGGGCCTGCTGATGGTGGTCGGCCTGTGCATGGACTGGTTTGCCGACGGCGAGCTGGACATCCTGCAGCTGCTCTGCTGACAGCGGGGCAGCTCGCAGCGTCAGGTAGTGCCGGCCGCTGGCCGGCATCACCCGCTGGCCGATCCGGCAGGCCGCCTCCATACGCGTGCATACGCGCACGTACAGACGACACGGCATGTTCCCCCTTATCATGGCCCGCTTCGATTGCAACAAGCGGATGACCGCGTGACCGTATCCACCCTCGCTTTTGTCTTCCCCGGTCAGGGCTCGCAGTCTGTGGGCATGCTGGCCGAGCTGGCCGAACTGCACCCGCAGGTGCGTGAGGCCTTCACCGAGGCATCCGATGGTGCCGGCGTCGACCTGTGGGCGTTGTCCCAGGGCGGCCCGGAGGAAATGCTCAACCGTACCGAATACACCCAGCCGGCCCTGCTGGCCGCCAGCATCGGCGCGTGGCGCGCCTGGAATGCCGTGGGCGGTCCGCGTCCGTCGGTTCTGGCTGGCCACAGCCTGGGTGAGTACACCGCCCTGGTCGCCGCTGGCGCCCTCAGCCTGCACGACGGTGCGCACCTGGTGCGCCTGCGCGGCCAGCTGATGCAGGACGCCGCTCCCGCAGGTGTCGGCGCGATGGCCGCCGTGCTCGGTGCCGAAGACCAGCTGGTGCTGGACGTCTGCGCAGAAGCTGCCGGCAGCCAGGTGGTCGTTCCGGCCAACTTCAACTCGCCGGGCCAGATCGTGATCGGCGGCGACGCTGCCGCGGTCGACCGCGCGCTGGCGCTGCTGGCCGAGAAGGGCGTGCGCAAGGCGGTCAAGCTGGCCGTCAGCGTGCCCTCGCATACCCCGCTGATGCGCGAAGCCGCCAACCGTCTGGCCGAAGTGATGGCTGGCCTGTCCTGGCAGCTGCCGCAGCTGCCGGTGGTGCAGAACGTCGACGCCAAGGTGCACGACGGTGTGGACGCGATCCGCGCCGCGCTGGTGCAGCAGTTGTACCAGCCCGTGCAGTGGACCGGCTGCGTGCAGGCGCTGGCCGCCCGTGGCGTCACCCGGATCGCCGAATGCGGCCCGGGCAAGGTGCTGACCGGTCTGGTCAAGCGCATCGACAAGGCCATCGATGGCCGTTCCCTGGCCACCCCGGGCGACTTCGAAACCGCCCGCGAGACGTGGTCGGCCTGATTGCCCCTGTTCCTGCCGACCGTGCCGGTGGCCGCTGCAAGCGGCACGGGTGCGGCGGCCGCCCCAGCCTGAGGAAAACATCATGAGCAAGCCCCTGCAGGGTGAAATCGCACTGGTCACCGGTGCCAGCCGCGGCATTGGTGCCGCCATCGCCGATCTGCTGGCCGCCCAGGGCGCCACCGTCATCGGCACCGCGACCACCGATTCCGGCGCCGCCGCAATCGGCGAACGCTTGGCCGCCCACGGTGGTCATGGCCGCGCGCTGAACGTCACCGACGCTGCCGCGCTCGATGCCGTGCTTGACGGTATCGCCAAGGAATTCGGCCCGATCTCGATCCTGGTCAACAACGCCGGCATCACCCGCGACAACCTGCTGATGCGCATGAAGGAAGACGATTGGGCGTCGATCATCGACACCAACCTGACCAGCGTGTTCCGCACCAGCAAGGCCGTCATGCGCGGCATGATGAAGGCGCGCAAGGGCCGCATCATCAACATCGCCTCGGTGGTGGGTGTGACCGGCAATGCCGGCCAGGCCAACTATGCCGCCGCCAAGGCCGGCATCATCGGTTTCTCCAAGTCGCTGGCCAAGGAAATCGGCTCGCGCGGCGTCACCGTCAATGTGGTCGCGCCGGGGTTCATCGACACCGACATGACCAAGGCGCTGCCGGAAGAAGCGCGTACCGCGCTGATCGGCGACATCGCCCTCGAACGCCTGGGTTCGCCGGAGGACATCGCCCATGCGGTGGCCTTCCTGGCCAGCCCGGCTGCCGGCTACATCACCGGCGAAACTCTCCATGTGAACGGCGGCATGTACATGCCGTAAGCAAGGGGCGCAGGGATCGCGCCGCAAGTGGTTGATCTGCGAGGATTTTTGCTGCAATGCAAGGTCACGCCGGTTTCCACTACACTATCCCACGGCCATCGCCTTTGATGGCGACCACTTTTGAACCACTACTCCATCTGGAGCGATATCCCATGAGCACCATCGAAGAACGCGTCAAGAAAATCGTCATCGAACAGCTTGGCGTCAAGGAAGAAGAAGTCACCAACAGCGCATCGTTCGTCGATGACCTGGGTGCTGACTCGCTGGACACCGTCGAGCTGGTGATGGCGCTGGAAGAAGAATTCGAGTGCGAGATCCCGGACGAAGAAGCCGAGAAGATCAGCACCGTGCAGGCTGCGATCACCTACATCACGGCCCACGTCAAGGCCTGATGCAGGACGTCAGTGCGCGTGCGGGCGTTGAGCTCGCCGCGCACGACACCCCATGGGGCCGCTGTTTGCGGCCCCGTGTGTTTGCGTACCACACCGAAGTAAACCGCGTTACCCGCAAAGAACGTTCGGGTCAGGAGAATCAGCAATGAAGCGTCGCGTCGTCGTAACCGGCCTGGGTATGGTCTCGCCGTTGGGCAATGATCTGGCCAGCAGCTGGGAAGGCATCACCCACGGTCGTTCGGGCATCGGTCCGCTGACCAACGTTTCTGATGCCTACCTGGAACGGTTCACCACCAAGATCGCAGGTGAGGTCAAAGGCTTTGACATCACCGCCGACAATGAACTGTTCGGCAAGTACCGGGTCAGCGGCAAGGATGCCAAGAAGATGGACCCGTTCATCCATTACGGCCTCGGTGCCGCCTTCATGGCCCTGCATGATTCGGGCCTGGAGATCACCGACGCCAACGCCGACCGCATTGGCGCCATCGTTGGCGCCGGCATCGGCGGCCTGCTCGGCATCGAAGAGCAGACCATCGAGTTCCACGAGGGGAAGAAGATCTCTCCCTTCTACGTGCCCAAGACCATCATCAACATGCTGCCGGGCCAGCTGAGCATCATCAGTGGCCTGAAGGGCCCGTCGTTCTCGGCGGTCTCGGCGTGCGCCACCTCCAACCATTCCATCGGCACCGCCATGCGCATGATCCAGTACGGCGACGCGGACGTGATGGTGGCCGGCGGTGCAGAGCGCGGCTCCTCGCCGACGGCGCTGGGCGGCTTCTGCGCGATGAAGGCGATGAGCACCCGCAACGACGCTCCGGAACAGGCCTCGCGCCCGTGGGACAAGGACCGTGACGGCTTCGTGCTCGGCGACGGCGCCGGCATCCTCATCCTGGAGGAGTACGAGCACGCCAAGGCACGTGGCGCGAAGATCTACTGCGAACTGGCCGGTTTCGGTGCCAGCTCCGACGCGTACCACATGACCGCGCCGAGCGAGAACGGCGAAGGCGCTGCGCGCTGCATGACCATGGCCATGAAGGACGCCGGTGTCACCCCGGACCAGGTCGGCTACCTCAACGCACATGGCACCTCGACCCCGCTGGGCGACCTCGGCGAGACCATGGCGATGAAGACCGCCTTCGGCGACCACGCCTACAAGATGATGGTCAGCTCCACCAAGTCGATGACCGGCCACCTGCTCGGCGCTGCCGGCGGCGTGGAAGCGATCTTCTCGGTGCTGGCAATGCGCGACAACGTGATTCCGCCGACCATCAACCTGCAGCAGCCGGGCGAAGGCTGCGACCTGGACTACGTGCCCAACGAAGCACGCCAGGCCAAGGTCGACGTGGTGATGTCCAATGGCTTCGGTTTCGGCGGCACCAACGGCACGCTGATCTTCAAGCGCGTCTGATCGCTCCTGTAGGGTCGAGCCATGCTCGGCTCGGCCAACCACGAGGCCGCCGCAAGGCGGCTTCCGTGTATCCGTCTCCCGAACTGGCTGCCATGACCCACGCCCCGCTGATCCACTCGCTGCCGCACCCGATCGACCTGCTGGCCCTGCAGCAGCGCGAGCCTGCGCGTTTCCCGCTGCTGATGGAGTCCACCGCATCGGGCACCGCGCAGGGCCGCTGGAGCCTGCTGCTGGCCGCGCAGGGCGACACCCTGCAGCTGGACGCCGATGGCCAGGTGCGCGACCAGCACGGCGCGGTGCAGCCCGGCAGCTTCCTGCAGGCGCTGGACCGCGCATGGCAGGCACAGCGGTTGCCGCACGACGGCGGCCACGCGTTGCCGTTCCGCGGTGGCTGGGCGCTGATGCTCGATTACGAAGTGGCCAGCCAGGTCGAACCGGTGCTGCCGGCGCGCGCGCGCGATGACGGCCGGCCGACCGCACTTGCCCTGCGCTGCCCGGCCGCCGTGCTGCATGACCACCAGGCCGACGCCAGCTTCCTCATTGCCGAAGCGGGCGAGCAAGCGCTGCTGGACTCGCTGGTCGCGCTGGTAGCGGGTGAACTGCCGCCGGCCGGGCAGGGCTGGCAGCCGCCGCAGTCGGTCAGCGAAGACGAGCCACAGCGCTTCACCGAGGGCGTGCGCCGGGTGATCGAATACCTTCGCGCCGGCGATGTGTTCCAGGTGAACCTGTCGCGACGCTGGAGCGCACACTTCGCAGCGCCGGTCAGCCCGCAGGCGCTGTACGCGCAGCTGCGACGGGCCAATCCGGCGCCGTTTGCCGGCCTGTTCAGTGCGCACGGCCGGCATGTGGTCAGCTCGTCGCCGGAACGGCTGGTATCGGTGCATGGCGGCCACGCGCAGACCCGCCCGATCGCCGGCACCCGTCCGCGCTTCGAGGGCGACGACGATGCCGCGCGCATCCAGGAGCTGGTCGGCCATCCCAAGGAGCGCGCCGAGCACGTGATGCTGATCGACCTGGAGCGCAACGATCTCGGGCGCATCTGCTTGCCCGGCACGGTCGTCGTGGATGAGCTGATGACCGTGGAAAGCTACGCCCACGTGCACCACATCGTCAGCAACGTCAGCGGCCACCTGCGCGCGGACGTGACCCCAGGCGAAGTGATCGCCGCCACTTTCCCTGGCGGCACCATCACCGGCTGCCCGAAGGTGCGCTGCATGCAGATCATCAGCGAGCTGGAGCAGGTGCCGCGCGGCGCGTACACCGGTGCGTTCGGCTGGCTGAACCGCGATGGCGACCTGGACCTGAACATCCTGATCCGCACCGCCGAAGTGGACGGCAGCGAGGTCAGCTTCCGCACCGGAGCCGGCATCGTGGTCGATTCGGACCCGGACAAGGAACTGGACGAAACCCGGGCCAAGGCCCGCGGCCTGCTGCGGGCGCTGGGGCAGCAGGGCTGAGGGGCGGCCCCGCCGGTATGGCCCGGCGGGGTGGGTGCCGACCGTTGGTCGGCACGGATGCCTCCATGGCGGGTCATCCACGCATGGCGTGGATCTACTGGAGATGGCGGGTGGGTGCCGACCGTTGGTCGGCACGGATGCGTGGCTCCGATCATGACCCCACACCACCGGCACGGTATCCTGCACGACGGAATCGAGTTCAGAGGTAGTCCATGGCGGGAGCCAAGCGCGGGTGTCTGTTGGTGGTAACGCTGCTGCTGGTGCTGGCCGCCATCGTGGCCGGCGCGGGCGCGTGGTTCTTCTACAAGCAGAGCCAGTTTGCCGACGTGCCGTTGACCCCCAGTGCGGACAGCGTGGTCATCGCCAGCGGCGATGGCATGAACAGCGTGCTGCGCAAGCTGCGCGAGGCCGGCGTGGACGAGGGCCAGGACACCCAGTGGCAGCTGCTGGCGCGCCAGCTGGACGCCGCCGGCAAGCTGAAGGTGGGCGAGTACGCACTGAGCAAGGACCTGACCCCGCGCGAGCTGCTGCTGCGCATGCGCGCGGGCAAGGTGCTGCAGCACCGCGTCACCATCATCGAAGGCTGGAACATCCGCCAGCTGCGCGCCGCGCTCAAACGCGCTGATCCGCTGCTGCACACCACCGACACCCTCGATGACGCAGCACTGATGGACCGCCTCGGTTTCGCCGGCCAGCATCCGGAAGGCCGCTTCCTGCCGGAGACCTACGTCTACCAGCGCGGCGACAGTGACCTGGACATACTCAAGCGTGCCCACGGCGCGATGGAGAAGGCGCTGGACGAAGCCTGGGAAAGCCGCGCCCCGGATCTGCCGATCAACACGCCCTACGAGCTGCTGACGCTGGCGTCGATCATCGAAAAGGAAACCGCGCTGGCCAGCGAGCGACCGCAGATTGCCGGCGTGTTCATGCGCCGCCTGAAGATCGGCATGCGCCTGCAGACCGATCCGACCGTGATCTATGGCATCGGCGCGGCGTACGACGGCAATATCCGCCGCCGCGACCTGACCACCGATACGCCCTACAACACCTACACCCGCTCTGGCCTGACCCCGACCCCGATCGCCATGCCCAGCCGCGATGCGCTGATGGCCGCTGCACAACCGACACCGGGCGATGCGCTGTACTTCGTCGCGGTGGGCGATGGCAGTGGCGCGCACGTGTTCTCGCCCAGCCTGGACAAACACAACGCCGCCGTAGCCCGCTACCTGCAGCAGCTGCGCCAGCAACGCACCCAGGAGACTCCGGCGCAATGAGTTCCGCGCTGCTTCGCCATCCCCGTTTCGTCAGCCTGGAAGGCGGCGAGGGCGCGGGCAAGACCACCGCCATCAACGCCATCCGCGAGTGCCTGCGCCGCCACGGCCATGAGGTCGTGTTGACCCGCGAGCCCGGTGGCACGCCGCTGGCCGAGCGCATCCGCGGCCTGGTGCTGAAGCCCGATGCCGAGATCGCCGCCGAGCCGCTCAGTGCCGAGGCTGAGCTGCTGCTGGTGTTCGCCGCACGCGCGCAGCATGTGCGCCAGGTGATCCAGCCGGCGCTGCAGCGCGGCGCCTACGTGCTCAGCGATCGCTTCACCGATTCCAGCTACGCCTACCAGGGCGGTGGCCGCGGCCTGGACCCGCAGTGGATCGCCGACCTGGAGCGCCGCGCCGTGGGCCTGCTGCCCGGCTTGACCCTGTTGTTGGATGTGGACGTGGCCGTCGGCCGTGCGCGTGCCAACGGCCGCGACCTGTGGCCGGACCGCATCGAAAGCGAACAGGACGATTTCTTCCAGCGCGTGCGCGAAGTGTTCCGCAGCCGTGCGCAGCAGGACCCGCAGCGTTTCGCGCTGGTTGATGCAGGACAGGTGCAGGAGCGCGTGGCTGCTGATGTGGTTGCGCGTGTCGAGCGCTGGCTGCAGCAAGGGGAGGGCGCATGAGTACGTTCTCGCCCTGGCAGCAGCGCGCGTTCGACCAGACCGTGGCTGCACTGGATGCAGATCGGCTGGGCCATGGCCTGCTGATCTGTGGCCCGGCCGGGCTGGGCAAGCGGGAGGTGGCCCTGGCCCTGGCCGACCACGTGCTGGCACGCGGGGATGCAGCGCATGCCACCCGCACCCGGCAGCTGATTGCCGCCGGCACGCATCCCGACCTGCAGCTGATCGGCTTCATTCCGAACAAGAGCGGCGACAAGCTGCGCACCGAGATCGTGATCGAGCAGGTGCGCGAGATCACCAACAAGCTGGCGCTGACCCCGCAGTACGGCGTGGCGCAGGTGGTGATCGTCGACCCGGCCGATGCCATCAACCGTTCGGCCGCCAATGCGCTGCTGAAGACCCTGGAAGAACCGCAACCCGGGCGTTACCTGTGGTTGATCAGCAGCGACCCGGCGCGCCTGCCGCAGACCGTGCGCAGCCGCTGCCAGCGCCTGGAATTCAAGCTGCCGCCGCGCGAGGAAGCGCTGGCCTGGCTGCAGCAGCAGGGCCACAGCGAAGCGGCCACGCGTGAGGCGCTGGATGCAGCACGCGGCCATCCCGGGCAGGCCGACAACTGGCTGCGCGAAGATGGCCTGAGCCTGCGTCGCGAGGTCGGCCGTGAGCTGGAACAGCTGGCCGCCGGCAAGACCGGCGCGGTGGAGCTGGCGCAGAAGTGGTGCGCCGATGACAACGCGGCGCTGCGCCTGCGCTTCGCTGCCGACCTGGCGCTGGCCCAGGCCAGCACCGATGCCTTGACCACGCCGGAGCGATTGCACAAGCTTGCAGCCTGGTTCGATGCGGCCAACCGCACCCGCGACCTGCTGCGCACCACCGTGCGCGCAGACCTTGCGGTGGTCGAGTTGCTGCTGGCCTGGAACAAGGTGAACGAGCGGCCTGCCGCGAGGGGAAATCGATGAGTGCCAGCAACGCCCGCCAGGGCATCCTGTCCCTGGCAGTGAAGGACAAAGCCGCGCTGTACAGCGCGTACATGCCGTTCGTGAAGAATGGCGGCATCTTCGTGCCCACGCCCAAGCGTTATTTCCTGGGCGATGAGGTGTTCCTGCTGCTGACCCTGCCCGATTCCAGCGAGCGCCTGCCGGTGGCCGGCAAGGTGATCTGGGTGACTCCGGCCGGTGCGCAGGGCAACCGCACCGCCGGCATCGGCGTGCAGCTGGCCGATGGCCAGGAAGGCGAGACGGTGCGCCACAAGATCGAAACGATCCTGGCCGGTCTGACCGGTTCGGACAAGCCGACGCATACGATGTGAGGTTGCGGATTGGCCTGCCCGGTGGGGCCGGGCGATGCCCGGCTGATCGGGGAAATGGGCCGGGAAACAGGATGTGAAAAGGTGTTGACGCCCTGAAAAACCGCCCTATAATGAGCGGCTCAGCAACACACCGGGCGGTTAGCTCAGCGGTAGAGCATTGCCTTCACACGGCAAGGGTCACAGGTTCGATCCCTGTACCGCCCACCATGTTGCAGAACGAAAAAAGCCTCCAGCGATGGGGGCTTTTTTGTTGCCTGCGATTTACCCGGACTTGTTTGCCACGGCGGTGATCGCATCGCCGAGGTCTGCATGCGCGGCGTGCGCGATCTGGCGTGCGGCCAGCAGCAGAGCGTTTCGATGGAAGTCGCCGATCTGCTGATCGGTATACCCGTCAACGCATACATGCTGTGCCGCGTGCTGAAGCTCGAGGACGAGGGAACGTTCGCAACAATACCCAGACACATCAAGTGTTCCCCGTTCTGTGTGTTGCGACACCCGAACGCCGTGCAGCCCCCGCGCGGCGCATGCCATGGATGGAAGCAGAGGGTTCCATCCGTGCGCTGTCCCGCCGCCCTCGGCGGGCGTAATCTCGGCCCATTGCCGCGCCCCCTCCCATCCCTGGAGTGCCACCATGCCGCTCGCCCGTATCGATCTTCGCAAAGGTAAATCCGTCGAGTATCGCCAGCGTGTCGGCGAAGCGATCTACCAGGCCATGCGTGCCGTCGGCGTGCCGGAAAACGATCGCTTCCAGATCTTCCAGGAGCACGACGCCGGCACGCTCGTGTACGACCCGGGCTACCTGGGCATCGCCCGCACCGATGACTTCATCTGCATCCAGATCACCTGGAACGAAGGGCGCACGCTGGAGCAGAAGAAGGCGCTGTATGCCGGTATTGCCGATGGCCTGCACGCGGCGGTGGGGATCCGCCGCGAGGATGTGTTCATCAATCTGGTGGAAGTGAAGAAGGAGAACTGGTCGTTCGGTAATGGCCAAGCGCAGTACGTGAGCTGATGCGCGAAGAGCATCCACGCATGGCGTGGATCTACACTTCGCTGCCCACCTGCGGGGCCTGCTTGACCGCTGCGGTGCTGGCCGCCTTCACGGCTTCGGCGCTGTTGGGTTGCTCGCACTCGATGCTGGTGCGATAGCCGTCGCTGCCGATGCTGTGCTCGGCGCGCTTGACCAGCCACTCGCCATCCACGCCATCGCGAAAGCCCTGCATGATCACCGTAGCCTCGGCCATCAGCGTCTCGCGGCCTGGAAGGCTGTAGCTCAGCGTACGCGTCTGCCGCGCTTGCTCGCGGTGCTTGGCGCGCGCTGCGGCTTCGGCGGTTTCGCGGTCGGCATAGGCCATGCGCAGGCGCACGATCGGTTCGCCGCTGCCCACCTTCACTTCCTGGCGCTGCGCGCCACGCACATCGCGGTAGTAGGCGATGGTGGTGCCGGCATCGTCGCGGGCGGCGATGGTGACGCGGTAGCTGCTGCCATCGGCCGGCGTAAGGGTCACCTCCGGAATGCGTTCGCCACTGGCGGTGGTCGATTCGCCACGTTTGACCAGCATCAGCCGGCCGCCGCCCGGTTTGGCGATGGCGTCGTGCTGTTTGGCCAAGCGCAGCAGCAGGTTCATGTCCGACTCCTGCGATTGCACCGTCAGCGGCAGCACGATGGATGCCAGCGACGCACTTACCGCAGCGGTCAGGCCGTGTTCGGCGGCCATCCGCTTGACCATGTCGCCGATCGTCGTGCCCTTTTTCCACGTGCGCGTTTTCTGCGTCTGCAGATCGTTCTTTCCGCCTTTGCTGGTTTCGAACGGTGCGGCGCGTGCGCGCAGGGTCATGCTGCCGGGATAGCCTGAAATCTCCACCTCGTCGCAGACGTACAGGCCCATGCGCCGCACCTCGCCGTCGTAGCCGATGAAGGCCTCCAGCTCCGCGCCCACGGGCGGCAGCTGGATCGGATCGTTCGGATCGTGGTCGGCCAACTGCAGTTCCAACGTGTCCGAGCTGTTGCCGGTCTCGTCGGTGATGCGCAGTGACTTGAAGCGCGACATGATCTTGTCGGTGATGTCCTGGCTGTTTGCCACCACGCGGAACGCAGGTGCGATGTTCAATCCCACAGCGATACTCCCTTGCGTTCCTTGGCTGGGCGCTGCACGTCCGGCAGGACAATCGCCACGCCAGCCGTGAGCACCGGGCCGCGCGCGGCCAGGCCGGGGTTGGCATCGAACACCGCGCGCAGGATCGCCGGCGATTGCTCGCCATAGTGCGCGTAGGCAACGCGGTCGACGACATCGCCATCGCGGGTGTTATACGTTCGTGCCATCGCTGTGCTTCCGGAGAGTGAGTGTGAAGTCCTGCTTCTGGATCTGGCTGTCGACGGTGAATTCGCTGGAGGTGACGTCGATCTTCTCGATGACCCACAGACCCAGATTGCCGCCCTTGCCGGTCAGCAGACGCTGCGGTTTTCCCTGGCTGGCCAGCTTGCGCAGTTGCGACATCTCGTTGCCAGCGCCACGGAACAGCGGGTAGACAACGCCTGGCAGTGTCATGGTGGCCGAGCCCGGGCCGGTGTACTGCAGTGCAGGCATCTGCCCGACGCGATCCTGGGCCTGCCAGCGGAAATCGTTGGACTGCTGGATCTGCTGGAATACGGCCGTGTTGAGGCTGAACTTGAAGCCGCCCAGCATCAGCAGCACCGGCGCGTTGCCGGAATCATTGCCCTTGAATTGCGACAGCAGCTTGTCTACTGCGCCGGTTACGAACTCGCGCTTCATGCTTAGTTCCTGTCTCCCAGGGTGGCGCGGGCCTGCACGGCCTGCTGGTGCTGCAGCGCGTTGGCGGTACGCCGTGCCAGCGCCTCGCTGGATTCACCCGGTTGCTGGTGGATGGTGATGTTGTTGGTCTGTTGCTGCTGCACGGTGGTGGGGGTGCGTGCGGTGGCAGAGGGCATCGGGGGGGCTGGGCGGCCTTTAGCAGCATCGCCGATACCAGCCCATCGCTTGCCGGCGCCCGGCGCATCGAAGGTGGCTACGTCCTTGGCCAAGCCCGCGGCGTCATCCAAGCCCCCTCTGCCGTTGGCGCGCATGTTGGTGTACGCCACCATGCCACTGCCGACTGCATCAGCACCGCCAGCAAGCACCTCTTTCCCGAAGTCCATGCCCTTGCCGACGAGTTCGCTGACCTTGCCCAGCCCGCCGCCGACGAAGCCCATCAGCTTCTCGATGTACGGTGCGAGGAACTCCAGTTTTTCGGCAAGCCAGTCGAACAGGAATTCGGCGCCGGACTTGATCAACGTCCATGTCATGCTCATTCCGTCTCCGATCGCGCTGGCCACGGTCGTATACACGCTGCCCATCCAGACGACGTACTGGATCAGGCCGCCGATGAGCTGGATATTCATGCGCAGGCCTTCCATGAGCACCGTGCCGACGAAGCTGCCGATCTCCGCTACGCGCGAAAGTTCGTTGCCGGTGTACTGCGCGGGAGCCAGCATTTTGGAGAGCCAGTCCCATGCCTGGCCCAGCAGCCCGCCGACCGCTTCCCATGCCGGGCGCAGCGGCTCGACGGCGCGCATCAGTTCGCCCATGGCGGCGGTTCCTGCGCCGCTGAGGCCATCCCAGACGCCACCGAGGAAGGCCTTGATCGGCTCCCAGTACTTGCGCACCAGCAGTGCGCCGGCGGTGATGGCGGCGATGGCGATTGTGATCGGACCACCGCCGATGGCACCGACGGCGGTCGCGACCACGCGGAACCCGGATGCCAGGCGCATTGCCGTCGGACCGAACTGCCCCATCTGCGCCAGCAGGCTGCCGCCGCGGAACAGCTCGAAGGCCTTCTGCACCGCCAGGATCGGGCCCTGCAGGAACGTCCACGCATAGCGCACGCCGAGTACCGCAGTGCGCATGCCCATCAGGCCGACTACGACCTGGGTGGTATTGGCGATCAGCTTCGGGTTTTCCTGCACGAACGACGCAACGCCGTTCAGCAGTTCGGTCAGCTTCACCGCCGCCTCACCCACGGCCGGCAGCAGCGCGGCACCGAAGGCCTTGGACAGGTTGTCCACGGCGATCCTGGCGCCTTCGATCCTTTCCGGGTCGGTCTGCAGCTTGGCCGCGAAGCCGCTGTCGGTGGTGCCCGCCGAGCTGTTGAGCGCTTTGTCGCGGATGCGGATGTACTCATCCCAGTTCTGGATCATCGGGCGTACGAAGTTCTGCGCCTGTGCATCGCCGAACAGTTTGCCGATCTTCGTCTGGTCGCCGGCGGTGGCCTGGATGATTGCCTGCATCGCCGCGTCGAACGGATTGCCACCGCTGCTCTGTGCTTCGCTGATGATCTTGCGCAGATCCAGTTTGAAGCCCTTCTTGGCGCGGGCCTGCAGGTCGGGCGAGAGGATGCTGGCCATGAAGCGCTGCATGTTGCCGGCCGCTTCGTCGGCACCACCGGCGCCTTGCCGGGCGACATCCAGCGCAGCGCCCATGGTGGCGGCGGCGGTGTTGCCGTGCATCTGCAGCGACTGGAATGCGTTGCCGAGCACCGGCAGTGCACCGGCCATGTCCTTCAGGCCCAGGCCACCGTTCTTGCCTGCCACCACCAGCACATCAAGCGCCGATTGCAGGCCGGCCGGATTGATCTTCAGCGCCTGCTGCAGGCCCGACGCCGCCAACGTGACGTCGTCGATGCTCTCGCCGGTAGCGGTGGTGGTGCGGCCGATCGCGCCCAGGCTGGATTGCGCGGTCTGCGCATCCAGGCCTGCGGCGACCAGCTGGCTGACCGCGCGCTGCAGTTCGCCCGCGCCTTGGTGGGTACGGCTGGATTCGGCCAGGATGGTCTGGCCCAGCGCAGCGACCTGGGCGCGGGTCAGGTTGGCGGCGTTGCCGATGGCCTGGTTCTCGCGCGCGAAGCCGGCGGCGTTCTCCAC
Source organism: Stenotrophomonas sp. 2YAF26 (assembly GCF_052114625.1). Lineage (NCBI taxonomy): Bacteria > Pseudomonadati > Pseudomonadota > Gammaproteobacteria > Lysobacterales > Lysobacteraceae > Stenotrophomonas > Stenotrophomonas sp. 2YAF26. Next base: position 237,807 of record NZ_JBFRFC010000003.1, on the reverse strand, counting down.
CGGTTTGGCCAGCGTGGTGATGGCGCTGCCGAGCATGCCGCGCGCATCGCCAAACGCCGCGCCCAGCTTTTCGCGCTTCTCAAGATTCGCCGTGCGCTTGTCTTCGATCCGCTGCAACGCTTCCTGGGAAGCGCGCAACGCATCGGCCTCGGCACGCATGCGGGCGAACTGGTTGCTCGACCTGCCCATGACATTGAGCTTGCGCTCGAGCTTGTCGGCTTCATCTCCGAGGCGCTTCAGGCCATCGTTGCTGAAGGACAGTGCGTCCTGCAACGATCGGGAAACCGAGCCGCCAATCGTGATCGTTGTCGTTTGAACGTTACTCGCCATGTACCGGCAATCCCTGTATCCACCAGATGAATTTCGACACCCGCAGCGTCATGATCTCGCGCAGGCCCCAGCCGGTATGGCCGGCCAGGGCGAGCGCTCCCTGCCTGATCTGCGGCAGGGTCAGGTGGTAAAAAGCGCGACGCCAGCCTGCAGGCGGGCGTAGTCGCGCAGCGGCATCTTGCGCACGTCATCCGGTGCGATCTCGCACAGGTTGGCGATCATGCGCACCTCGCGCTGGGCGTCGGTGCCCTTGTCGTCCTGGTAGCGCTCCATGTCTTCCACGGTCGGTTCGCGCATGCGCAGCACGGCGGTGTCCACGCCATTGACCTGGCGCGGGCGGGAGAGGGTGATTTCGGCATAGCCGTCGCGTTCGATGACGGTGTCGGCGGTGGTCTTGGTCTTGCTGGACATGGCTGTGTTCCCGGATGTCGATGGAGTTGCGGTGGATCCGGGGGCGCTGTGCGCCCCCGTGTACGTCGAAGTGGTGCCGGGAATCAGATGCCCAGTGCGCCGCGGATGCCGGCCAGTGCGTCCACGCCGCCCTGGCGGGCGATCATGTTGGTCACGTCGATCTCCTGCACGACCTGCACGCCATGGGTCAGCTTGTAGTAGCTCAGCGCCAGGGAGACCTTGACCGTGCCCTTTTCGCCGACCTTGGTTTCGCCGCGGTCGAGGGTCTTCACCTTGCCGCGCATGTTGTGCACGACCGAAGTGACCGAGCCATCGTCGGCTTCCAGCGCCTCGCGAGCGGTGAAGCCATACTCCTTGCTCTCGATGACGTGGAACTTGGACATGATCTCCGCGTCATCGGAGGCGAAGGTGACCTCGGCGGTCAGCTTGTCGTGGCCGAGCACGATCTCCGTCGGGGCGAGCATGCCGCCGGCCTGGAAGTCCTCGGTCTTCAGCGACAGCTTGGGGGCGGTGAAGGACATTACGCTGCCAGCAAAACCCTTGCCGTCGACGTAAAAGTTGAAGTTCTTGCGGATCTTGCGCGCCATGCTTAGAAGATCTCCGAGACGTAGTTGTTGTTCATGTGCATGCGGAAGGTCAGCTGCTCACCCGGGTAGGTCGGGGTGAAGTCGAAGTCCCAGTAGAAGCGGCCATCGGCCACGCTGGCCGCTGCGTTCAGTTCGGGGTCGATCCAGCAGTTGCCACCGAGGATCGCGCCCTGCGTCTTCAGGCCACGCAGGAAGGCATTGACGCCCTCGCGCACGTCATCGACGTAGGTCTTGCTGATGCCGCGGTCGACGGCCCACAGATGGGCAGCCTCCAGGCTGTCGGCGATGATGTCGGCGGTGCGCACCACGCACAGGAACTGCCACTTCGGATCGATGCTGGCGGTGCGGTTGCCCCACAGGCGGAAGCCACCTTCGCGGATGATGGTCGCCACGTTGGCCTGGTTCAGCAGGTTGGCGCGGCTGGTCGCATCGGACAGGCCGAAGTCGATCGCACGAGCGGTGCCGACGATGCCGTACAGCTCCTGGTTGGATGGCGATGCCCACCAGCCGCGCTCGTTGTCGCTGCGGGCGATGGCACCGGCCACGGCACCGGAGGCGTAACGGCTGACGATCGCTTCACCCTGCTGCACCAGTACGGCCGGATCGACCACGTAGACACGCTTGGAACCAGTCAGTGCGGTGGTGGTCTTGGCCGCATCGTCGTTGCTGTTCGGGCCATCCTTGATGATGATGGCGCGCAGCTTGTCGGCGATGCCGAGCAGCTCGGCCACGACCGGGTTGGCCAGGACAGTGTCCGGACTGGCCGGATCGGCCGGGTGCAGGTGGGTGAAGCCCGGGGCGACCAGGATGCGCGGCTTCACGCCGACGATGGACTTGGCGGCCAGCAGTGCATGCACGCCGGAGTACGCGCCGGTCTGTGCGTTCACGCCGCCGAGCACGTTGGCCAGGGTAGCGCTTTCATTGGCGCCGTTCTCGACGCGGATCACGACCACGACGGCCGACGACTGGTCGAAGATCGCATCCAGTGCGCCGGGCAGCGTGCCGGCTTCGGTGCCGGTCTTGGCCGACAGTTTGGCGGCCTGCGACGGCGAGGTCACCAGGACAGGCGTGTTGATGGGGAAAGCGTCGGCGTCGGCCAGCGGCGCAGTGCCGACGATGCCGATGACGCTGGTGGATGCAACAGCGATCGAGCGCGCACCGGTGTCGATGTTGACGACCTGTACGCCGTGGAGAAATTCGGTCATTCGGAGAGGTTCCTCGGTGTGGTGGTGTGCCTGCAGATGCAGGCGACGGGTATATGTTCGGAAAATGCGGCCGCCGCGATAATTGCAGCGGTGGCCCGGAGATCGATCAGACCCAGCCGGAGGCGCTGACGCTGGCGCTGAAGCTGGAGACCTGGGCATTGCCACCGGCACGACGCAGGTGGACGTTGATGCTGGTGGAGGCACTTTCAAAGCTGGTGGACCTGGCGGGCACGCTGATGGATACGCCTGCCGATTGCGTCGATGCCAGCGAGGCGAACGACGGTGCGCTGTTGCTGAAGTACGCCGCTCCCTGGTTGCTTATGCTGAACTGCACGTCGTACTCGGACGCACTGGCGCCGGCCGGAAGCCAGCGGCCGGAGGCAACGACGGTGTTGCTGTTGTTGCCGCCACCGGTGACGCTTCGACGGATGCTGTAGTTGCCATCGGACAGCATGTCGATCGAGATCGATGCCGATGCCGATCCGGTCGAGTTGGTCTTGGCGCCGTTGCTTGCCGAATAGCCCTGGCCATGGAACGGCAGGCGATAACTGGCGCTGCCGCGCGCAGCCCACAGGTTCGATACATCCATGCCGCCGATGCGGTAACCAACGTCACCGCGTTTGCTGCCGTACTGGATGTGGGCATAGCGACGGCTGAGGTCGGTGCCGCCCATGCGCAGGCCGGAATCCTGTGCAACGGGGCCTTCCACATAGGGATCGAACAGATCGTCGAAGTCGACGCCTGCCGAGCGATATCCGCTGGCCATGTCAGCCCTCCGCCTTCAGTGCGCGCACTTCTGCGGCCAGTTCCTGGATGGCCTTGGCCATGACCGGCAGCAGTTGGTCGAGCTTGACCGTGGCGACGCGTTCGCCGTTGAACTCGACACCTTCCAGGTTGACGGCCTCGGGTACGAGTTCGGCAAGCTGTTCGGCGACAAAGAAGAGACGACGGCGGCCGTCGCTGTTGTATTCCGGCTTGTAGTGACCGGTAGCCAGTTCCATGCGCTCGACGACAGCCAGGCCGTATTCGACCGATCCCCCGATGTCTTTGAGCTTGCGCGACGAACCGATGTCGAAGCCGCCGGTAGTGGTGAGCGCTCCGTTGCCGTTCAAGGTCATCAGGCCGCCCATGCTGCTCGGGTAGGTACTGATACCCCACTGCATGGTGCCGGCAGCCATCCACCAGCCACCCTGTATCGAGTTGTCCAGCATCCCAAAGCCACCGCCGAAGGAGCCTTCGGAGGTGAAGCCGAAACCGGTAATGCCCGTGCCGGGATTCGGGAATTCAGGCGAGGTGGTTACCTGCCCGGAATTGGACATGCGGATGCCACGTCGCATCGACGGGTTGTAGAAGTGAAAGCCGTTGCTGATCGCGTGCATTTCCGCGAAGCTGCTGCCGTCTCCGGTAACCGATTCGAGGGTTGTGCGAGGGAAGCCGTTCAGCGTCTGCGAGTGGAACCTGATGCCTGGCTGGGATTCGCCAGCTGCCCTGAACAGCGAAGGACCGTTGGCGAAGATGCCGGAATTGAAGGTGTGCCGTGTCCCGTAGTAGTTCATTGGCACGTAGGCATCAACAGCGGGGTTCGTGCCCATGATGCACGGGTAGCCGTCCCCGGAAATGGTGATGCGCACCTTGTTTCCGCTGGCCGGGCCAGCCGTGATGTGCGAGAGGTTCTTCAGCTCGCCGGTCATGGTGTCGCCAGACTTGTTTACCTTGCCTGCCGGATCGAAGTTTCCACTCGTCCAGATCGAGCCACCAGCACTCAACGTGGTGGTGTAACCACCGGCGGAATTGGCGAAGGTGAAGTTCGGGCCGTTCTTGAACAGGTACGAGCTAGCATCGCCCAGGACCAGCACGCCATCGTTGGCGACGCCGTTCCAGCCGTATGAGCGCAGCGAATTTCCGTTCACCGCGACGTGGCCGGTGAACGTGCCTCCGGTCTTGTCCATTTTGGTGTCCGGCACAAAGTTGCCGGCATGCCACATCGTAGAGCCGTTCCAGCGCGGGCTGTCGCCGTGCTTGATGGTGATTTCACTACTGGTCGCGCGATCATTGCTCCATACCCGCCACAGGCCTGCGTTGGCCCAGCCGCCGATGAAGGATTGCTCTGCACCCTGGGCGCCAAAGCCCACCAGCGGATACGTCCCGCCGACAAACTGCTGATCGGTGAAACTATTGGTTCCCTTGACCGCCTTGGCATCCAACACTCCCTGCAGTCCGGTCACATCCGCGATGACATGCTTGTGGCCGACAGTAGCGAAGTCACCCGCCAGGGCGAACGCGGATGCGTGCTTGCCATCCAGGGTATCGGCATCCAGGCCGTTGCCATGGCCGGTGTCCTTCAGTGCGGCACCCTTCAGCTCCAACGCGGTGCGTGCGGCGGCGGTGGTTGCGGCAGACAGCAGGGTCCTGGCCAGTGCAGTCGGCGCGGCAGCACCAAAGCGCTTGTCGGTGAATGCACGCAGGCCGCGTGGAGTCACCGCGCGCTGGGTGTCAGCCGCGTCTTCCGCTTCGGTGTTGGTGGCCAGCTCGACCACACCCAGCGCCTCGGTGGTGGCCGGCGGGTAGATGAACTCGGCGTTGCCGAACTGGATCTGCGTGATGTCCACGTCGGTGAAACGCGCATCCGTGGCCAGCAGCAGCATCGACGCAGCCGATTTTTCCATGATCGGATCGGTCTGGCCGTAAGTGGCGAACAGCGTGCCGTCGGCCAGGTACAGGCCGAATCCGCGCAGCGAATAGGCGGTTGCACTGTCGTCGCGGATGGTCACGTGCAGCGTGTCATCGCCCACGGCCTGGCCGCCGAAGGTCGCGACCCGTTTGATCTCGCCTGGCAGCGCGGTCAGGTCGCCTGAAGGTGCGAATGCCGTGGACGTCAGGCCGATCTGGGTGATCAGAACAGCATTGGTGCCGGTGTTCGGCGGATTGACCAGCTTGGCGAAGCCGGCGTCGGTGATTTTCAAGCGCATGCGGGGTTTACTCTCCGATAAGTTGGATGCGGCGGAAGGCCGTGGCGTGTGCGGCTGCAAGCGCGCCGATTGCTGCGTCGGCCTGCATGCCCTGGGTGAAGGTGAAGTGCGATCGCACCGGCTTGGTGCGGGTGATCTCGCCGATGACGTCGTCGACGAACATGGCGGTGGCCGACGTGCCGCCCTGGTTGGCGATGGTCATCACCGCTTCGAAGGTGTGCGGTGGTCCCTTCGGTTGCAGCTGCCACCACTCGCGGATCAGTACAGAACCACCGAACGCAGCAACCACATCGCGGACGCTGCCCGCCGTGCCCTTGCGGCGCTGGATGGCGATCGCCGCACGCACGCGGGCGCGCTTGACCGGTTCGGGCCAGTACGCCTTCCATTCGTCCACCGAGAGCGCCCATGCCAGCCAGGGCAGCAACGCGGCCGGGCAGCGATCGGCGTCCCACAGGGCGGTGATGTCCACCGGCAGCGGGCGGGCAACGATCGCCCGCGACAGTGCGCGCTCGGCATGGGTGGCATTGGGCGGCAGCAGGTTGGCCGATGACGGCACCCGGACCTGTGCGTCGGCGTCGATGATCACGCCAGGGGCAGGGGCGGTTGCGAGCGTAACCACGCCACCGGTGATGGAAACATCGTTCAGGCGCCGGCGTCCCTGCGCGTCCGTGCGATACACGGCCTGCACCGTTGCCAGCATGCCGCCGGGATGGCGGAATACCTGGTTATTCCCATCAACCGCGCCACGCAGACGCGCATTGACCAGGCGCGTGGTGACCTCACTCATCGTTGCCACCATGCGCCAGCGTGACGGCGGTGCAGTACGTGGCCTGGGTGCGGTCCACCACCACGTCCGCAGCGGGGCTGTCGATCACCACGCGTTGTACGCCTTCGGCATGCAATGCTGCGAACAACCCGGAGCGGGTCACGTCCCGGCCGAGCCGATGCGATTCGACGATGTAGCGGTCCAGGCGCGTGCGCGCTTCGGCCAGCACGACCTGCGAGTCGGGTCCAGCGAAGGTGTACAGCGTAGCGGCGACAGCGTACTTGATGATTGTCGCCGGTTTTACCAGCACGTGATCGGTCAACGGGCGCACGTCATCCGCGCTCAGCTTCGCCTCCACCACGTCGAGCAAGCCCTGGGTGGCGGTGCCGTCGGCTTCACGCGACAGCACCGACACCACTACTTCACCAGGCGTGCTGCTGGTAGCGCTGGCGTCCAGCACGCGCGGATCCGCGCTCAGCGCATGGAACACATAGGCACCTTCCGGTCCTGCCACGCTGAAGCCTTCCGGTCCGAGCTGGATGCGGCGACGGAAGTCCTCGTCGTTCTCGTAGCGGGGAAGGATGCCTTCCTGTGGCTTGCCCGGATCGAGCACCAGGCGTGTGATGCCGAAGATTGCCGCCAGCTGATCCAGATCGCTGCCCACCGCATAGGCGAGCATGACACCGCGCGCGGCATCGTTGACGCGCTGGCGGTCGAGCAGGCGCAGGTAGGTGCAGACTTCGAGGATCTTGAAGGCGGGGTCCGACGGCAGCAGCGCGTCGAACGTGGGGTCCAGGGCCTGCAATGCCGTCAGCGACTCATCGAACATGGCTTCGAAATCGAGCACTTCGATGACCGCCGGGGCTGGCAGCTGGGAGAGATTGACACTGGTGAACGAGCCGGATGCCACGGTTAGCGAACCTCGATTCCTTCGATGGTGATGGCCTCGCCATCGGGCAGGTGGATCCCGGTCACTGCCAGGATCATCACGCCGGGGGCGGGGAGGGAGACGTCGACGTTCTCGACGTGGAGACGCGGTTCCCATCGCGCGAGTGCGTCGACGGTGGCCGCGATCAGGTCCATGCGCAGGGAGCGGTTGGTCGGCGCATCGATCAGTTCGAAGATGCGCGAGCCGTACTCGCGGCGCAGGACGCGGGAGCCAAGGGGTGTGGTGAGAACGTCACGCACGGACTGGTGCAGATGGGCCAGCCCATCCAGGGATTTGCCGGTGTTGGCGTCGATTCCTCGCATGGTCTCTATCGTCGTGGAGTACGGGTTTTCAGGGCATTGCAGCGATGGCCCATCACGGCTGTGCAGGCGTGGTGGGTGCGGTCGGGCCCTGGGCGGTGTGTTTGTGCGACTTCAGGCTGATGGCGCCGGCTTTGACATCGGCCGATGTGCTGATGTCCTTGCCCGCTGTGATGGCACCGGTGACGTCCAGATCGCCGGTGGCCTTGAGCGCCGGCGTGTCGAGCAACACCGATTCGCTGGCATGCACTTCCGCGTTTGCGCAGTTGACGATGACCTTGCCGCTGCCAACGGTGATGGTCAGCGTGGTGGTTTCGCGGTCGTACTCGACGAGGCTGCCGTCGGCGTACTGCGTGCGCTGCAGCTGGCGTGTGTCGGCCGGTGCGGGAAAGCGATCCTGGTACAGGCTGCCGAGCACCAGGGCCTGGCCGGGGTCGCCATACGGGCATGCCAGCACCACCTGTTCGCCGGGCTCCGGTGCGCACCAGCTGCGCACGCCTGATCCCGCACGGCGTTCCAGCCAGGGAATCCAATCGGTGAGCATGCCGTCAGCATCGACGCGCACGCGGCCGCCGGCTTCATCAAGTTCGCGCACGACGCCGATCATCAACAGGTTGCCGATCAGCCGGGCGTGTTCAGCGCTCATGGCGTGTCCTCCGCGAGCGGCTGGTAGCGCCGCTCATGGGCCCGGCCGATCTCCGGTGCGAAGCTGTACGACGCGTGCGGTACCACGCCATCGCCGTCCTCCCAGGCATTGCCGCCCAGCGCGAGGGGCACTGACCATTCCACGATCCACGTGCGCAGGTCGGGCTGCGCCGCTGCGGCATCCTCTGGAAGCGCTGCGATCACCTCGATCGCGCCACTGGGCGCACCCGGAAAGCGGCCGAGCTGATGCAGCCAGGTGGCGAGGTTTACAGCGATCCGGCGCAGCTGCAGGGCAGAATCGGCTGCCGCGGAATGCACGGAGATGCGTGCTTCAAAGCGCAGCACGGCCTGCAGTTGGCCGCTGCCATCATCGCTGTCCTTGCCGCGATCACAGCGGGTCATCGCCAGCAGGCAGGCGGGCGTGGGCGGCGCACCACTGTTGGCGTCGCGATAGAACTCGACGGTGGCGAAGTCCGCAAAGTGTGTTCGGATCGCCGCTTCGATGGCGGCGTGCAGCGCGTCGAAGGTGGAGGAAGGGGTATCGGTTGCCATGTCAGCTCATGCGATGAATGGAAGGAAGAACGCGACTGGTCGCAGCACGCGCTTTCTGCAAGCAGTGTTGCCATTGCCCGGGGCGCGGGACATTGCACGCGTGGCCGTGACTGGCCCGCTCAGTGCTCGTGTGGGCCGCGATGTCTGGTGTTGCCCGCGGGGATGCAACCGGCAGGCGTCAGCGGTGCTGCACCATTGATGGTGAAGCCGTGCTGGCTGCCGAGGCTGCACAGCAGGGCGCGCATCTGGTCGGCCAGTTCGTGGTACTGGCGCGCCACGGCAACGTGGTTGCGCAGCAGCGCGTCGTCGTCGGCAGCCTGCAGATCGGGCAGATCCAGCGGCGCGCGCAGTTGTGCCGGTGCGATGCTGAGATCAGGGACGAAGAGGGTGGCCGGAGTTGGCTTCGCGCCAGATGCGCACGAACTCAGCATCAGCATCGCCGCGGTCGCGGCCAGGGTTCTTGGCATGGGTCTCGATGTCCTGTTGCAGGGTGGTGAACTGCTGGGTGCGCACGGACTGCAAGGCCAAGTGCTGTGATTCAGCCTGTGCACCGGCCTGTGCGTTGGTCTGGTCCTGCTGGCGCGCGACGAGCGCGGTGTCGGCACGACCGGTCTCCTGCGCGGCCTGTAAGCGCATGGCGGCGAGATCCGCGTTGCGGTCGCGGATCTCCCAGCCCAGCCAGGCGCAGCACGCGTGGCTGGCAACCAGGCCCAGCAGCACGATGCGCAGCCTCAGCGGTATCGGCATCACTGCAGGAGCCCGCCAGCGGCGCGATAGGAGGCGCGCAGCGTTTCCAGCGCATGCTCCTTCTGCCCGTAGCCGGCGCCCGGCAGCGACGCCCAGATGCGCCGGGCGGCGGCGACAGCAGCATCGAATCGGCCCAGGCGGATCAGATCGTAGGCACCGCACTGCTTGAGCAGCGCTACCGCGGCGCGGTCCTGCGATACCGGGCCGAAGTCCGGCAGGTCCAGGCGTGCACGCAGGTCGTCCCAGGTACTGCGCAGGAACTGGTAGCGGCCGGCGGCGCTGGACTTGATGCCGTAGCGGGGCAGCGACACCAGTACGCGTGGATGGTCGCGATGGTCGTTGAACAGCTGGCCGCCGACGATCACGTCGTAGCCACGATTGCGGGAGCGCTGGCCGGGAATGTCGGTGCCTTCGGATACGGCCAGCATGTCCAGGAACGCGGCCACGTTGGCGCCGCCGAGGGCGCTCGCTGCGGCGGCGGTCATGCGGCTGCTCCCGACCGTTTACGCACCAGGTCCAGCAGCGCATCGATCTGCACGCTCTGCTGGGCGATCTGTGCGCGCAGGGCGCTGACTTCACCACGCAGCTGGCCGATCTCCTGGGCCATGGCTTCGCGCTCGTGCATCAGCCCATCTGCGCGTGTGCGTTCCGCGGCCAGCTGTTCCTGCAGGGTGCGCAGGGTGTTGCTGGTGGCTTCATCGGCGGTGCGGTCGACCTTGGCCGACGACAACCATTGCCGCAGCCACAATGAGACTGCAATCAATACCCCGGACGTGCCGCCCAGGTACTTGGCCCAGTCCGGCACGCCGGCCAGCAGCTCGCTCTCGTTCATGCGCGTGCGTATCCCTTCAGCAGTGCAGGATGGACGGCCGGGACCGGGGTGGAGCGGGCACCGCGCACGGCGCGCTTGATGGTGGTCTGCGATACACCGAACTCCTGCGCGACGTGCTCGCGGGGCATGCCGCTGGCTACCGCCCGGGCGATCTGCTCGCGGCGCTCATGTGCACTGGCGGCGAAGCAGGACGCCAGGAACAGCAATTCACCGCCGAAGTGCGCGACCAGGCGCTGGGCCATCTCCAGGCCAAGAATGTCGATCAGTCGATGCTGATCGGGCAGGGTGGAGGGTACGTAGACGATGACGCGGTGGCGTCCGGTGGTGCTGGAGGTGGTCGGCGGCCATGCACGCACCAGCGTGAGGGCTGCGGATTCGCCGATGACCTCGGCAAGGGTCTGGATGCTGTCGGGCAGGGCGTTCATGGCAAGGTTGGTCAGTGGCATTGGTATCCACTGTTGCCATCCCGTCGATCACGTCAACACCTTTCATCTACTTGCGGCACTTGCGACTGAAGGCATTCAGATGCGTGCGCGAGGACCGGCGAGTACCTGCATGCGCAGGTTTGCGATGCGGCCCTGTCATGCCATCCGGCCTTGCCTGTGGTTTCGCTGGTTCTCCCGTACTCCTTGTCCTCACCTGCTGGAAACGGAGACAGGGCAATAGGGGACGGCAGGTACAAGGTGAGGACGGCCACGGTGTTGATGCTCTTGCCGGGGGCTTGGGTGCCTGAAACGAAAAAGCCCCGGACGATGCCGGGGCTTCAGGACTGCAGGTGGTGCTGGGTCAAAGGTCGAACACCAGGTTGCCGCCGGTCTTGCGCGGAATGTAGCCGGCATCACGCAGCCAGCGGGCTGCATTGACCTGGTCCATGCGCTTGACCGGGAAACGGTTGGCGAACATCAGGAAGCGCGCCACGGTGATCGACTCGCCCTTGCCCTTGAGCGCGGCCAGCGTCTCGATGAACCACGGAGCGGGGGGCTGCTGGTTGCCGGGGCGGGCGGTGGTACGTGCCTGCTTGGCGGCAGTAGCCTCGGGCTGGGCGCTGGCCAGCGAGCACAGCGAAATGAAGATCGCATCCAGACTCACGATGTCCTTGCCACCCTTGGGCTGCGACTTGAACAACGCGATGGCCTTCTGGCGCGTCGACGTGAACTGTTCGACCTCCATGACATTTCCTCTTTGCGAAAGCGGTTGGGGATGCAGGGTGACGGCAGGTGCCGTCATTGATGGGGGACGACCTTACATCATTTTCGCCGATGATGGGCCGGAACCTGCTTTATGGATGAAGAAAGCAACGGACCGGCCCGTCGCACGGCGGCGGTTCCGGCAGGCCGTTCAGATCACGCCACGGCACATCAACTGGTCCAGTGCCGTGCGCACCAGATCGGCCGCGCTGCGGTCGTTGTGCAGCTCGAAATCGATCAGCGCGGCGGGCAGCGGCTGGCCGCTGGCATGCAGGTCCACGCTGTCGTGGCCGGGGCGGGTGATGCGGATCACAACGCCGCCCTGGCGGCGGATGGCGCGGGCCTCGTCGGCGGAATGGACATCGGGAACCAGACCGCCTTCGGGCAGGCGCGAGAACAACGAGCGCACCCACAGCTCCGGATGGACATGCTCGCGACGACATCCGGCGCTGGCACTTGGCCGCGCCGGGGCCGCAAAGGTGTCGCAGCGCAGGGCCAGCGCGGAGGCCAGGCCGTTGGCGAGGGTGTCCTTGCCCACGCCCTTGCCACCGGCGATGCCGATGTAGAGCGGTGGCCGCGTCAACGGGGCGGATCGCAGCGGCACGCTGCCAAAGGCGGAACCGCAGCGGAATGCGGCCAGCGTGTCGGCGATCATGCGCTGGCTGCTGTCGAGCGAGGCGGGGATCATGCGGTAAGTACTCCTTGGGGAATGCGCAGGCGCGGCGGCAGTCAGCAATCGCTGCCGGTGGTGCTGCGGGCGCGCAGGATGCGCTGGGTGATGCGGCCGCCGCGTGCTGCGGCGGCGATCGGGTCGAAGCACAGCATGGCCGTGGACGTGCGGCGGCCGGCGGCGAGGTGGTCGCGGATGGTCCGTTGCGATAGAACCGGTACGCGTTGATGGATCTGCTGCACGGTCAGCTGTTCGCCTTCGAAGGCGTGCAGGCGGGCGCGAGGCATGGCTGGGCTCCTGGAAGGTGGCGTGGCCGTTACCCATATCTTGCCTTTGTAGCCGCCTCTAGTCAACACCTTTCATCTACTGTCATCCATTACCGGGGGCACGGGGGCCGCTGCGTCCCATATCCGCAGCGCAGCCGTTGCCAGCCGATCGCGCTCGGCAAGACCACGTGCTGCCTGCACGCCCTGAAGGTACTGCTGGCGGTGCCGGCGAGGCCCTATCTTCATCCTGCGTCCGCGCGCATCGATGCGGTGGTAGCCGTCCAGCCCCAGCAGGTGTCGTGCCTCGCAGTCCAGGCGCCAGTCGGCGCTGCTGTTGCCGACATCACGTCCGTCGTGGGTCCGGGGCATCAGAACGGTCCGGCGGCGTGCTCGGCAACGCTGCGGCTGCGCGGTGGCATCAGCCACACTTTCGCCCGTTCCTTGCCGATCAGCCTGGTGCGTACGTCATGGCGCTTGACCACGTAGGCTGCCGCCTCGTTGACGTCCCGGCGGTTGGGCTTGTCGATGCCCACGGCAATGGCGATCTCGGTGGCGCGATAAGGCACGCTCCGCTGCTCGGCAGGCAGCGACCAGTCGAAGTGACGGTCGATCAGCTCGGCGATCGGCGAGATCGGTTCGTGTTCGCTGTTGGTGGCGTTCAGCGCGTCCAGCTCATCACTCGCCAGATGCCAGGTTTCGCCGTTGCAATAGAGCGCATGCGCTTCGGCCCAGACCTGCTGCATGTCGATCCGGGCAGGCTCGCCCAGCGCCACTGCGTGCACGGTCCACCAGCGCGTATTGCCGGTGGCATCGCGCAGGAAGCGTTCGTCGTTGACACTGGCAAACAGGATCGTGCGCCGCGCATAGCGTGACTCGGTGCGCGCGTAGGGCCGCCGGATTTCATCATGGCTGCGGGAGATGAATGACTTCAAGGCGGCGATATCGGTGCGGCGGAATGTGGCATCTACCTCGCCCAGCTCGACGATCCACTTGGAGATGACCTGCTTGACGCTGTCCTTGTTGGCGGGGTCGAGCACCACGCCGTCGGCGATCAGCTGCAGCTCGGCCGGTGCCAGCTGCCGCGCCCAGCGCGTCTTGCCCAGGTTCTGCTTCGACACGAAGGTCAGTACGCCGCGGGCGACCACGCCATCAGGCTCGAATGCGGCAGCAACGCCGGAGATCAACCAGCGTCGCATCAGGATCTCCTTCAGCACGCGTCCGTCGGCCATGCGTGTGGGCTGGGCTTCCTGCACTGTGTCGAAGAACGCCTGCAGGCGTGATTGCCCATCCCATGGCCGTGAGGTGATCCAGCTGGCGACCGGGTTGTACGGATTGGCCTCGGCCACCTGGCACAGGTTGGTCTCGAAGCTGGCGACGGCCATGCCGGCGCGGTGCATGCAGTCCATCACTTCGCCGGCGGCGACCTCCTTGGCATTGTCCACCGTGGTCTGCAGGCCGGGGACGAGGATCTCCAGATCCTTGCGGATGACGTTGTAGCGCACGATCACGCCGGTGCGCCGGCACAGTTCGGCCAAGTTGCGCGCGGTCGGCAACGGCCGGCCACGTGCGCTGCAGTCGGGGAACGGGGTGAAGGTGTCGAAGGCGGAGAGGTTGCCAGGTACCAGATAGCGCGCGGCCGCCACTGCTGGCGCCTCATCTTCCGTAGCCGCTTCATCGGCGGTGGCGGCAGGGGCGGGCATCAGCTGCGCACGCAATGCCCCCAGGCCTTCGCGCAGATGCAGGTCGTTGAAGTCGGTGGGGCGGTCATCCTCGTCGTGCAGAACGGCGAACTCCGGCCATACCACGCGTGCATCGATGTCCGCAGCGGCATGCGTTGCCTGGGTGACGCCGGGGTTCTCCAGCGGTTGCCGGGTCCATTGGTCGTTGTCGGCGCAGATCACCAGGCTTGCGTCTGGCATGGCGGTGCGCCATGCGCGCGCGACCGAGGCGAGGTTGCCTGCGTCCCAGGCCACCACCACGCACCAACCGGTCGCCTGATGGATGGATTCCGCCGTGGCGTAGCCCTCGGCGATGGCGATGGGCTGGCCGGACAGTGGCTTGCCGATGACATGGAAGCAGCCTTGTTTGCGGCCGCCCGCCAGGAAGTCCTTGTCGCGACCGAGCGCCAGGTCCATGCGTGGAAAGATCGCCTGCAGCGAGACGATTCGGCCCGCGGTATTGGTCACCGGGACCAGCAGTGCGTTGTCGATGTGCCGGAACACCAGACCATCGCTGTTGCGCACCGGCCACGCCGCTACGCGCAGCCCGTGCGCCTGGATGCCCTTGCGCACAAGATACGGGTGGCTGGCATCGGCAGGCACTGCACGGTTCCACAGGACATTGGCCGCCTTGGCCGCCGCGTCCTCGCGTTCGCGCTGCTGTCTTTCCCGCTCCGCGCGGGCGGCATCCTGGCGCTGCCGGATCGCGCGTTGTTCGGCGGCGGTCAGGGAGGTCGGCGACTTCGCGCACCACCCTTGGCGCAGGCCGGTACGCCAGCTGCCGAACTCGCCGGCGGGCACGTTGTCGCCGAACAGCACGGCCCAGCCATTGCGCGTGCCGCGGCGATCCCCCTCGACGTGGAAACGCACCAGCGTGCCGTCCGCATTGAGTGCATCTCGGCCACGTGCATCAGGCACGATGCCGTGCGTGTGCATGGCCTGCAGGAATGCTGGAACGATGTCCTGCACTGGGTGCGGTGTCTGCATTCGGCGGGGTCCCCTTGAAGCGTGGTTCGGTTCACAGCGGCCGGTTGCGGCCAACGTGCTGTGTGCTGCCCGCTGTTCGCGGGACATGCGGCGGCTGCCCGACGCAACGTGGTCAGTGGGTGATGGTAGGTGGTGACGTCATCATGGTGTCGGAGCGGGCTTGTTTTTGCAACACCTTTTGACACCTTGCATCCCCGGTCTCGCATGGCGTCCTTGTCAGCGAGGGATCTGCGATGACGGTCGCAGATTGTCCTCATCGCGACGATGCGTCGCAGCCGGCGAGAACGCATTTTCCGATGATGCCGGTGCCGTTCGATACGGCCCTTCGCCCTCTCTCAACGCCCGACCCGGGCGCCATGCACAAGGAGTCCGCATGTTTGAAAACGAACCCGATGAAGTACGCACGTCCGATGCCGTGCCGATACCGCGCACGACGGTCGCGACGTTCTCAATCGGTGCGACCACCCCCCGATAAAATACGACTGGCATGACGGACACCATCGACGAAGCGCAGGAACTGGAAGCGCGCCACCTGCAACGCGCCTTGGCCCAGCACGCAGTGCGGGCCGGCAACGTTGCCTCTCTCAAACCTACTGGGGAGTGCCAAAACCCGGACTGCAGCGAAGACTTCGAAAACGATCCGGCCAGACTGTTCTGTGGGCCTGCCTGCGCCGAGCGTTTCGAAGCCATCCATCAACACCGCAACGCATAGGAACAGGGGACATGTCTCTGAACAGCAACGACGCTGGCTTCACCGAACGCATCGCCGGGGTATCGGCCGAGCTCGCCGTATTGATGAGCCTGGTGGAGCACCACATCCATCTGCAGTTGGCCGACCTGGCTGACTCCGGGGATGTGGATGCACAGGAGCGATTCGCGGTAGCCGATCCGGAGCGCTGGTTGGAGAACGCCCGCAACAGCCTGCAGGCGGGCGTCATGTTCCTGGAACGCGCTGTGCAGCAACCGGCACGGTTCTAGCGTTTGCCGCCAGGGGACGGAAGGGGCCGGTCACACCAGGCGCCCTTCCGTCCCCCCGGCGGATATCGGCGTATGTCGTGGCTCACCACGGAGGCGCCCTGCGTCACGATGTCGCAGGGCCGCACCAGCAACCCTGGACGTGGTCCAAGGTTGGCCTCAGCCCCGTAGAATGGCCGCGTGCGCCGCTCTGCTCTCCACCGCCGGTTCCAGACCCTGGCATGGCTTGCCATGCTGCTGGTGCTGCTTGCCCCGCTGGTGAGCCGCTGGCTGGCGCATGCGCACGTTGCTGTTGCTGCAACGGTGGCGGTCATGGACCACGCCCTGCACGCACAGCACGCGAGGGAAGGGCACCACGACCACCACGCGATGGCAATGCAGCATGGCGAAGCGGCGCCGAAGCCGCCGGCCGATCCACATGCCGATCACGAGATGGGCGTGGACTGCGACTACTGTCTGATTGCCGCACGACTGATCACCCTGCTGGTGGCGGCGCTGCTGTTGATGATGCCGCTGGCACCGGTGTGCCGCGCGCTGCGCGGTGCGGTGCAGGCGTTGCCGCAGCGGATCTGCGGCACGTTGGGCGCGCGTGGACCACCGGTGCTGTTGGCCGTCTGAGCGCTTTGCGCACGCGCTGATTGATTTTCCCGGGTTGCCAGGCGTGGCCTGGCACTACCGCGTGCGCCATTCTTTCTGCTGCCTCGCAGTGCGGGGCGGCCTTGCATGCCGTGAATACATGAAAACCACCCCCAACTTCGCCCCGCTGCGCTGGGCGACGCTGCCTGCGTTGTGCGCGTCCTTCCTGCAGGCAACGCCTGCGCTTGCTGCAGATGCCGTGCCGCCGACCACTCTGGACACCGTCCACGTGGTGGATACCCGCAGCGGTGCGCTGTCCTCCACCGCCAGCACCGGCTCGGCCCTCGGCCTGAGCGTGCTGCAGACCCCGGCCAGCCTGACCGTGATTTCGCGCGCGCAACTGGAGCAGCGCGGTGATTCCAATCTCAACGACGCGATCACCCGCGCCGGTGCGATCAGTGCACTGCCCCATCCAGGCAACGGCCTGAGTGCGCTGTCCAGCCGTGGCTTCACCGATGGTGCCTCGGTGATGCGCCTGTACGACGGCCTGCGCCAGTATGGCGGTGTGGGTATCACCTTCCCGTTCGATACCTGGTCGATCGAACGCATCGAGGTGCTGCGCGGGCCGGCCTCGGTCATCCATGGTGATGGTGCCATCGGTGGTGTGGTCAACATCGTGCCGAAGAAGCCGTCGCGCGGTGCCATCGAGAACGAGATCAGTGTGACCGTCGGAAGCGAGGAAACCGCGCGACTCGGATTCGGCAGTGGCGGTGCGCTCATGCCTGCGCTGGCTTACCGCGTGGACGTCAGCGGCAACTACAGCAGGGGGTGGGTCGACCGCGGGCACAACGGCGATGCTACGTTTTCCGGTGCGCTGCTATGGCAGCCCCGCACCGATCTGCAGGTCACGCTGACCCATGCGCAGGGCTACCAGAAGCCGATGCGCTACTTCGGTACGCCGTTGATCGATGGAGAGCAGCTGGATGCGCTGCGCCACAAGAACTACAACGTGGCCGACAGCGTGATCCGCTTCCGCGACCGCTGGACCCAGCTCGATGCGGCGTGGACGCCGAACGACAACGTGGAATGGCGCACACGGGTCTACCAGATCGACAGCCAGCGCGACTGGCGCAACGCCGAGGCCTATGTCTACAACGATCGCACCGGCCTGATCGATCGTTCCGGCAACACCCAGATCACCCACAACCAGGACCAGACAGGGTTGACCTCCACGCTGCGCCTGCTGGGGAATGCGGGTGGTCTGCCCAACAGTTTCGCCGTTGGCTTCGATGCCAACCGTGCGCATTTCAAGCACACCAACAACACCTATGCGGGCAGCTCGGGGCCGGTGGATCCCTTCAATCCGGTGCCCGGCGGGTTCGTCAGCGATGCACCCAACCTGCCGCGCTACCGCAACAGCGCCGAGCAGGTCGCGTTGTTCGTGGAAGACCGGCTGGAACTGAGCGAGCGCTGGTCGGTGCTCGCTGGCTTGCGCCACGACCGTGCCACGATCGACCGCAACGACCTGATCAGTGGCGAGCGTGCGTTCTCCAGGACCTACAACAGCACCGGCTGGCGCGCGGGCACGGTCTTCGCGGTGCAGCCTTCGTTGACCCTCTACGCGCAGTACTCGCAGGCGGCCGACCCGGTCAGTGGTCTGCTGATGATCAGCCCGGCCAACGGCGAGTTCGATCTGGCCAAGGGCAAGCAGATCGAGATCGGCATGAAGCAGGCCTTCGACGGAGGCGAGTGGACGCTGGCGGCCTATCGCATCCGCAAGACTGGCCTGCTCAGCCGTGATCCGTTGCAGCCCGACCGTCGCGTGCAGGTGGGGGCACAGACCTCAAAGGGAATCGAAGCTTCGTTGAACTGGAGCTTCGCGCCGCAGTGGTCGCTGGATGCCAACGCGACCGTGCTCAAGGCCGGGTTCGAGGATTTCCTGGAAGCCACCGGCACGCCGGCGGTGATCGTGTCGCGTGATGGCAACGTGCCGCCGAACGTGGCCGAACGTTTGGCCAACGTCTGGTTGAGCTGGCAGTTCCTGCCTGATTGGAGCGTGGCCAGTGGCTTGCGCTACGTGGGCAAGCGCTATGCCGACAACGCCAACACGCTGCAGCTTCCGGGTTACGCCACCACCGATCTGGCCCTGACCTGGCAGGCCGCGCCGCGCACACGGCTGACCGCGCGCGTGTTCAACGTGTTCGACAAGGCGTACTACGGCACGGCGTACTACACCAGCACGCAGTGGCTGCTGGGCGCGGACCGGCGCGT
The DNA here is from genome assembly GCF_052114625.1 of Stenotrophomonas sp. 2YAF26. Taxonomy (NCBI): domain Bacteria; kingdom Pseudomonadati; phylum Pseudomonadota; class Gammaproteobacteria; order Lysobacterales; family Lysobacteraceae; genus Stenotrophomonas; species Stenotrophomonas sp. 2YAF26. The sequence goes on along the minus strand of NZ_JBFRFC010000003.1, from coordinate 218,865 downwards.
CGAGTTCAGCCTCGACCATCGCTTCTGAGGACGCACGCCATGTCGTTGCGATCCACCGCCAGGCGCTGGACCTACCTGACGCATCGCTGGCTGGGCATCGGCGGGTGCCTGCTGATGCTGCTGTGGTTCGTCAGCGGCATGGTGATGCTGTTCGTCGGCTACCCGAAGCTGACGCCAGCGGAGCGGTTGGCCGCGCTGCCCGCATTGGTCGACGCGCGGGGCTGGCAGGCACTTTCCGTGCTGCCGCAAGTGGTGCGACAGGAGCCTGAGCGCGTCGTGTTGACGACGCTGCGTGGCGAGCCCGCCTACGTGGTGCGCTCCGGCGCGAACGTGGGCGCGTGGTCGGTTCTTACCGGACAGGCATTGCCGCCGGTATCGGCGCAGTTGGCCGAGGTTTCCGCCGCGCAGTTCGCCGGCGGCCCTGCCTTCGTTGGCGCCATGCCGCTGGACGAAGACCGCTGGACGCATTCGCGCGCGCTGGATCCGCATCGACCGCTGTTTCGTGTCGGCGTCGGCGGCGCACAGCCCGGTGATGTCTACGTGTCCTCGCATACCGGCGAAGTCGTGCTGGATGCACCGCGCCTGCAGCAGCGCTGGAACTATGTGGGTGCGTGGTTACACTGGCTGTACTTCCTGCGCATGCAGTCGGTGGACCTGGTCTGGACCTGGACGGTGATCGTGCTGTCGGCGCTGTGCACGGTGGCCGCAATCAGCGGGGTCGTGGTCGGCATCTGGCGCTGGGGGTTTCGCGGACAGTACCGGTCAGGGTCGAAGACGCCGTACCAGGAGCCGTGGATGCGCTGGCATCACCTGATCGGCTTGATGGCGAGTGCATTCGTGTTCACCTGGATCTTCAGTGGGTTGATGTCGATGAACCCGCTTGGGGTGTTCAGCAGCTCACGCGCTTCGCTTGACGTTGCGCGCTATCAGGGTGGGGTGCCGGCGGATACTGGCGTCCTCGCGCAACCGGCTGCAGTACTGGCTGCGGTGCATACACCGCAGTTCGTGCCGGTCGAGATCCAGTGGCGACGCATCGGCGGTGAACTGTTCGCGGTGGCGCTGGATGGCAATGCCGATTCGCGCGTGGTCAGTGAGCGTGGCGGCGCACTGCAGGTGTCCACTGCGTTCGGTGCAGAATGGTTGCGGGGCAGGGTCGCGGCGATGTCCGACGCGGGGCTGCGCGGATTCACCATTCTGCAGGCGCCCGATGCCTACTTCTACCCACGCGCTGCAGAGGCGATGAACGGCGCCGCGGTACGTCGCTTTCCGGTGGCGATGGCTGATTTCGATGACGCTGAGGCAACCCGCGTCTATGTTGACCTGGCCACCGGCGATCTGCTGTTGGCGCTGGGCAAGCGCGAGCGCGCAGGTCGCTGGCTGTTCTCCTTCCTGCACAGCTGGGACTTGCCGGCAATGCTGCGGCAGCACAGTGCGCGGCTGGTCATGCTGCTGCTGCTCAGCCTGGCAGGCACCGCGTTATGTGCAACGGCAACCGTCATTGGCTACCGGCGGTTGCGCATGACATTCCGGCACAAGCGCCGCCATGCGCCTCATGCCCGCAGCCAGCGCGTCGACACCGCCACCAGCAACAGCGCCATCGCCACACCGACAAAGGCGGCGATGAGGCCGAAGTGATTGGCGGCGAAACCGATCAGCGCCGGGCCGGCAAGAATGCCGGCAAAGCCGAGGGTGGACACGGCGGTGATGGCGATCGCCCGCGGCATCCGGTTCTGGCTGCCAGCCAGCGACAACAGCGCCGGTGCGATGGTGGCGCAGCCCAGGCCGGCCAGCACATAGCCGACCAACGACACCTGCCATGGCGTGACCAGGGTGAGCACCAGCACGCCGGCGCAGGCCAGCAGCGCACCAGTCACGATCGCCCTCTGCCGGCCGATGCGCTCTACCAGGTTGTCTGTGCGTTAATGTGCAGTATCTGGCGTTGGTGGCGGCGCGTAGGGACGCCTGTACACACTGCGGCTGCAGCGCTGGTGAATCGCGCGCGAGTTGGTGCTGTCCATCGCCTTTCCAGCGCGGCATCATGGCAAGGCACCCGGCACGGAACCCTGCATGTCCTCCACTGTTCACCACAAGCTGCGCATCGGCGCCGATCAGTTCACCGGCCAGAAGGTGGTCGACCAGCAGTTCCTCGAATGCGATTTCTCCGGCGTGGACCTCACCGCCACCGAGTTCGTGAACTGCGGCTTCTACGATGCCGACACGCGCACCGGGTGCCGTTTCAGTGGTGCCACGTTGAAGGAAGCCAGCTTCCGCCAGTGCGACATCAGCATGTGCAGCTTCAACTTCATCAAGGCGCTGGGGCTGGAAATCAGCGAATGCCGCGCACAGGGTGCCGATTTCAGCAACGCCAGTTTCATGAACCAGATCACCACGCGCAGCTGGTTCTGCAGTGCCTTCATCAAGAAGAGCAACCTGCGCTATGCCAACTTCTCGCGGGTGACGCTGGAGAAGTGCGAGCTGTGGGAAAACCGCTGGGACGGCGCCAACGTGAGCGGCGCCAGTTTTGCGGGGTCGGACCTGTCCGGCGGCCAGTTCGATGGCGTCGACTGGAATTCCGCCAACTTCACCGATTGCGACCTGACCAACTCCGAACTGGGCGAACTGGACCTGCGCAGCACCAACCTGCGTGGCGCCACGCTCGATGTGCAGCAGGTCGCGCTGCTGATGCAGCGGATCGGCATCACCGTGGTGCCATGAGCGTGCGTCGCGGCGCTATACCGGTGTGGCCGGCGCATGTGCCACCCAGCCCTTGAAGCTGAAGCCGGCGTAGAACAGTTCCACGTTCTCGAAGCCGGCCTCCTGCAGCAGCGCCACTTCCTGTTCGGGTGAGAGCAGCGGCAGGCGCTCGGCAATCGCCTCGATCGCGCGCTGTGTATCGGCACGTGGAATGCCGGAAGCCTCGGCGAACGCGGCGTAGCGCTGCAGCCAGCGATGCTTGCCGTCTGCGTCCTGCGGCACGCTGTGGTGGGCCACCACCAGCGGAGAACCCGGTCGCAGCCGTTGCCGCAGTTCGCGCAGGGTGTGCAGGCGCTGTTCAATGGTGAGGAAGTGCAGGGTCAGCAGGCAGGTGGCGCCGTCGAAGACGGTCTGCGGGGCATCGTCGATGTAGCCTTCCAGCAGCGTCACCTGGGCCATCAACGGCCCCAGGGTCTGTTCGGCCAGCGCGAGCATTGGCGCGGCAGGATCGACGCCGAGCATCCGCCATTGCGGGTGCGCTTCTGCGAAGGCCTTGAGTTCCAGACCGCCGCCTGCGCCGAGCACCAGCACCTCGCCATCATCGGGTACGTGTTCGGCCAGCAGCAGGTGGCTCATCTGCTGCAGTCCGAGGAAACCTGGTACCTGCCGCAGCGGGCCCTCCGCGTAGCGGGCCACGGCGTGGGGATCGGAGAAGGACATCGGAAGGACTCCTGCGGCAATGGCGAACATCCACTTTACCGTGCTCGGCAAGTCTCGATTGCACAGTGGCCCGCCTTTGCTTAAGGTCTGCGCCTGCATGCATTGAAGAGATCGGGAATGGACCCTCGCAGCCCCGCGATGCCATCGGCGGAAGCCTTCGAACTGGCGCTGACAATGCTGGGACGGGAGGGCGTGGATGAGGAGCAGGCCGAGCGGGCGCTGCTCGCGCTCGGCAGCGAACACTGGCAGATGCGCCGCCTGCTGGTGTGGTTGCCTGAAGCCTTCGCCATGGCCCTGATCGGTCATATGGAACTGGGCGTGCAGCTGCCCGGTACATTCACCGCCTCCGACGCACAAGGCGAGCTGCATGAACTGCCGCTCGACCGTGAGCCTGTATTCGCCGCCGGTCTCCAGCGCGCCCTGGTCATGTACCACGAAGGTCCACGCGCCGCGTTCCGGGCGATCTGCCAGCGCAGTTCGTCGCTCAATGCGATCGACAATGCCTTGAATACCGGCGCCGATCTGCAGGGCGCGGCGCTTTCGGGTCCGGAGCTTCTGGACATCCCGGCAGAGACCTACCTCGCCCATTGAGCCGGGGCTTTTCAGAGCGCGGGCTTCATCCCGTCTGCTTCCAGGCGATACAGGCCGGCCAATCGCCAGTCATCGTGTACGCGCTGCAACCGGTACTCATGGATGCGGACGGTGGAGCGGCGCTGTTGCGCGGTACGTATGGACGCTGCGTCGCCGAGGATCTGCACGGCCAGGACCTGTTCCATTTCCGGATCATGCGCTGACTCGACGCTGGGCCGGCGCATGACGGTGCGAGAGGTGCCCGGCAGGGCATAGTGCTCCACCAGCTTCGCGTACGACGCATCGGCCAATGCCTGGCCGCGCGATGGGCCATGCTCTGCCAGCCGTGCAAGCGAGGCCTTGTTCCATTCCAGGAAGTCGGACTGGAAGGCGCGCATGCGTACGACCGGCGTGCTGCCGCCCAGATCCAGCGCGCTGCGTTCGAAAACAAGAAGCGGCAGAACCTCGCCGAACCCCACGTCGCGGCCATAGCGGAAGCTGCGTTCGGCCTGCAGCCTTCCATTGCAAAGCAGGGCGACGCGACCGGGCCTGCTGGAATGAACCATCAAGTGCCGTTGAAAATAGCCCTGTACCGGCTCGGCATCCGTGTTGGACGCCCCCGGCGCGGTGATCTGCAGTTGGAAGTTGCCATCCGTGGGCGCATAGCCAGCGATCTGCAGCGAGCCGTCGGGTGGCCCGAACGTGACGCAACCACTGGCCAGCCCGCAGACCAAGGTGATGCCGATCCATCGACGCATGCGGGCGCTCCTTGCCTGGATGGCTGGCAGGATAACGCACTCGGATGCCTCAGCTGTGCTGCTGCAACGCCTTCCCAAGCACCTGCCAGATCTTCGGGTCTTGGCACTGCGACACATTGAAGCGCACGTAGTCGGCAGCCCGCTGCGACTGGCTGAAGGCATTGCCCGGCGCTACCACCACGCCTTCGCGCAGGCACTGCCTGGCCACCGCCGATGCATCACGGCCATCGGGCAGCTGGCACCACAGGAACAGCCCTGCTTCGGGTTGCAGCCACGGCGTGATGCCCAGTTTCTGCACCTGCCGCAGCGTGTGCTTGCGCGCATCGGCGAGGCGCGTGCGCACCGCCTGCATGTGGCGGCGGTAGCCACTGTCGGTCAGTGCGATCTGCATGAGGTGCGCGGCCAGGTGCCCACCGCCGAAGCTGGTGGCCAGCTTCAGATCGGTCAGTGCTTCGATCCAGTCGGGGCGCGCGGCGATGTAGCCGCAGCGCGATGCCGCGGAAATGGTCTTGGAGAAACTGCCGACATGGATCACCCGCGACAATCCATCCAGGGCCGCCAGCCGCGGCGCCGGGCGCAGCTCGAAGTCGGCGAAGATGTCGTCTTCGATGATGATCAGTTCGCTGTGTTCGGCCAGGCCCAGCAGGCGGTGTGCCGTGGTCGCCGACAGCACTGCGCCGGTCGGGTTGTGCAGCCCGGCATTGGTGATGTACAGGCGTGGCGCGTGTTCCTGCAGCGCGCTGGCAAACACCTGCAGGTCCGGCCCGGTGTGTGTGTACGGTATGCCGATGGCCTGCACCTGATGGGCCTTCAACATCGCGTGGTAATTGAAATAGCTCGGGTCGTCGACCAGCACGCAGTCACCGGGCTTCAGCAGGAAGCGGCAGATCAGGTCGACCGCGTGCGTCCCCGATTCGGCCAGCAGCAACTGCTCCATCGACGCGTCGATGCCCAGCGTGGCCGCGCGTCGCTGCAGCGTCTGCCGCAGTGCCGGCAGGCCGAGCGGCCCTGCGTAGTCGACCAGGTGTGCGGCGTCGGCGCGGGCCATGCGGCGCAGGCCACGGCGCAGCCCATCGTGGTACAGCCAGTCGCTGGGCATCCAGCCGCAGCCCGGCTTGAGGTGGCCGGACGGGGTTTCCAGCGATTGCCGCGACACCCACAGCGGGTCCACCGCGCGATCAAGACGCGGTTCCATCTCGGCCAGCGCCAGCGGTGCTGCCGGGCCAGCCACGTAGAAGCCGGAGCCGGCGCGCGCGGCGATCACGCCTTCGGCCGCCAATCGCTCGTAGGCCTCCACCACGGTGGACACGGAAACGCCCATAGTCGCCGCCTGCGCGCGCACCGATGGCAGGCGGCTGCCCGGGCCATCCAGGCGTGAACTGATGCGTGAGCGGACGGCGTGGATGACGCTGTCGATGCGGCTGGGTGGTTGGGACATGAGAGCGACTGTAAGGGAATTGTGGGCAGTACAGTTACTTGTAACTGTACTGGATTGTAGCTGTGTATCGCCGGCGCCCGGTGGCTCAATGATGGGCACAGCCGGCTATTGCCCGGTACTTCTGGAGCAGGGTGTGGAACGGTCGGCAAGCGGGTGGATCAATGGCTTCATCGGTGTGGTGATCTTCGCCGGCTCTTTGCCGGCCACTCGCATGGCGGTGATGGAACTGGACGCCAGCTTCGTTACTGCCGCGCGCGCCAGCATCGCCGCGTTGCTGGGGCTGGTGCTGCTGCTGGCATTGCGCCAGCCGCGTCCGGTCAGAAGCGATCTGCCCGGCCTGGTGCTGGTCAGCCTGGGCGTGGTGGTGGGCTTCCCGTTGCTGACCGCGCTCGCCCTGCGCCACGCCTCCTCGGCACATACCATCGTGTTCCTCGGACTGCTGCCGCTGAGCACGGCGGTATTCGGCGTCCTGCGCGGCGGCGACCGGCCACGCCCGGCATTCTGGGTTTTCTCGCTGCTGGGCAGCGCCTGTGTGGTCGGCTATGCCGCACGCAACGGCATCGAGGCCTCGCTGCAGGCCGATCTGCTGATGCTGGCGGCAATCGTGGTGTGCGGGCTCGGCTACGCAGAGGGCGGTCGCCTGGCCCGGCATCTGGGTGGTTGGCAGGTGATCAGTTGGGCACTGCTGCTTGCATTGCCGGTGATGCTGCCGCTGATGGTGGCGATGCGTCCGGCCTCGTTCACGGCGGTCGCCGCGTCGGCCTGGTGGGCGCTGGGGTACGTGGCGGTGTTCAGCATGCTGGTCGGTTTCCTGTTCTGGTATCGCGGCCTGGCCCAAGGCGGTATCGCGGCGGTCGGCCAGCTGCAGCTGCTGCAGCCGTTCTTCGGCCTGGCGCTGGCGGCGCTGCTGCTGCACGAGACCGTCAGCGCCGGCATGTTGCTGGTGACCGTGGCAGCGGTGATCTGCGTGGCCGGCGCCCGCCGCTTCAGCCGATGACGCGCGATAGCGTGGGCGTATCGTGGCGTGCCGCCAACAGTATTGGCCGGGGCCGGCGCGCTTGGTTGAAGCTGTGCCGATGAAACCCAATTCCAGTATCTCGTTCGAAGGCCAGGTGGGCCTGGTAACCGGTGCCGCCGGTGGCCTCGGCCTGGCCTACAGCCGCCTGCTGGCCCAGCGTGGCGCGCACGTGGTGATGCATGACGTGGGCGCCGCAACGGACGGCACGGGTACCGATCCGCAGCGCATCGCCCAGGCGGTGGCAGCACTGCATGCCCAGGGCCTGCCGGTCGAAGCCGCCAGCGGCCCCATCAACCAGCGCAGCGGTTGCCACGCGCTCGTGCAGGACATCCTGCAGCGGCATGGTCGCCTGGACTTCATCATCCACAACGCCGGCTGGGTGGCCTACGCCGGTATCGAAGTGGTGGAAGACGATGCGCTGGAGCAGATGCTGTGCCTGGCGGCGAAGACACCGCTGTGGCTGGCACAGGCGGCATGGTCTGCGATGCGTGCTGCCGGCGGCGGCCGCATCGTGCTGACCACATCCGATCGCGCGCTGTACCCGCAGTATGCGCAGCGCGGCCTGTGCGGCTACGCGATGGCCAAGCTGGCTGCGCAGGGGCTGGTCAATGTGCTGGCCCTGGAAGGTGCCGAACACGGCATCGTCGTCAACGCGGTGTCGCCGGTGGCCAAGACCCGCATGTGGGGCATCGATGGGGAACCGGATGAACTGCATCCAGAGGCGGTGGCGCCCGGGGTTGCCTTCCTTGCCTCCACGCGTTGCCGGCAGGGTGGCTGGACACTGCGGGCCAGCAACGGCCAGTTCCATGCATTGCGATTGCAGGAAGCCGAACACGTGGCCTATCCGCGCGACCTGCGTGCGGTCGCAGCGGACAGCATCGAATCGGTGGCCCTGCAGTGGCCGGTCATTGCGCGGCCGAGTGTCGATGCGCGCGGTTGAACGCGTACCCTAGGCAGGTCTCCACCTGCCTGCGATGAAATGATCGATCTGCGCCTGCTCCGCCAGTTCGTGGCGGTGGCCGAAGAACTGCACTTCCATCGCGCTGCTGCACGCCTGCACATGTCGCAGCCGCCATTGACGGCGGCGATGCGGCGCCTGGAAGACGAGGTGGGTACCGGGCTGATCGTACGCGGCAACCGCACGCTGGGCCTGACCGCGGCGGGGCAGACGCTGCTGGTGGAGGCGCGTGCAACCCTGCAGCATGCCGAACAGGCGCTGCAGCGCACGCGGGAAGCGGCGGCAGGGCAGACCGGCAGCCTGCGCGTAGGCTATGTCGGCAGCGCACTCTATGGGCGCCTGCCGGCGCTGATCCGCCAGTTCCGTCATGCGTTTGCGCAGGTGCAGCTGCATCTGCACGAAGCCACCTCGCGGCAGCAGCAACAGTGGCTGCGCGAAGGGCGCATCGACCTGGGCATCCTGATTCCGCCGATCATTTCCGCAGAGCTGCATCTGCAGGCGTTCGACCATGATCGACTGGCCATTGCCCTGCCGCGCGCGCATCGGCTGGCCGCACGGCAACGGCTGGATGTCCCAGCCCTGGTGGACGAGCCGTTCGTTTCATGGCCATCGGCCGAAGGCATCGGCTTCCACGCGCAGGTGCTGGGCCTGTGTACTGCTGCCGGCTTCACGCCACGGGTCGTGCAGGAAGCACAGGGCATGCACGCAGTGCTGTCGCTGGTGGCCGTCGAAGCGGGCGTGGCGATCGTGCCGGCAAGCATGGCCGGGTTCCGTCCCGAGGAAATCGTCTATCGGCCCTTGGACGGCGGCAACGCTGCGTTCGAACTGCAGTTCTGCATGCGCCCGGAATCACCCACGCCGGTGCTGCAGAATTTCCTGGCGATGGCAGCACAACCGGTAGTGTCGTGATTGCCGGCAGAGCATCCGTATTGCATGCGCGGGTGCGGCGGTGATCCGCGTCGTGCATGCCTCCGGAATGTGATTCGGCCGGCAGTTCTGTCTTCGGGAATCATGCCTGCGGCAAGCCTGATGCACCGGTGCGGGCAATCCCTACATACCGCCTCGGCTACGACGACCAGCATGTCCCCGTCGGCCATCATCGGCCGACTGGGATTGGCGTCCCACAATCAACTCTGGCACGTGATCGGCAGGCGCACGGATGGCGCCTGCGGATCTCGTGCCCCGCTGTCCGTGGTGGGCGATGTGTGGGGATCACAATGATCCGCCGGTCAGTCCCAGAGTTGTCCGGTACGCCAACCCGCATCGCCCGCCGCCAGTTCGTGGTCAGCCACGAATGCGCTGATCGCGCTTGCCTCGGGGGTGGCAATGCACGTCGTGCGCGGGAGCGGCGGCGGGCGGTGCATCTGTCTGCTCAGCGGGGACGGGCGAACAGATGTTCGGCCGTGTAATCGATGAACACCCGCAGGCGCGCGCTGGGGTGGCGATTGCCCGGCCACAGCAGTGAGAATTGTCCGTGCTGCCGTTCCAGCATCGGCAGCACCTGCTGCAGCCGGCCATCGGCCAGTGCTTCGGCCGCCAGGAAATCAGGCATCCAGGCCACGCCCATGGCACCGATCGCCGCAGCCAGCAGCGCTTCCATGTTGTTGCAGGTCATTGCCGTAGCCAGAGCAGCGCCGGCATCGCCATTCACGCCGGGCAGGCTCCAGGGCTGCAGCGTGCCGGTGGTCGGGAAGCGGAAACGCACCGCCTGCAGTGAACGCAGTTCCGGCAGCGACTGTGGCCAGCCGTGTGTTCGCAGGTACACCGGCGCTGCGCACAGCACGAAGTGGAAGCTGCCGAGGCGACGCGACATCAGGCTGGAATCGGCCAGTTCACCGCTGCGTATCACCGCATCCAGCCCTTCGCTGACTACATCCACGAGGCGGTCATTGAAATCAAGTTCCAACTGCACCTGCGGGTAGCGCTGCTGGAAGCCGGGCAGCACCGGCAGCAGAAAACGGTAGCCGATGGTGGGCAGGCCAATCCGCAGCAGGCCGCGCGGAGCGAATTGGCGTTGCGCAAGATCAGCCTGGGCCTCGGATAGTTCATCCAATGCCCGGCGGCAGCGCTGCAGCAGCAGGTCGCCTTCGTCGGTGAGGTGCATGCGGCGCGTGGTGCGGTGGAACAGTCGCGTACCCAGGTCCTGCTCCAGGCGGGCGATCCGCTTGCCCACTGCGGAGGCGGACAGGCCCAGCACCCGGGCGGCACCGACAATGCTGCCGGCCTCGGCGGTGCGGACGAAGGCCAGCAGTGCGGAAATGGAGTCCATGGCGGAATGATTGCGGAACATCTGGCTGCAATCAAACGCCTGCGGGCCTGTTTTTCCCGGATCGCGGCCTGTTCATCATCAATGGCCCCTTCTGCAGGAGGCCGCGATGGCCCGTTTTCTGACCGATTCCCACTCCGCGCAACGGCGCTGGGCCCTGTTGTCGGTGTGTCTGGCCGCGCTCGCGTTGCCATTGTCGTTCTCGGCCGGCGCTGTCGCGGTGCCGGTGTTGGCCATCCAGTTGGCCAGTTCGCCCGCTTCGCTGGCTTGGGTGACCAACGCCTTCATGCTCGGATTCGGCAGCCTGCTGTTGGCGGCAGGTGGGCTGGCGGACCGCTATGGGCGGCGTCGCCTGTTCCTGCTGGGCAGCGGCGGCTTCGCGTTGGCGACGATGTTCGTCTGCCTTGCGCCGGATCTGTTCTGGCTGGACCTGGCGCGCGGGTTGCAAGGCGTGGGCGCTGCGGCGGCATTGGCGTCGGGCAGCGCCGCGTTGGCGCAGGCGTGGCACGGCCAGGCCCGCACGCGCGTGTTTGCCCTGCTGGGTACGACCTTCGGTGCCGGCCTGGCGCTGGGGCCACTACTTGCAGGCGTACTGCTTGAGGCGCTGGGCTGGCGAAGCGTGTTTGCGGCCGGAGGTGTACTGGCTCTGCTGGCGTGCACGCTGGCAGCCCGCATGTTGCCGGAGAGCCGCGGGCAGGCTGCGCAGCTGGACGTATCGGGCATGCTGGCTTTCAGCCTGACACTGAGCATGCTGACACTGGCGCTGTTGTGGCTGGGCGAATTCGGCCTGTACGCAGCGCGGGTGCGATGGGCATTGCTGGCGACCGTGTTGCTGGCGGCATCGTTCGTGCTGATCGAGCGCAGGCAGCCGGCGCCGTTGCTCGATCTTTCGCTGTTCGCACAGCGGGCATTCGTCGGAGTGCAGCTGCTGCCGGTGGCAACCTGCTTCGGCTACGTGGTGCTGCTGGTGGTCCTGCCGTTGCAGTTGCTGGGCGTGCATGGCCAGAGCGTCGCCACCGTTGGCGTGCAGATGCTGGCACTGTCCGCGCCGATGCTGGTGCTGCCACTGCTGGCTGCGCGCTGGGCCGTCCGGCTGGGAAGCACGCGCCTGTGTGTGGCTGGGTTGCTGCTCTGCGCGCTGGGGCTGTATCTGCTGTCGCGGCAGGCGGCACATCCATTGCCGGCGCAATGGATCCCGCTGCTGGTGCTGATCGGTACAGGCACCGCATTGCCATGGGGCTTGATGGACGGGTTGTCGGTCAGCGTAGTGCCGGTGCAACGCGCGGGCATGGCGGCGGGAATCTTCGGCACGGTGCGGGTAGCGGGCGAGGGCATCGCACTTGCTGCGGTGACTGCATTGCTGGCGACGCTCATCGGTCAACGCCTGCCGGGCGCATCCGCTCCGGCAGTGGGCAAGGCCGCGGTTTATCTGGCTACCGGTGCACTGCATTCGGCCCAGCCGCTGCTGCCTGGGTCAACGTCGCTGCAGTTGCAGCGCGCCAGCGGCGAAGCGCTGGCGCAGCTGCTGCACGTGTTGTCGGCGCTGACCGCCGGCAGCTCCCTGCTGCTGCATGTGCTGCTGCGGCGGTCGCCGGCCGTTGCCGTGCTCAGAACCGATAGCTGATGGTGCCGGTGACCACGCGCGGGTAGCCAGCGAAACAATCGCCGAAGGTGCGGCACGGCGCGTAGTAACGCTTGTCGGTGAGGTTCGTGATGTTCAAGGCCCAGGTCCAGTTGGTCACCTGCACTTCCACCAGCGCATCGGCCAGGGTGTAGCTGGGGGTGATGACGCGGCCGCCATTGCCCAGCGACACCGTGTTGCCGACATGGCGAACACCCAGGCCGAGTTTCATCCGTGCGTCGTCGTCCAGCTGGAAGCCCTTGGACACCCAGGCCGAGGCCAGGTCCTGCGGGGTGTCGTTCAGGCGTTCGCCCACTTCCAGTGCGAAGTTGCTGCGGCTGACCTCGGCTTCGTTGCGCGCCAAGGCTGCCGTGACGGTGAGCTCGTTGGCGAACTGGAACTGGCCTTCCAGCTCCACGCCCTTGGAACGGATCTGGCCGGTCTGCACCACGTTCAGCACGTTGTCCGGGTCGTTGGTCTGCCGGTTGGTCTCGGTGATGCGGTAGGCGGCCAGGGTCAACAGCATGTTGCGGGCCGGCTGCCACTTGATGCCACCTTCGGCCTGGCGCCCGCGCATCGGCTTGAATGCATTGCCGAACAGATCCTGGCCGGACACCGGCAGGAACGATTCGCTGTAGCTCAGGTACGGCGATACGCCGCCGCCGACGTCGCCGATCAGGCCGGCGCGGTAGGTGGTGGCATCGTCGGTCTGGCTGGGCTGGCCTTCGGTCTTCGAACGAGCATGGTCGCGACGCGCACCCAGCACCAGCGACACGCGATCAGCCCAGCGGATCTGGTCCTGCACATACATGCCTAGCTGGGAAGACTCCTGGTCCGGCTGGCGCTCCCAGCCACGAACGGTCGGGGCGGTCGATACCGGCGCGTAGACGTCGATGGGCGTGCCGGTGGCATCCAGCCGCTGCAGCTGCTCCTTGTACTGGCTGTAGTCCACGCCGGCCAGCAGCAGGTGCTGGAAGGCGCCCGTGGCGAAGTCGAACTGCACCGCGTTGTCGGCGCTGATCACCTGGATGTCCGGCTGCGTGCCGTAGGCGGTGCGGTTGACCACGCGCCGGTCGGCATCGATGAAGGGGTTTTCCGGGTTGCTGTAGCTGTCCACATACAACTGCTGCAGGGTGGTCTTGCCGTCGATGTAGCGCACCGCCGAGCGCAGGCTGACCGCATCGTTGAAGCGATGATCGAACAGGGCAGTCAGGCTGTACACGCGCGAATCGATGCGGTCAAAACCGGCATCGCCGATGAAGGTGGTCGGATCCAGGCGGCGACCGGGCGCTGCGTGCAGGGTGGCGGCCAGCGGCAGGAACTGCTGGCTGGAGCCGGTCTTGTCGTGCTGGTAGCTGGCCAGCAGGGTCAACGTACTGCGTTCACCGCGCCAGCTGATCGAGGGTGCCAGATACACGCGGTCGTCCTTGAGGACATCGGTCTGCATGTTCGATTCGCGGACCAGACCGACGAAACGCCCGGCAACCGTGCCGTCGTCATTCAGCGCACCACCGATGTCGCCCTGCAGCTGCCGACGATCGAAGCTGCCCAGCTGCAGGCCGACCTCACCGCTGGCGGCGCCGAAGCTCGGGCGCTTGCTCATGGCGTTGATGATGCCGCCGGTGGCGCCCGCTCCGTACAGCACCGATGACGGGCCGCGCAGCACTTCCACCCGTTCCAGGCCGTATACCTCCGGGCGTGCCAGCGGGCTGAAGCCGTAGCTGCGGCGCAGGCCATCCTGGTACTGAACCGGGTCCAGGCCACGGACCGAACTGGCGTCATTGCGGGTGTCCAGGCCCCAGGCGTCGGCGGTGACACCGGCGCTGTAGCGCAGCACTTCCTGCAGGTTGTGTGCGCCGCGATCGGTGAACAGCTGCTGGGTGACCACGCTGATCGCCTGCGGCGTCTCGGTCAGGGCGGTGTCGGTCTTGGTCGCGGTGCTGGCGCGCTCGGCCACCACGGTCACCTTGTCCAGGGTCCGGGCCGCAGTGCCGTCCTGGGCCTGGGCGATGGCCGACGCCAGCAGGGTGGGCAGGAACAGCGTGTACAGCAGCGGGCGGCGCGACGTCAGGGCGGGCATCGTGGGAAATCCGGGAAGGGCGGTGACGGCGGATTATCCGGATGCCTGCTTCCAAATACAAATGATTCCCAAATGCACTTGCCGGTGATGAGTCCAGCTTCAGGGCAGGCCGTCTGCGGCGCCGCGGATGCTCATCCAGGCGCCGCCGCCGGGCGCGCTGCCGGCGCGGACACGGAAGCCGTGCAGCCCGGCAATGGCGGCCACGATCGACAGCCCCAGGCCAAAGCCGGGCCCTTGCCCGGCACTGCTGCTGCCGCGGAAGAAGCGCTGGTAGATCAAGGTGCGGTCCTGCGGCGGGATGCCCGGCCCGTTGTCGATCACATCGATCCGGGGCGCGCCGTGGTCGTCCACCGCGCGCAGCAGGATGCGCCCGTGCGCAGGCGTGAACTGCAGGGCGTTGGACAGCAGGTTGGCCACCGCTTCGAACAGCAGTTCGCGGTCGCCGCGCAGCTTGCCGATCTGCGGCGCGACCTGCAGTTGCAGATCCTGTTGTTTCTCTTCGGCCAATGGCAGGTAGAACTGGTGCAGTTCCTGCAGCAGGTCGGCGATGTCGACCTCGTCGAAGGCCGAACGGCGCTGGTGGCTTTCCAGCTCGGACACGCGCAGCAGGGCGGCGAAGCGCGCCATCAGCATGTCGGTCTCCGCCAGCGCCTTGTCCAGCGGGTCCGCATGCGGGTCGTGCTCGTCCAGGCCCACGCGCATGCGGTAGAGGTGTGCACGCAGGCGCGTGAGCGGTGTGCGCAGGTCATGCGCGATGCTGTCGCACACGCCTTTGACCTCGGTCATCAGCTGTTCGATGCGTTCCAGCATGGCATTGACGATGCTCGACAGCCGATCGATCTCATCGCGTCGGTTGGATACCGGCAGGCGTTGCCCGAGGTCACCGGCAATGATGCGGTTGGTGGCCGCTTCGATCTGCTGGATCCGCTTCAATGGGCGCCGGCGCAGCAGATGCCAGCCCACCAGCCCGGGGATGACGGTCAGTGACACGCCCCACAGCAGTGCATCGAGGATGATGCTGTTGACCGCCATCAGCTTGCCGTTCTGGCGCACGAACACCAGTGTCCGGCCATCCCGGGTCACCACGCCGAGCGCGCTGCCACCGCTCTCGTGGCGGCCATCGACCAGCGTCCAACCCGCTACCTGGTGCGAGTTGCCATCCAGCGGCAGTCCTTCGGGGATGGCCGTCAGCGGGCCCGCCATCGCCACGCCGGACTTGTCGAACAGCCCGTACGTATATACCTGGTGCAGGTCGAAGCGCTGGCTGTCGCGCAGCGCGTCATCCAGCGCTGGGCCGTCGAAACTCATGAACAGATGGGCGCGCTGCTGCAGGCCCGATTCGGTCAGGTCGTTCAGGTAGTCCGAGATGCGCCAGTACATCACGCCCAGCAGCAGGCTGGACCAGGCCACGAACAGGATGCAGTACAGGCCCAGCAGGCGGCTGCTGGATGAGCGCCAATGGTCAGGATTGCGCGTCGAAGACATAACCGGTTCCACGTACGGTCAAGATCGGCTGCGGCCGGCCGGGTTGTTCGATGCGTTTGCGCACCCGGCCGATATGCACGTCGATCAGGTTGGTGCCCGGGTCGAAGTGGTAGCCCCAGACTTCCTGGAACAACATGGTGCGGGTGACCACCTGGCCGGCATTGCGGACCAGGAATTCCAGCAGTTTGAACTCGGTCGGCAGCAGGTTGATCTCCTGGCCGCCACGGCGTACCGAGCGGCTCATCAGGTCCAGTTCCAGGTCGCCGGCGCGCAGCACCTTGTCGCTGGCAGCGGCCTGGCCCTGGCGCCGGATCAGCACTTCCACGCGCGCGGCCATTTCATCGGAGGCGAACGGCTTGGTCAGGTAGTCGTCGCCACCAGCACGCAGGCCACGCACGCGTTCATCCACGTCCGACAGCGCACTGATCATCAACACCGGCGTGGCGATGCCTTCATGGCGCAGCGTGGTGACCAGGGCCAGCCCGTCAATGCCGGGCAGCATGCGGTCCAGGGTGATCACCGCGTAGTCGCCTGAACGTGCCAGCGCCAGGCCACTGCTGCCGTCGCTGGCCAGATCCACCTCGAAGCCGTGGCTGCGCAGCTCGGTGGCGATTTCCTCCGCGGTGACAAGGTCGTCCTCGATGGTGAGTACGCGCGGCATGGGCCACTTTGCAGATTGGGACCTGCGCATCCTCGCAACCGTAGGCGTGCACTGCAAATGAAAAATGTTTCATGCGTTTTTCGCTGGATCGCAGCGCGCTGTCTTCTATATTCGGCGCCGAACGCTCCCCCCGCGCGTGGAACCTGCTGCCGATGACCCTTCCGTACTTCTCCCTGCCTGCCGCGGGCTGGCGCCGGCCGCTGCTGGTGCTTGCCCTGGCTACCCTGCTGGCCGGCTGCGGCAAGGACGCGCCCAAACCAGGCAGGGCGACGCCGGAAGTTACCGTGCTGACGCTGCAGAACCAGGCGCTGGCGCTGGAGCAGGAGCTGCCGGGACGCACCATCGCCTCGCAGGAATCGGATGTACGCCCGCAGGTGGACGGGGTGCTGGTGAAGCGGCTGTTCGAGCAGGGGCAGCTGGTGAAGGCCGGGCAGCCCCTGTTCCAGATCGAGCCGGCGCTGTACCAAGCCGCCCTGAACGAGGCGCAGGCCAACCTGAAGACCGCCGAAGCGGCCGCCGTGACCGCGCGCCTGCGGGCGCAGCGGATGCAGGCGCTGGGCAAGGACCAGCTGGCCGCGCGGCAGGACGTGGACGATGCCATCGCCAGTGGCCAGCAGGCGGATGCGGCGGTGCAGGCTGCGCAGGCGGCGCGCGATACCGCCAGCACGCGGCTGGGTTTTGCCACAGTCACCGCTCCGATTGCCGGTCGCATCGGGCGCGCGCTGTTCACCCCGGGTGCGCTGGTGACATCCGCCCAGGCCGATCCGCTGGCGCGGATCCAGCAGGTGGATCCCATGAACGTGGACATCACCCAGTCCAGCAACGAGTACCTGGCGTTGCGTCGTGCCATTGCCGAGGGTGGCGTGCAGGCCAACAGCGCGCCGGTGCGGCTGCGGCTGTCCGATGGCACCGACTACCCGCTGCCGGGCACGCTGGAGTTCGCCGACATCGATGTGCAGCAGGAGACCGGCAGCATCACCCTGCGTGCGCAGTTCCCCAACCCCGAAGGACAACTGCTGCCGGGCATGTACGTGCGCGCGCAGGTGGGCCAGGGCACGCAGCASCAGGCGCTGCTGGTGCCGCAGTCGGCGGTGGACCGCAGTGCCAAGGGCGAGGCGCAGGCGTGGCTGGTCGACAAGGAGGGCAAGGCGCGGCTGCGTACCTTCCGCACCGCCCGCGCGGTCGGCAACCAGTGGCTGGTGCTTGATGGCATCAGCGCTGGCGAGCAGGTGGTGGTGGCGGGGGCGCAGGGCCTTGCCGACGGCATGCCGGTGCGGATGAAGACGGCGCCCGTGACTGCGCCGGCCGGAAAGGACTGAGCGCATGCTGCCGCGCTTCTTCATCCACCGCCCCGTATTCGCCTGGGTACTGGCGATCTGCATCATGGCGTTCGGCACGATTGCGGTGACCCAGCTGCCGGTCGAGCAGTACCCGGACATCGCACCGCCGCAGGTCAACATCACCGCCAACTACACCGGCGCGTCTGCACAGACGGTGGAAGACAGCGTCACCCAGGTGATCGAACAGCAGATCAAGGGCATCGACCACCTGCTCTATTTTTCCTCCACCAGTTCGTCTTCGGGGCAGGCGCGGATCACGGTCACCTTCGACCAGAGCGCCAACCCCGATATCGCCCAGGTACAGGTGCAGAACAGCGTCAACCAGGCCATCAACCGCCTGCCGCAGGAAGTGCAGCAGCAGGGTGTGACCGTGGCCAAGTCGCAGGGCGACTCGCTGATGGTGGTTTCGCTGTACGACACCAGCCGGCGCATGGAGCGGGTGGACGTTTCCGATTTCCTGGTCAGCAACGTGCAGGACCCGATCAGCCGCATTGCCGGCGTCGGCGAGATCAATGTGTTCGGTTCGGCCTATGCGATGCGGGTGTGGCTGGATCCGCACAAGCTGCGTGCCTACGACCTGATGCCGTCGGATGTACGCAGCGCGATCCAGGCACAGAACACCCAGGTCACTGCCGGCGAGCTGGGGGCGTTGCCGTCCAGTGCGACGCAGAGCCTCAATGCCACCGTCACCGCGCAGTCGCGCCTGCAGACTCCGGAACAGTTCCGCGCGATCATCCTGCGCACGCTGCCCAGCGGCGCGGCGGTGCACCTGGGCGACGTTGCGCGGGTCGAGATCGGCGCGGAGAATTACCAGACCAGCAGCTTCCTCAACGGCTATCCGGCTGCGGGTTTCTCGGTGACCCTGGCCTCCGGCGCCAACGCGCTGGCCACTGCCGATGCAGTACGCGCGGAGCTTGAACGGCTGCGGCCTACGTTCCCGCCCGGGCTGCAGGTGGCCTATCCACGCGACAGCACGCCGTTCGTACGGGTCTCCATCGAAGGGGTCATCCACACCCTCATCGAGGCGATCGTACTGGTCGTGGTGGTGATGTTCCTGTTCCTGCAGAACCTGCGCGCCACCCTGATTCCTGCGATCACGGTGCCGGTGGTGCTGCTGGGTACCTTCGGCGTCCTCGCGGTGGCCGGTTTCACCATCAACACCCTGACGCTGTTTGCGATGGTGCTGGCCATCGGCCTGCTGGTCGATGACGCGATCGTGGTGGTGGAGAACGTGGAACGCATCATCCACGAAGAGCATCTGCCGCCACGCGAGGCAACCGAGAAGTCGATGGGCGAGATCACCGGTGCGCTGATCGGCATCACCGTGGTGCTCGGTGCGGTGTTCCTGCCGATGGCGCTGTTCGGCGGTTCCACCGGCATCATCTACCGGCAGTTCTCGATCACGATTGCATCGGCCATGACGTTGTCGGCGCTGGTCGCGCTGACCCTGACACCAGCACTGTGCGCGACCCTGCTCAAGCCCTCGTCGGCGCAGAAGCCACCGGGGCGCTTCTTCGCCGCGTTCAACCGTGGCGTCGACCGCAGCCAGTCGGCCTACCAGGGCAAGCTCGGTGGCGTGGTGTCCCGTCCGCGGCGCTGGATGGCGTTCTACCTGCTGCTGGTGATCGCCATGATTGCCTTGTACGCACGCATGCCCACCGGCTTCCTGCCGGTGGAGGACCAGGGCCAGGTGACCTTCCAGTTCTCCACGCCGGAAGGCACGCCGATGGCGCGCACCGAGGCGCTGGGCGAGCAGATCAGCCGTTACTTCATGGAGCACGGGAAGCAGAACCTGGACGTGGTGTTCGTGGTGGTCGGTCGCAACAACGCCGGTACCGGCCAGAATGCGGGGCAGGGCTTCCTGGCACTCAAGCCCTGGGACGAGCGCAAGGGCGACAACACCGCAGCGGCGATCATCGCGCGCGCCACTGCCTATTTCCGCAAGCTGCCCGATGCCAAGGTCAACGTGCTGGCGCCGCCGGCAGTGCGCGGCCTCGGGCAGTCCAGCGGTTTCGAACTGTGGCTGCAGGACACCAGCGCGGCCGGACGCGTGGCGTTGCAGGCCGCGCAGGAGCAGGTGGTACGCGCGGCCGGCGAAGACGACGGACTGACCTCGGTGCGATTGAACGGGCTGGGCGACAAGGCCGAGCTGCGGCTGGACATCGACCACGCCCAGGCCAGCGCGCTGGGCCTGGCACAGGCCGACATCAATTCCACGCTGTCTGCCGCCTGGGGTGGCAGCTACATCAATGATTTCCTGGATCGCGGCCGGGTCAAGCGTGTCTACATGCAGGGCGACCAGCCTTACCGCAGCGTGCCCGACGACATCGGCCAGTGGTACGTGCGCGGTGGCAACGGTCAGATGGCCTCGTTCGCCAGCTTTGCCAGCAGCCACTGGGCACGTGGGYCGCAGCTGCAGCAGCGTTTCAACGGCCTGCCGGCGATGCAGATCCAGGGCAGCGCGGCCGAAGGGGGCAGCTCGGGTGAAGCGATGCAGCGCATGCAGGCGCTGGTGGCCGATCAACCCGGGTTCGATCTGCAATGGAGCGGGCTGTCCTATCAGGAACAACTGGCCAGCAACCAGACGCTGTACCTGTACGCCGCTTCGATTGCCTTCATCTTCCTGTGCCTGGCCGCGCTCTACGAGAGCTGGACGGTGCCGGTGGCGGTGGTGCTGGTGATTCCGCTGGGCGTGATCGGTACGGTGCTGGCGACCACGGCTGCGGGCTTCGTCAATGACATCTACTTCCAGGTGGGATTGCTGACCACGATTGGATTGTCGGCAAAGAACGCGATCCTGATCGTGGAGTTCGCCGAAGCACGCTACCGCGCCGGCAGTTCAGCGGTGGAAGCGGCACTGCAGGGCGCGCGCCTGCGCCTGCGGCCGATCGTGATGACCTCGCTGGCCTTCGTGGCAGGCGTCATCCCGCTGGCGTTGGCCACCGGCGCCGGCGCGGTCAGCCGGCGTGAAATCGGCATGAGCGTGATCGGCGGCATGCTCTCCGGAACAGTGCTGGCGGTGGTGCTGGTGCCGCTGTTCTTCGTGCTGGTACGGCGGGTGGGCAGGGCGCGGCCGGTGCACTGAGGAGGCCAGGGCCATCGGTTGTCACCGGCCTGCCGCAGCGCCATCACCCGGTCTTGGCCCGGGCATCGGTAGGGTTGATCGTCCCCGTCCCCCACGGAGACCTGCCATGTGGTTGCTTGGCCGACTCTGGCCCTCACGTCCTGCGCTGCCCGCCGTGACGCTGCCGCCTGCAGCGGACATGCCCGCGCGTCGAACGCCGTTGAAGCGTCCGTTGCGCGTCGGCCGGGCCAGCATGGCCCCGTGGCAGAAGGTCGCGCCGCCGCCGCGGCGCAGCCGCCACTAACCGGTGCGATCAGAGGGGTGGTTCACCCCGTCGCTGACCGGAACGGTTCCCAGCGCGAACGGATCGATGCCTTCCAGGCAGGCCACGTTGTAGCCGTACTGGTCCGGGTTGGAGCGGCGGCGGTGGTGCGTGTAGATGCCACAGACGTCGCAGAAGTAGTGCTCGGCCACGTGGGTGTTGAACTGGTACAGGCGCAGATGGGCCTGGCCACGGACGATATGCAGCCCGTCTTCGGCCACGCTGGCGGCGATGGCGCCGCGGCGCCGGCACATCGAACAGTCGCAGCGGCGCGGGTCGACGATGCCCTCGGGCAGGTCCAGCAGCAGCTCGACGGTGCCGCAATGACAGCTGGCGCGATGCTGCGCCTGCACGGCGACGCCGGCCACGGTGGTAATGCCCATCCTCGCTCCCTGTGTACCCTTGGTTGACGCCAGTATGCACCCGCAGGCGCCAGCCTGAACCGTCGTAGATGTCGCCGTGAGGCGGCTTGTGGCTAACTATGCCGCCCCGGGACCCCGACAGGATGCCAGTGAAAGCCGCAGGACGATGGATGACAGGATGTGTGATGGTGCTGCTGGCGCTGTGGGTGGCCGGTCTGCTGACCTACCAGATGCCCGGGCCAGGCTGGCTGGGCGTGACCGCGGCGATGCTGTGGCTGCTGGCCGCCGCCTGGGCGGCCTGGCAGGTGGCGCGCGGCCGTGGCACGCGCCGGCTGTGGGTGGCTTTTGCCGGCGCTCTGGCGCTGGCGGGGCTGTGGTGGCTGCTGCTGACCCCACGCCAGGACCGCGACTGGGCCGATGACGTGGCGCAGCGCCTGCACGTGGAATCCTTCGATGGCCGCCACGTGGTGCTGGACAACGTGCGCGATTTCACCTGGCGCACCGAGACCGACTACGACGCGCGCTGGGTGCGCCGCAGCTACGACCTGGACCAGCTGCGTTCGGCCGATCTGGTGCTGTCGTACTGGATGGGCCCGGTGATCGCCCACACCCTGGTCTCGTTCGGATTCGAGGACGGGCGCCACGTGGTGTTCTCGCTGGAAATCCGCAAGGAGCGTGGTGAATCGTTCTCGGCACTGGGCGGCTTCTTCCGCAAGTTCGAGATGACGCTGGTCGCGTCCGAAGAAACCGACATCATCCGCACCCGCACCAACGCGCGCGGCGAGGATGTCTACCTGTACCGCCTGCACGGCATGGACCGCAACCAGCTCAAGACCCTGTTTGCTGCCTACATCGACCAGGCGCGCCAGCTTGATGCCACGCCCGGCTTCTACAACACGCTCACCAGCAACTGCACCACGATTGTCTTCGACCTGGCGCGGCATATCGCCCCGCGCCTGCCGCTGGACTACCGGTTGCTGGCCTCGGGCTACCTGGCCGAGTACGCGCAGGAGGTGGGGGCGCTCACGCCTGGCGTGCCGTACGCCGAACTGCATGCCAAGGGCCGCATCACCGAGCGCGCGCTGAAGATGGCACCCGACGATGATTTCTCCACCGTGATCCGCCAGGGCATCCCTGGCACCGAGCAGGACCTGCAGCAATGACCCCGATGATCCTGTTCCGCTGGCAGCGCGCGCTGCCGGCGTTGTTGGCTGTCTTCCTGCTGCTGGGTGGCAGCGGCTGCGCGATGGTCACCGTCAAGCAGGTGGCATCCAGCGATTACCTGGTCAACAAGCGCGCCGATGTGCTCAACACCGGCAAGCTCAGCCCCGCCTCGCGCGAGACGCTGAGTGCGGCCGGGCTGGACGAATCGCAGTGCGAGAAGGACTTCCTGGTCTGCCGCAGCACGCTGTTGATGACCGATGACCTCAACGTCGAGCAGCGGTTGTCGACGCTGTCCGAGCTGTGGGTGAAGGCCGCTCTGGCATTGACGCCGAAGAAGCAGGCGGCCAACGAACCGCCGATGAGCGATGCAGCGCTGGATGCGTGGCTGGAGGCGGCGCGCTATGGCTATGCCTATCTGTTCTACAGCGGGCGCTCGCCCTCCGATCGCGCGTTCGAGGATCGGCAGACGCAGGTACGCGATTACTACAACTATGCTGCCGAGAAGGCCGCCGTGGTGTTGTTCGCGCGTGCCCGTGCCGCAGCATTGGCCGGCGAGGACTACACCAAGCCGGTGTCGGCGGGCAGCTGGACGCTGGCTTCCGATTTCCAGCGCCTTTCATTGAAGAGCATCCCCAAGCAGCTGGTGCCGGCCGGTACCGTCAGCTTCGTCGGCATGCGCAGCACCTATCGCCGCGATGGTTTCGGCGCCGAGCTGGTGATGGTGATGGACCCGCCGAAGCTGGTGGTGCCTGCCGTCGCCGCGGAAGGGGCCAAGGCCGAAACGGCACAGGCGCAGGCCACCAAGGAGGAGAAGGAGGAGGGCGTCCGCCGCGGACGCCGCCACCAGCACGATGATTCGGTGCCCGAGTACAGCGAGATGTCCTCGATCAACGTCACGGCATTGCTGCGTTTTGAAGGCAACACGCTGGAAGACGTGATGCGCACCCGCCAGGTGCTGCTGGATGGCTATTCGCCCGAGGCCACCGAGCGCATCACCCTGCATGGCGAAGAGGTGCCGCTGGCGGGCAACTTCACCGCCGCCTACGGCCTGTGGCTGGCGCAGAGCGGGTTCGCCACGCAGTCGCTGCGCACCCTGTTCGGCATGAGCGAGGGCATCGGCGAGCCGCACATCTACCTGATGCAGCCGTGGGACCCGAACCGCCGCATCATCTTCATGCTGCATGGCCTGGGCAGCAGCCCGGAAGCGTGGGTGAACCTGGCCAACGAGATCATGGGTGACCCCGAACTGCGCCAGCAGTTCCAGGTGTGGCAGGTGTACTACCCGACCAATGCGCCGATCGCGCTCAACCGCTATGAGATCGCCAACGCGTTCAACGACACGTTGCAGCATTTCGACCCCAACGGCAGCACGCGCGCCTCAAAGGACATGGTCTACATCGGCCACAGCATGGGCGGCGTGCTGGCGCGGCTGCTGGTCAGCGACTCGGGGGATGTGCTGTGGAACGATCTGCTGGCCAACTACGACCTGAAGGGCGAACGCCTGAAGAGGGTACAGTCCAAGCTGGGTCCGCTGCTGCACTTCAAGGCTGAGCCGAACGTGGAGCGTGCGATCTTCATCGCGGCTCCGCACCAGGGCACGGACATCGCCGGCAACAAGGTCGGTCGCCTGATCGGCCGCCTGGTCCGCCTGCCGCTGACCATCCTCGGCAAGTTCGAGGATGTGTTCCTGGCACTGGCGCAGGCCGAGCAGCAGGCGGATGGCACGGCCAAGCCGAAGATTCCCAACAGCATCGACAACCTCAAGGCCAGCGACCCGTTCGTGAAAGCCGCTGCGCAGCTCCCGATCACGCCGGGCCTGAAGTACCACTCGATCATCGCCCAGCGCAAACCGGAACTGCCTGTGGAAAAGTCCGACGATGGGCTGCGTTTCCGGCCGTTGGCCGGCAACGTCCGCTATCCGGGGCGTCTACACCCGCCGTGCGATCACCGTGGCGAACACCGCCAGGCCCAGGGTGATGGCCAGGCACAGGATGTAACCGGTATGCGGGGCGCTTTCCACGAACAGTGCGAACAGCGCGCCGGATACCGCCAGTGCGGTGGTCACCGACAATGCTTCGCTCAACTGCAGGGCCGAGGTGTTCGCACCCTGTTCGTGTGGTGGTGACAGTGACAGCGTCAGCACCGACAGGCTGGCGTAGATCATGCCCATGCCGAAGCCGGTCAGTGTCCAGCCGACCAGGGCGACCGTCAGTGGCACCGCAGTGAACAGCACCGCCAGCGTCGCGCCGATGCCCACGGTCATCAGCGGTGTGCCCACGCGCAGCAGTTGCTGCCGCGACCAGCCGCGCTGCTGGTGACCCTGCAGCCACGAGCCGGTGAACCAGCCCAGCGCGCCCAGGCTCAGCACTGCACCGGCCCAGCTGGGTGACAGCCCACGCTCGCGCTGCAGCAGCAGGGGCAGGTAGGCCTCGCAGGCGAAGAACGCGGCAGCGGCCACACCACGCAATGCGATCACACTGGGCAGGCCACGGCGCAGGCGCAGGGTGCCGGCGGGCAACAGGCGATGCACGCAGAACAGCAGCGCCAGCATCGCCACGCTGATGCACAGCAGTGCAGGTACGCCCTGTTGTTGCCCGCCCAGATACAGAAGCAGGGCAGCCAGGGAGGCGCCGCTGGCCCAACGCACGATGTTGCTGCGGCCATCATCGGCAACATCCGTGGCTGCAGCCTGCATGCGCGCCAGCGCCGGTCGCAGCAGCAGGCCGGCCGGTATCGCCAGCAGCGGCACCGCCAGGAACACCCAGCGCCAGCCAAGATGCTGCACGATCACACCGCTCAGCGCGGGGCCGATCATCGACGGCACCACCCAACCGGCAGAGAACGCGGCGAAGACCTTCGGCCGCAGATGCTCGGGATAGGTCCGGCCGACCATCACATACAGCGACACCGAAATGGCGCCTGCGCCCAGGCCCTGCAGCAGGCGTCCGGCCACCAGCATGCCCATGCGCAGGGCGAAGCCCGCCAGCAGCAGGCCGAGCACGAAGCAGGCCAGGCCCCACCATAGCGGGCGTGCGGGGCCGTGGCGGTCGGCCCAGCGGCCGGCCAGGGTCATGCCGATCACGCTGGTGGCCAAGGTGCCGCCGAAGGCCAACGCATACAAGCGCAGGCCGTCCAGGGCCTCGGCCACGGTCGGCATTGCTGCGGCCACCGCCAGTGCCTCGAAGGCATGCAGGGAGACCAGGGCGACCATGCCCAGGGTGGTGGCGCGGTAGCGCGCGGACAGGATGGAGGAGTCGACCGGATCGGCCGTGGCAGCGGGGGAGGGCATCGGGTTCCTGCGGGGGCGGACGGGCCGCGCTTGTCATCTGGCGGCGATGGTAGCAGCATGCCACCTCAACCAAAGTTGAGGTCAATCGATGCTGGCACAGGACATGAGCGTCGGCGATGTCGCCCGCCGCAGCGGCGTGGCGGTCTCTGCGCTGCATTTCTACGAGCGCAAGGGGTTGATCAGCAGCCTGCGCACGTCGGGCAACCAGCGCCGCTACGCCCGCGACGTGCTGCGCCGGCTGGCGGTGATCCGCGTGGCGCAACGGGTAGGTATGCCGCTGGAAGCGGTGGCGCGTGCGTTCGAGAGCCTGCCGCAGGGGCGGGCGCCGACCAAGGCCGACTGGGCCAAGCTGTCGGCACGCTGGCAGGTGGAGCTGGAGGAACGCATCCACATGTTGCAGCTGCTGCGCGACGAGCTGACCGGCTGCATCGGCTGCGGTTGCCTGTCACTGAAGCGCTGCCGCCTGGCCAACCCGGATGACGTGCTCGGTGAGCGCGGCGACGGCCCGATGCGCTGGGGCTGACCGTGCTGGTGGGTGCCGACCTTGGTCGGCACGCTCGTTACCAGACGGTGATGGTTTCGCCGCTCTGGATGCCTTCCACCGCGCGCTGGAAGGCCAGCGCCGCGCGTTGTGCGGTTACCGCTTCAAAGCCGGGGAAGTAGGGGCCGTAGGCTTCCATCGATTCCACCAGCACGTTCGGGCTGACCACGTTGATGCGCAGCCCGCGCGGCAGCAGTTCCAGCGCCGCCGCCCGCACGAAACCTTCCAGTGCATGGTTGACGGCGGTGGCATTGGCGCCATCGCGGATCGGCTGCGCGCTGACGATGCCGCTGGTCAGGGTGATCGAGCCGCCAGCGTTGAGATGGTGCTGCGCGGCCAGTGCAAGGCGTACCTGGCCGAGCAGCTTGTCCTGCAGGCCGACGTTGAACTGTTCGGGTGTCATCTGCTGCAACGGGCCGAAATGCAGCTTGCCGGTGGTGGAGATCACCGCATCGACCGGGCCGGTCTGCGCGAACAGCTCGCGCACGCTGGCGTCGTCGGTGAGGTCCACGCGCAGGCTGCCGCTGCGGCGGCCTGCAGCGAGGATGTCGTGCTGTTGGCCCAGGTGGCGGGCGACCGCCTGGCCGAGGGTGCCGCTGGCGCCGACGAGAAGGATCTTCATGACAGTTCCTTGCGAGAGGGGATGGACGCAGTCTGCGCTGTCACCGGCTGGTTTGGTAAGCGGCGTATGATTCGCATATTCCTAACCATGGGTTTGCAATGGATACCTTGCGCTGCATGCAGGCCTTCGTCGCCGTGGCCGAGCACGGTAGTTTTTCCGCTGCCGCCAGCCACCTGCAGGTCTCGGCGGTGATGGTCGGCAAGTACATCCAGCAGCTGGAAGCGCACTTGGGCACCGCGCTGCTGCAGCGGAACACCCGTCGCCAACGCCTGACCGAAGCCGGCACTGCCTATCTGGCCGGTTGCCGGCAGGTGCTGGAACAGGTGCAGCAGGCCGAGGCGGACGTGGCCGGGCTGCAGGTGCAGCCACGCGGGCTGTTGCGGGTCAGTGCGCCGACCACCTGGGGCAGCTGCGTGCTGGCTCCCGTGTTGAGCGATCTGCTGCGGGCACAGCCGCTGCTGAACCTCGAGCTGGACCTGAGCAATCGCCGCATCGACCTGATCGAGGATGGCTTCGATGCAGCCATCCGCGTCGGTCCGCTGCCGTCGCAGGAACTGGTGGCGCGGCCGCTGCCGCCGTATGCGATGAGTCTGTGTGCATCACCGTCGTACCTGCGCCGCCGTGGTACGCCGCGCACGCCCGCCGATCTTGAAGGACATGATTGCCTGAGCCACCTGGCCTGGCGCGGCGGTCACGGTTGGCAGCTGGCCAATGGCGAACAGGTCGATTGGGAAGCGCGGTTGACCAGCAATGACGGCTACGCGCTCCGCGAAGCAGCCGTGGCGGGCGCGGGCCTGGTGCTGCAGCCGACCGCGCTGCTTGCCGGCGAAATCGCAGCGGGACGATTGAAGCCACTGCTGCGCGACTATCTGCCCGAGCCACGGCCGATGCACCTGATCTACCTGCCCGACCGTCGCCCCCGACCGCGGCTGCAGTGTTTCGTTGATTTCGTCATCGCCAGGCTGGGCACGTAGATCCACGCATGCGTGGATGGCGGTGGGTGCCGACCGTTGGGCGGCACACCTGTTTCAATCATTGGCCGCAGACAGTTCCTGCCCACGCACCTGCGCGGCACGCAGTGCCTTTTCCACCAATGCTTCAAACCCGCCGGCCTGGAAGCTCTCGATCGCCGCCTGGGTGGTGCCGTTGGGGGAGGTCACCCGGCGCCGCAGTTCGGCTGGGCTTTCACCGGCTTCGTCCAGCATGCGCGAGGCACCCAGCAGTGTCTGCACCACCAGCGTGCGCGCCGCTTCTGCAGGCAGGCCTTGTGCGATGCCGGCCGCTTCCATTGCTTCGGCCAGCAGGAACACATAGGCCGGGCCACTGCCGGATACGGCGGTGACCGAATCCATCTGCGCTTCGTCATCGATCCACACCGTGCGTCCCGCGCTGGCCAGCACGCGTTCGGCCTGTGCATGCTGCTGCGCATCCACCGCTGGCGTGGCATACAGGCCGGTGACCCCGGCACCGAGCAGGGCCGGGGTGTTGGGCATCGCGCGCACCACCGGCAGCGTGCCACCCAACCAGCGCTGCAGCTGCGGGCTGGTGATGCCGGCGGCGATCGAGATCACCAACGGCTCCTGTGCCTGCGCCAACACCTGCAGTGACTGGCAGACCTCGCGCAGCACCTGCGGTTTCACCGCCAGCAGCCACGTGCTGCCCTGCGCCGCCGCTGCGGCCGCGTTGTCGTGGGTCTGCACGCCGAAATCGGCAGCCAGTTTTTCGCGCAGTTCGGCCACTGGCTCGGCCACGTGGATGTGGGTGGCCGGCACGCCCTGCCGGATCAGGCCGGAAATCAGGCTGCGTGCCATGTTGCCGCCGCCGATGAAGGTGATGGAATCAGCTGCCATGGGAATCTCCTTGGAATCAGGCCGGGCGCGGACGCGCGCCGAACAGGGCGGTGCCGATGCGCACCAGGGTGGCACCTTCGGCAATGGCTTCAGCGTAGTCGCTGCTCATGCCCATCGACAGGGTGTCCACCTGCGGATGACGGGCCACCAGCGCCTCGAAAAGTGTGCGCATGCGCACGAACGCGTCGCGCCGGCGCTCGGCGTCGGGCCACGGCGCAGGAATCGCCATCAGGCCGCGCAGGCACAGGTTCGGCTCGGCGGCGATGGTTGCCGCCAGCGCGTCCACGTCGTCCGGCGCGCAGCCGTGCTTGCTCGACTCGTCATCGATGTTGACCTGGATGAGTACGTTCAGCGGGCCGCGTTCAGCGGGGCGGTAGCGGGCCAGGGCGGTGACCAGCTTGGGCCGGTCTACGCTCTGCACCCAGTCGAAGTGCGTGGCCACCGGTTCGGCCTTGTTCGACTGCAGGTGGCCGATCAGGTGCCATTCCAGGCCCAGCGGCTGCAGTTCCTGCATCTTGGCCAGCGCTTCCTGCACGTAGTTTTCGCCGAACGCGGTCTGGCCCTGCGCGGCAAGCGCAGCCACGGCCTCGGCCGGCTGGGTCTTGGACACCGCCAGCAGGCGCGGCGGTGGCCGCCCGGCGGCAGCGGCGGCGTTGTGCAGGTTGCTCAGGATCTGGGGCAGGGGAGTGGCCACGTAACGCGTTCCGTTCAATCAGGAGGCTATACTGCCGCCCGGGGAAAGATCCTTCCAGTCGAAGCCGTTATTGGGGAGTAGCCGCTCATGGATATCGCCGAGCTGTTGGCGTTTTCCGTAAAGAACAAAGCGTCCGACCTGCATCTGTCCGCAGGCCTGCCGCCGATGATCCGCGTGGACGGTGATGTTCGCCGGATCAACATTCCAGCCCTGGACCACAAGCAAGTCCACGCGCTGGTGTACGACATCATGTCCGACAAGCAGCGCCGCGATTACGAGGAGTTCCTCGAAGTCGACTTTTCCTTCGAGATCCCGTCGCTGGCGCGCTTCCGTGTCAATGCGTTCAACCAGAACCGTGGCGCCGGTGCGGTGTTCCGTACCATTCCGTCCGAAGTGCTGACCCTGGAAGACCTGGCCTGCCCGCCGCTGTTCCGCGAGGTGATCCAGCAACCGCAGGGCCTGATCCTGGTGACCGGCCCGACCGGTTCGGGCAAGTCGACAACGCTGGCGGCGATGATCGACTACATCAACAAGAACGAATACGGCCATATCCTCACCGTCGAGGATCCGATCGAATTCGTGCACACCTCGCAGAAGTGCCTGATCAACCAGCGCGAAGTGCACCGCGATACGCATGGCTTCAACGAAGCGCTGCGTTCGGCACTGCGTGAGGACCCGGACATCATCCTGGTCGGCGAACTGCGTGACCTGGAAACCATCCGCCTGGCGCTGACCGCCGCGGAAACCGGCCACCTGGTGTTCGGCACCCTGCACACCAGTTCGGCGGCCAAGACCATCGACCGCATCATCGACGTGTTCCCGGCCGGCGAAAAGCCGATGGTGCGCTCGATGCTGTCCGAATCACTGCGCGCGGTCATTTCGCAGGCGCTGCTGAAGAAGGTCGGTGGCGGGCGTACCGCTGCGTGGGAAATCATGGTGGGCACCCCGGCCATCCGCAACCTGATCCGCGAGGACAAGGTGGCGCAGATGTATTCGGCCATCCAGACCGGCCAGCAGTACGGCATGATGACCCTGGACCAGCACCTGCAGGACCTGGTCAAGCGCAGCCTGATCACCCGCAACCAGGCCCGCGAATACGCCAAGGACAAGCGTCTGTTCGAGTAAGGCGAGGCAATGGCGGGGCAGGGCGCGCGAATACGTCGCCGGCCCCGCGCTGTTTCCTCCACCGACCGATTCCTGGTACATGCCCCATTGGGAGCCCGCCGTGAACACCACCGCGACCACCATCGATTTCACCTCGTTCCTCAAGCTGATGGCGCACCAGCGCGCCTCGGACCTGTTCATCACCGCCGGCATGCCGCCGGCGATCAAGGTCAACGGCAAGATTTCGCCGATCACCCAGACGCCACTGACGCCGCAGCAGAGCCGCGACCTGGTGCTGAACGTGATGACGCCGGCGCAGCGCGAAGAATTCGAGAAGACCCACGAATGCAACTTCGCCATCGGCCTGTCCGGCGTCGGCCGCTTCCGCGTGAGCTGCTTCTACCAGCGCAACCAGGTCGGTATGGTGCTGCGTCGCATCGAGACGCGCATCCCGACCGTGGAAGAGTTGAGCCTGCCGCCGATCATCAAGACGCTGGCGATGACCAAGCGCGGCATCATCCTGTTCGTCGGCGCGACCGGTACCGGTAAATCAACCTCGCTGGCAGCGATGATCGGTTACCGCAACCAGAATTCGACCGGGCACATCATCACCATCGAAGATCCGATCGAATTCGTGCACAAGCACGAGGGCTGCATCATCACCCAGCGCGAAGTCGGCATCGATACCGACAGCTGGGAAGCCGCGCTGAAGAACACCCTGCGCCAGGCGCCGGATGTGATCATGATCGGCGAAGTGCGTACCCGCGAGGGCATGGACCACGCCATCGCCTTCGCTGAAACCGGTCACCTGGTGCTGTGCACGCTGCACGCCAACAACGCCAACCAGGCGATGGACCGCATCGTCAACTTCTTCCCGGAAGATCGCCGCAACCAGCTGTTGATGGATCTGTCGCTGAACCTCAAGGGCGTGGTCGCGCAGCAGTTGATTCCTTCGCCGGATGGCCGCTCGCGCAAGGTGGCGATGGAGATCCTGCTGGGCACGCCGCTGGTGCAGGACTACATCCGCGACGGTGAGATCCACAAGCTGAAGGAGCTGATGAAGGAATCGGTCCAGCTGGGCATGAAGACCTTCGACCAGAGCCTGTTCGAGCTGTACCAGGCCGGTGAGATCAGCTACGAGGACGCACTGCGCTACGCCGATTCGCAGAACGAAGTGCGCCTGCGCATCAAGCTCAGCCAGGGCGGCGATGCCCGCACCCTGTCGCAGGGGCTGGATGGCGTGGAGATTTCAGAGGTACGGTAACGAAGGTGCCGCTGCCGGCGGCAGTGCGATGGATGGCAGG
This sequence comes from Stenotrophomonas sp. 2YAF26, assembly GCF_052114625.1. NCBI lineage: Bacteria > Pseudomonadati > Pseudomonadota > Gammaproteobacteria > Lysobacterales > Lysobacteraceae > Stenotrophomonas > Stenotrophomonas sp. 2YAF26. Next base: position 186,940 of record NZ_JBFRFC010000003.1, on the reverse strand, counting down.
AGGGCATTCATGAAATCCAGTCATGACCGACTGCCATCCAGGTCGTTCAATCCGCTGCCCCTGCAGGCGTATCGTCATCGCTCCCCTACTGGAGCACGACGATGCAGACACGTGAACTCGGCCGCAGCGGCCTGAAAGTCTCCGCCCTGGGCCTGGGCTGCATGGGCCTGAGCCACGGCTACGGTCCTGCCGTCGAGCAGAGCCAGGGCATCGCCCTGCTGCACGCCGCGGTCGAACGCGGCGTGACCTTCTTCGACACCGCCGAAGTCTATGGTCCATATACCAACGAAGACCTGCTCGGCAGGGCGCTGGCACCGCACCGCGACAAGCTGGTGATCGCCACCAAGTTCGGCTTCAAGGACGCACAGGTCGACACCGGCCTGGACAGTCGTCCGGAGAACATCCGTGCGGTGGCCGAAGCCAGCCTCAAGCGCCTGCGCACCGACTACATCGACCTGTTCTACCAGCACCGCGTGGATCCGAACGTGCCGATCGAGGATGTGGCCGGCACCGTGCGTGACCTGATCGCCGAGGGCAAGGTGCGCCACTTCGGCTTGTCCGAAGCCAGCGCCGCCACGGTGCGTCGCGCGCATGCCGTGCAACCGGTGGCCGCAGTGCAGAGCGAGTACTCGCTGTGGTGGCGCGAACCGGAACGCGAACTGCTGCCGGCGCTGCAGGAACTCGGCATCGGCTTCGTGCCGTTCAGCCCGCTGGGTCGCGGCTTCCTGACTGGCGCGATCAACGCCGACACCACCTTCGCCGACAACGATTTCCGCAACACCGTGCCACGCTTTGAAGTGGAAGCGCGTCGCGCCAATCAAGCGCTGGTTGACCGCATCACCACGATCGCGGCGGCGCGGGGCGCCACTCCGGCACAGGTCGCGCTGGCCTGGTTGCTGGCGCAGGCACCGTGGATCGTGCCGATTCCGGGTACGACCAAGATCCATCGCCTGGAAGAGAACCTGGCTGCCGCCGACCTGCAGCTGTCGCCGGCCGAACTGGAACGCATCGCGCAGACGCTGCAGGAGATCGCCATCGTCGGCGAGCGCTACAACGCGCAGCGCGCAGCGCAGGCCAAGGGCTGATCGCAGTGGGTGCGGTCTTTCGATCTGTGGTGGGCTCGGACTCTCGTCCTGTGGTGGGTGCGGACCGTTGGTCCGCACGCCTCACCCCACCATCGGCCCGCGCAGCGCATCAAGCACCGTACGCATCGCCACGGTGACATGCCGGCGCGACGGGTAATACGCGTAGTAGCCATCGAAGTGCGGGCACCAGTCATCCAGTGTTGATTGCAGGCGGCCTTCCAGCAGGGCCGCCTGCACCTGGTCTTCGGGCAGCCAGGCCAATCCGCTGCCGGCCAGCGCCGCAGCCCGCGTCATGCCCATGGTGTTGAAGGTCCACTGACCAGAGACGCGGATGCTCAGCTCGTTGCCATCCTGACCGAAATCCCACGGCATCAGGCCGCCATGGGTGGGCAGGCGCAGGGTGATGCAGTTGTGCGCGGCCAGATCGTGCGGATGCACCGGCGCCACGTGCTGGCGGAAGTACGACGGTGCACCCACCACGCGCATGCGCAGCGGCGGACTGATCGGCAGCGCCACCATGTCGCGTGCCAGGCGCTCACCGAGACGGATGCCGATGTCGTAGCGTTCGGCGACGATGTCGGCCAAGCCGTAATCGGTGGTCAGTTCAACCTTCAGGTCCGGGTACTGCTGCAGCAGCGGTGCCAGCCTTGGCCACGCCAGGTACTCGGCGGCGTGGCCGGTGGCATTGATGCGGATGGTGCCTGCGGGCCGCTCGCGGTACTCGGCCAGCGCGGCCAGTTCGTCTTCGATCTCGGCCAGGCGCGGGGCCAGGGTTTCCAGCAGGCGGGCACCGGCCTCGGTGGTGGCGACGCTGCGGGTGGTGCGGGTCAGCAGGCGCACGCCCAGTCGTTCTTCCAGCCCGCGCATGGCGTGACTGAGGGCGGACTGGGAGACGCCAAGCTGGGCAGCGGCCTTGGTCTGCAAGTACGTCCCTGTAAGCTCGGTCGCGCCATCCATGGCGCTCACGCCCCTGCAACCGGACCCACCCCGCCTTCGACAGTTTCCCGGTGCTGTTGGTAGATGCTGTTGGTAGGTGTCGACCTTGGTCGACACGTAGATCCACGCCATGCGTGGATGCGTACCCGGTGGTACCGGCGCTGGTCGGTAAATGCCGATGTCGATTTGTGGTTCCGTGGTTCGTCGAATGGGTACTTTCCAAACAACAGGGAGCAGCACATGAGCAGCGACAGCAAACCCAAGGGCCCGGCGTCCTATTTTCCTTCCATCGAAAAGACCTACGGGCAGCCGGTGACGCATTGGCTGGGGCTGCTGGCCAAACGGCCGGGCTTGAAGCATATGGAGCTGGTCAGCTTCCTGAAATCCGAGCACGGGCTGGGCCATGGCCACGCAAACGCCCTGGTCGCCCACCACCTAGCCACCCGGCGCTGAGACAACCGCTCCACCGAGCGCAGCGACCCGCTTCTGCTCTTCTTTTCTCTTTACGTGGCTGGACGCGCACGGAACCTGTCCGGGGGCCGGGTGGGTGGGCTGTGCAGGGGCGTGAGCCGCATGGGCCCGAGGCATGCCTCGGGCGGGTTGGGCAGGACGCTCAACCCCGGTCTTGTCGTGCGCGCGGGATAGCGCGCACGAGCAAGCGGCGACCGAGCTTACATGGACGTACTTGCAGCGCCCCCTGCACAGCCCACCCGCCCGGCCCACTGCCAGATTCGGAGGTAGTATGCCGCCCAGCCACGAGGGGCTGCGCCGTTCGCCGCAACTCCCAACTGAACGATTTCATCTGCAACTGTCATGCAGATCGTGTCTAATACCGCTCCCCACCCGTAGTGCCCCCACCTGTATGTCCCTCCAATCCCATGGCCCGGCGCCGTGCGACGACGCTGACGGCCACCTGGTCACCGCTGGCCCGCTGACCCCGCCGCCCGATGTTGCCGGCACCCCCGCCGATGAGAAGGCGCTGCGCCACTCGGTCGCCGAGGACGTGCAGGGCATGGTGCTGGCCATGCTCGTGGCTTCACTGGGCCTGGCGATCTTCGCCAAGGGCGGGCTGATGATCGGGGGCATGGCCGGCATGGCGTTCCTGCTGCATTACACGATGGGCTGGAACTTCGGCCTGGTGTTCGTGCTGGTCAACCTGCCGTTCTACTGGGTGGCGGTGCGCCGCATGGGCTGGGAATTCACCCTGAAGACGTTCGCGGCGGTCACCGCCTGCGGCCTGCTGACCGACATCCTGCCGCGCTGGGCCGACTTCTCGCATATCGCGCCGTTGTACTCGGCGCTGGTCGGTGGCGCGCTGTCCGGCCTGGGCATCCTGTTCTTCATCCGCCACCGCGCCAGCCTCGGCGGCATCGGCATCCTGGCGGTGTACCTGCAGCGCACCCGTGGCTGGAGCGCCGGCAAGGTGCAGATGTCCTTCGATGCGTGCCTGATGGTGGCCGCGTTCTTCGTGCTGTCGCCGTCGAAGGTGATGTACTCGGCCATCGGTGCGGTGGTGCTCAGCCTGGTGCTGATGTTCAACCACCGTCCGGGCCGTTACATGGGCGTCTGACGGCTCACGGGCAATGCCGGCCAGCGGCCGGCACTACCGGGCGGATGCCTGCACCCATGGCGGTGCCAGCTTCAGCAGCTTGGCGTGCACCGGGCAGTCCTCGGCATGCGCGCCCGGCAGGTAGCCCAGGCTCATCAGGAACTCGCCGGTGATCTCGCCGCCGGTGAAGCGGAAGGTCTTCTTGAACAGCTTCACCCAGTCAGCTTTATTGCGCGGGTGATGGGCGTCCAGCCACGCGGCGAAGCTGCCGTGGCTCCGGCGCAGCTGCTGGATCACCTGCGCGTTGTGGATCGCGGCCAGCACCTTCAACCGGTTGCGGATGATGCCAGGGTCCGACAACAGGCGCTCGATGTCCTGCTCGGCATAGGCGGCGACGCGATCGACGTCGAAAGCGTCATAGGCCGCGCGGAACCCCTCGCGCTTCTTCAGGATGGTTTCCCAGCTCAGGCCGGCCTGGTTGATCTCCAGCAGCAGGCGCTCGAACAACTCGCGCTCATCGCGCTGCGGGAAACCGTATTCGTTGGCGTGGTAGTACTCGTGCACCGGGTGGCCCGGGGCGATGCGGCAGTATCCGCTCATGGTGTTGCCGCCTCCGCGCGGTCTTTGCTGCGATCAATCTCCAGCTGACCCGCCGTGCCGTCAAGCAGCAGCGTCGGCCAGCGCGGCGGTTGCACGGTCAAGCGGCCATCGCGCAGGGCCTGTGGGGCCTCGTTGGAAGTGCGCTGGTCAACGTCCTGGAAGGAAACATCACCCTCCTTTCTCCAGCCAGCCGGTTCACGCACGTGCAGCTGGCAGCGCGGACCGCTGTACAGGGTGGTCATGCACAGCAGCACGTCGTCTTGGCCATCGCCGTCCAGGTCACGACGCAGGGCGACGCAGCGGTTGTCGCCGATCTTGTCGGCGTCCAGGCAATCGCCCGCGCTCAAGCGCCTATCCAGTACTGCCTGCCACCAGTCATCGGCTGGCGATGCGGTGCCCTTGGCCAGCACGATCCGTGCCTTCAGGCCGGCCAGGTCGCGCACGCCATCGTCGATGTTGTTGTCCCAGCGCGATTCGCGCTTCTGTCGGGCCAGTGCCTGCACGATGATGCTGGAGGCGCGGGTGTCGGCCGCCAAGGATGGCGCCTTCTGCAGCGTGCGCAGCGCCTGCACACCACGGCGGCCCAGCTCGAATCGCAGCTGGTTGGCCGCGTCCGCGGTCATCAGCGCGGGATCGGCGCGCAGGCGCTTCATCTGGCTGGCCAGGGTGATGCGCACCGGGTCGATCACCGGGGAGATGGCCAGCAGTGCAGTGGCCAGTACGGTCCAGCACATCCAGCGGTTGACCGGCTCAAGCCGATGCAGCCAACGGCCCTGCCGGCGCAGTGCGGCGAAGGCGTAGCCGATTGCATAGCCGGCGATCAGTACCGCAACCGCAAAGCCCCAGAAGCGCGAGAGGGTCCAGCCGTACTGGCTGACCCGCAGCGTCATTGCGTACAGCGCCAGGCCGGCGTAGATCGGCAATGCCAGCAGGCTGGCCTCGACCAGCCGGCGCAGCCAGGCCGGGTAGGGCGGGGTGCCGTCGTCGTGCTGGTAGACCGCGTTGGCCAGGCTGATCAGCAGCACCGCCAGCACCAGCAGCAGGCTGGCGGCCGAGCGCGTGGCCCACAACGGCGCCAGCCCGGTGAACGGCAGCGACAGCACGAACAGCACCGCGATGAACGACAGCAACGGCAGCAGGCCGCGGCAGATGGCGAACAGCACTTGGCGGGTGATCTGCATCGCGCGATGCTGGGTGCGCCCGATCAGCACGCCGAAGCCCGCCAGCATGCCGGTGGCCAGGGCGATGAAGGCGTCGCTGCCGAACAGCTCGTGGAAGAAGTCGACCTTGACCATCCGGAACAGCGCTGCCCACAACCACAGCAGCAGCCAGGTCAAGCCGGTGAACACCGCCGCCAGCACCAGCGTGAGTCCGTTCTGCCAGGCACGTTCGAACAGTGCGCCGTAGTCGGCCCGCCAATGACCGGCGTGCAGGCGGAACTGCCACCAAGGCAGGGCAATGAACGTGGCAACCGCCAGGCAGACCGAGAGCGGAACCTGCAGCCCGGCCGCATACAGCGCGGTTTCTCCGCTCAGGTTCCAGGCGGCCCAGGCCGCCAGAGCAAGCACCAGCAGCGAGGCCAGCCCGGCGTGCAGCCACAGGCGCCAGGCCTTCAGATCAATCAGCGTCAAGGCCACCGCGGTGGGCACGGTCAATACCCAGGCATACCAGCAGTAGCGCCAGCCGATGTCCCGGAACGGCCATTGATCGGCCAGTTCCTGGGCGGCGAAAAGCATCAGCCCCTGCAGCAATGCGATCAACACGATCATGCTGCGGGTGGGCCATGACAGCGTTGCGTCCTGCTGCATCGGGTCGTCCTCCTTGCAAGAGCGCCATCCTAGCCCATCCCTTCGCGCCCGCATCCGGTTGCAGCGGTTAGAATGACACCCATGCCAGTAACGCCGACTTCCCTCGCCAATCACCTGCTCGTGGCGCTGCCGTCGCTGATCGACGCCACCTTCGCCCGCACCGTTGCGCTGATCTGCCAGCACGACGAGAACGGGGCAATGGGGGTGCTGGTCAACCAGCCCTCCGAGTACACCCTGGGCGAAGTGTTGGCGCAGATGGACATCGCGACCGGCGATGGCGTCCTGCAGGCGCGTCCGGTGCTCAATGGCGGGCCGGTGCATCCCGAGCGCGGCTTCGTCATCCATGATGATGCGCGCGCGTGGGATTCCAGCCTGATCGTCGGTGACGGCCTGTACCTGACCACCTCGCGTGACATCCTCGAGGCGATGGCGCGCGGCGAAGGCCCGGCCAATGCCGTGGTCACCCTGGGCTGCGCGGGCTGGAGTGCCGGCCAGCTGGAAAGCGAACTGTCCGAAAACAGCTGGCTGACGGTGCCGGCCGACGCCGAACTGGTGTTCCAGCTGCCTCTGGAACAGCGCTGGCAGGGCGCCGCGTCGCGTATTGGCGTCGATCTGTTCCGGCTGACCGATTACAGCGGCCATGTCTGAGCCGGCCCTCATCCGTCGCGATGGCACCGTGCTCGGTTTCGACGTCGGCTCGCGCCGGATCGGTGTGGCGATCGGCAGTGCGTTCGCCGCGCATGCGCGCGCCGTGGCCGTGGTCGATGTTCACGGCAATGGTCCCGACTGGGCGGCGATCGAACGCCTGCTCAAGGAATGGAAGCCCGATGGCCTGGTGGTTGGCGATCCGCTGACCCTGGACGGCCAGGACCAGCCCAACCGCAAGCGCGCGCAGGGCTTTGCCCGCCAGCTGCGGGAACGTTTCAAACTGCCGGTGGTGATGATCGACGAGCGTTCCAGCTCGGTCGAGGCTGCCCGCCGCTTCGCCGTCGAGCGCGCCGAAGGGCGCAAGCGTCGTCGCGATGCGGCCGCCCTCGATGCCGTGGCCGCGGCGGTGATCATCGACCGCTGGTTGTCGTCGCCGGACGACGCCATTCCCATTCCCTGACGATACGAACCCCGCCATGACCGCCCAGCAACTCGATGACTCCGGCCGCCTGCGCCACCTGTTGACGCTTGAAGGTCTTCCCCGCGACACCCTGGTGCAATTGCTCGACCGCGCCGGCCAGATCCGCGATGCCGCGGTGGGCCGCGTCGGCAACAAGCGCCACGTGCTGGGCGGGTCGGCGGTGTGCACCCTGTTCTTCGAACCCTCCACCCGTACCCGCAGCTCGTTCCATCTGGCGGCGCAGCGGTTGGGTGCGGACGTGCTGAATTTCGACGCTTCCACCTCGTCCACGCGCAAGGGCGAAACCGCCTGCGACACGCTGAAGAACCTGGAAGCGATGGGCGTGCGTGGTTTCGTCGTACGCCACCCGGACGACGGCGCCGTGGCAGCGCTGGCTGCCGTGGCGGGCGAGGGCACCGCACTGGTCAATGCCGGCGACGGCCGCAGCTCGCACCCGACCCAGGGCCTGCTGGACATGTTGACCCTGCGCCAGGCCAAGGGCCCGGACTTCTCGAAGATGAAGGTGGTGATCGTCGGCGACGTCAAGCACTCGCGCGTGGCCCGCACCGACCTGCATGCGCTGCGCACGCTGGGCGTGGGCGAGATCCGCGTGTGTGGCCCGCAGTCGCTGCTGCCGGACGACGACACCCTGAAGGGCTGCGTGGTGGGTGATGATTTCGACGCGATGCTGGAAGGCGTCGACGCGCTGATGATGCTGCGTCTGCAGCGCGAGCGCATGGAAGAAGGTCTGGTGCCGTCGCTGGAGCAGTACCACGCGCAGTACGGCCTGAACACCGCACGCCTGGCCCGTGCCGGCAAGGATGCAGCCGTGCTGCACCCGGGCCCGATCAACCGCGGCGTGGAAGTGACCGATGAAGTGGCCGACGGCCCGCAGTCGTGGGTGCTGCGCCAGGTCGCCAACGGCGTCGCCGTACGCATGGCCGTGCTGGAAACCCTGCTGGGTTGATACCCCGCGTCCCGGTTGGGTGGGAATTCACCTTGAACTACCTTGGTGGTGCCGACCGTTGGTCGGCACATGGGGGAATCACCTTGAATTGCCTTGGTGGGTACCGACCGTTGGTCGGCACATAGGGGAATCACCTTGAACTGCCTTGGTGGGTGCCGACCGTTGGTCGGCACATAGGGGAATCACCTCGAACTGCCTCGGTAGGTGCCGACCGTTGGTCGGCACAGAGCAATCAGTCCCGTGAAGCGCTGGGCGCAACCATTGATTGGCTACAGGCCTACCTGCATCGGAGTAGTTGCCCGATAGAAGGGCACTGCCGGTAAGCACACGCTTGTGCCCATGAACCGTGCACGTCTATGCCATGGCCGCCATTCCCGGATCGGGCAATCCTACATCCTGACCACCGTCACTCAGGGGCGTCGACGCTACTTCGACGATGCCACTGCGGCGCAGGTGGTGATGGACGTCGTCCGCCGCATTGATGCTGAAGGCCTGACACACTCACTTGCCTATGTGGTCATGCCGGACCACATCCATTGGCTTGTGGAACTCCGCGCGTTCTCGCTGGATTACATCATGCAACGCTTCAAATCGAGCAGTGCATTGCGGATCAACCGCATGTTCGGCCGATCAGGGCGATTCTGGCAATCGAGCTATCACGATCACGCGATCCGCTCCGATGAATCACTGTACCGGCATGCGATGTACGTGTTGGGGAATCCGATCAGGGCAGGGCTGACCGCGCAGCTTGGTGAATATCCCCATGCGTGGTGTCGATGGGAGATTGAAGGGAGGTTCCAGGCAATTGAACACATTGGATTGGAGAGATAGTGCCGACCAACGGTCGGCACCCACCGACATACGTTTTCCAGCAGGGGCCGTGGTTCAGCGCTTCTGGGCGAACAGCCACGCCCACATCGCCGCGTCGGCGTAGGTGGCATCCCAGGCGTTGTGGTTGCCTTCCGCGTACTCGGTATAGCGCACATCACGCGCGCCGGCGGTCTGGAACGCGGCATGCAGCCGGCGATCATCATCCGGTGGCACCACATCATCCAGCGCGCCGTGGAAGATCCAGATCGGGGTGCGCTGCAACCGTTGCGCGATCACCGCATAGGGATCCGCTTCGTTCGCCACCTGCTCGACGAACAGGGTAGGGCGTACCGCACGTGGTGCCAGCACCGCACCGCAGACCGGCACGATCGCGGCAAAGCGCTTCGGATCGTCCAGCGCGATGTTCCAGCTGCCATAGCCGCCCATCGACATTCCGGTCAGGTACTGCCTTGCCGGGTCAGCGCCGAATTCGGCAATCGTGGCGTCCAGTGCCGCGATCGCCACCCGGTTGTTGCGGCCGCTCCATTCCTCGTTGCCGGGAACCTGCGGAAACACCGCCAGCGCGGGGAAGTCGGCCGCGTGCCGGCGCAGGTACGGGCCCAGGCCTGCGTGGGTCTGCTTCACGCCATCGCCGCCGCGCTCGCCGGAGCCGTGCAGGAACAGCACCACCGGCAGCGGACCAGCTGCGCGCGCGGCAGCGGCTGGAATGAACACCTGGTAGTAGGCGGTCTCGCCGTCCACCTTCACCGCGCGTGCCTCGAAGTGGCCGCGCACACCGGGCGGCGTACTGGCGCACCCGGTCATCATCAGCAGGGCCAGCAGCGGCAGCCAGCGCAGAAGCGGTCGAAGCATGGCGGTTCCCATGATGGCGATGTCGCCTCGATGGTAGTGCGCTGCGGCCGGCCCGGCATCGTGCGCCGCATCACTGCGGGCGCGGGAAGCTGGCGATGATCTCCAACTGCTCTTGGGCTTCGGCATTGCCGCCTGCGGCTGCGGCCTGAACCTGCGCCATGTCCGGGTGCAGCACCACCAGCAGCGGGTTCTCGCACACCGGGCACACGTACTCGGTGGCGTCCTCGTCCAGCTCCATCACCATTGCCCGCGAACTGCCTTTCCATTCGCAGGCCGCACAGGTGTGAAGCTGGTCGCGCCAACCCGGTGCAAAGTAGTTTTCGATCGTCGTTGCCATGGGTTGTTCCAGGTGGAATGGGGTCAGAGCCCCGCGCGGCGGGGATCCGACCCCTGATAGAGTCAGTGCAGCAGGACCATGGTGGCCAGGCCGAGGAAGGTGAAGAAGCCCATCGAGTCGGTCACCGCTGTCAGGAAGATGCCGCTGGCCAGCGCCGGATCGAAGCCGAAGCGCTTCAGGCCCAGGGGCACCAGCACGCCTGCCAGTGCCGCGAACAACAGGTTGCAGGTCAGCGCGATGGCGATCACGGCCGAGAGTCCGGGCGAGTGGAACCAGGCGAGCACGATCAGGCCCAGCACCGAGCCGAGTACCACGCCATTGAGCAGGGCCACCCGCACTTCCTTCCACAGCAGCGTGCGTGCGTTGGAACTGCCGACCTGGCCCAGTGCCAGGCCGCGCACCATCAGCGCCAGTACCTGGGTGCCGGCATTGCCGCCGAGGCCAGCGACGATCGGCATCAACACCGCCAGGGCGACCAGCTTGTCGATGGTGCCCTCGAAGTGGCCGACCACGCTGGAGGCCAGGAAGGCCGTGCACAGATTCACCGACAGCCACATCAAGCGGCGGCGCATCGCGCGCCAGACCGGGCTGAACAGATCCTCGTCCTCGTCCAGGCCGGCGGCGCCCAGCGCCTGGTGCTCGGCCTGGCCACGGATGATGTCGACCACGTCATCGATGGTGATGCGGCCGATCAGGATGTTGTTGTCATCCACCACCGGCGCGGAGATCCAGTCATGGTCGGAGAACTGCCGCGCCACCTCCTGGTCGCTTTCGCCGACATCGATGGCAGGCTGCTCATCGTCGATCAGGCGGTTGATCGGGGTGGTGTCTTCGTGGGTCACCAGCGAGGCCAGCGACACGCGGCCCAGGTACTGGTGACGGCGGCTGACTACGAACAGGTGATCGGTGTGGTCGGGCAGTTCGCCGCGCAGCCGCAGGTAGCGCAGCACCACATCGACGTTGACGTCGGCGCGCACCGTCACCACGTCCGGGTTCATCAAGCGGCCAGCGCTGTCCTCGGGGTAGGACAGCACCTGCTCCAGGCGCTCGCGGTTCTCGCGGTCCATCGACTTGAGGACTTCGTCGATGACCGTGTCCGGCAGGTCTTCGACCAGGTCGGCCAGATCGTCGATGTCGAGGTCTTCGACCGCGGCGATGATCTCGTCCGGGTCCATGTCCGCGAGCAGGCTTTCGCGCACGTCGTCGCCGACGTGGACCAGTACCTCGCCGTCATCTTCCGGATCGACCAGGCCCCAGACGATCTCGCGCTTGCCCGGCGGCAGCGATTCGAGCAGGTTGCCGATCTCGGCCGGCGCCAGAGTATTGACCAGACGGCGTACCGGGCCCAGCCGACCGCTGTCCAGTGCAGCAACATGCCTACCGAAGGCCCATGAGGTTGCCTGCCAGCGGCCGGCACTACCGTCGGGAATCAGGACGCGTCCGCCACAAGCGCCAGCCAGCGCTCGATGCCGCGGCGGTCGCGCATGCCCAGCAGCTTCGGTGCGCGGGCACGCAGGGCCCCCAGATCGGCATCACGGACAGCACGGCGTACTTCCAGCAGGGTGCCCGGGTGCAGGCTGAACTCGGTCAGGCCCAGTGCCAGCAGCAGCGGGGTCATCCGTGCGTCGCCGGCGATTTCGCCGCATACCGCCACCGGAATGCGATGGCGTGCGCCGGTCTCGATCACCATCTGCAACAGGCGCAGCACGGCCGGATGCAGCGGCGAATACAGTTCGCCCAGTGCTTCGTTGTTGCGGTCGGCGGCCAGCAGGTACTGAACCAGATCGTTGGTGCCGATCGACAGGAAGTCGACCAGATCGATGAAGCTCTCCAGCGCCAGCGCGGCGGCGGGTACTTCGATCATCGCGCCCAGTGGCACGTGCTCGGCCACCATGTGGCCCTCGGCGCGCAGTTGCTCGCCCAGTTTCAGCATGCGCCGGCGCACCGCCAGCAGTTCGTCGCGGGTGCTGACCATGGGCACCAGCACGCGCAGCTTGCCGTAGGCCGAGGCACGCAGGATCGCGCGCATCTGGGTGTCGGCCACCTTGGGCCGCGCCAGCGACAGGCGCACGCCGCGCAGGCCCAGCGCCGGGTTTTCCTCGTTGCTCAGGGTCAGGCCGGTGCGGTCAGCCTTGTCTGCACCCAGGTCGAGGGTGCGGATGGTCACCGGCCGGCCACTCATGCCCAGCGCCGCATCGCGGTAGGTCTGGAACTGTTCTTCTTCGTCCGGCAGCTCGTTGCGCTGCAGGAACAGGAATTCGGTGCGGTACAGGCCCAGGCCGTGGGCGCCCAGCGCATGTGCCTGGGTCACATCTTCCAGCGATTCGGCGTTGGCCAGCAGTGCGATGTCGACCTGGTCGCGGGTACGGCTGGGCTTGCTGCGCAGGCGGCCGAGCTCGCGCTGCTCGCGTGCGTGCTCCTTCAGGCGCGCCCGGTAATCACGCAGGTTGTCGGCCTGCGGGTTCACTGTGATGCTGCCGTCGGCGCCATCGATGATCAGCACGTCGCCGTCGAGCACCTTGTTCAGCAGCTGCGGCACGCTGACGATCAACGGCAGGTGCAGGCTGCGGGCAAGGATCGCACTGTGCGAAAGCGCGCTGCCAGCGCTGGTGACGATGCCGACCACACCGTGCGATTGCAGCTGGGCCAGCTCGGAAGGGGCGATGTTGTCGCAGACCAGGATTTCGCCGGCCAGGCCCTTCACCGCTGCGGGCCGCTCGGGCTGCAGGAAGGCATGTATGCGCCCGATCACATGGTCGAGGTCGTCCATGCGGCTCTTCAGGTAGGCATCGTCCATGCCGTCGAAGACTTTGGCCAGGCGGTCGCGCTGCAGGCGCAGCGCGTAGCCGGCACTGTAGGGTCCACTGCGGATCAGTTCGTCCAGGCCGAACAGCAGTTCGGGATCGTCCAGCAGCAGTGCATGCAGGTCGAGGAACTCGCCCACTTCCTGGTTCAGCGCGCCATGCAGGCGCTGGCGCAGCTCGTGCATCTCCGTGCGCGCCGCGTCCACGGCGCGATGCAGGCGTGCCAGCTCGGATTCAACCTGGGAGGGGGCGACGCGCTGTTCGGCTACTTCCAGTGCATGCGGCAGGCGCACGCGGGCGCGGCCCATCGCAGTACCTCGGGCGGCGCCGTGTCCGGCCAGCAGCTGTACCGGCCGTTGGCCGGTGGGGGCTTGGCCGGCGCGCGCGCGCGGCACGCTCAGTTGTCCTCGTCGAAGCGACGCTCGAACAGCTCAACCACCGCGTCCATCGCGGCGACTTCGTCTTCGCCGTTGATGCGGATGGTGACCGGCGTGCCTTGCCCAGCCGCCAGCAGCATCACGCCCATGATGCTCTTGGCGTTGATTTCACGGCCCTTGGCGGCCATGGTCACGTTGCAGCGGAACGGCGCCAGGGTCTGCACCAGCTTGGCGGTGGCCCGGGCATGCAGGCCCAGGCGGTTGCTCACAATGAGTTCTCGTTCAAGCATCGTCGACTATCGCTCCATTACGGGTGCCCGCCGCCGCAGTGGCAGGCAGTTGATCCAGTCCCTGTTCCGGATAATTCATCACCCGCAGCAACATCGGCAGACTCAGCGCCGACACCCGGCGAACCGGGGTCCCCAACCGGGCCAGCTGCCCGGCAAGGTTGGCGGGGCTGGCACCGTACAGGTCGGTCAGGATCAGCACGCCCTCACCCCCATCGACCCGCCGCAGAGCGGCCGAGGCGAGCGGGAGCAGAGCATCCAGGTCTGCGTCGAACGGTACTTCGAAAGCTTCGGTCTTCAGCGGCAACTGCCGCAGAAGCCGGGTCGCCACGTCGAGCAGGGCGATCCCGACCCCAGGATGTGTTACGAGGAGAATGCCACAGGTCATTACTGCACGTTAACAGGTCAAGGTGAATTGGCGATAGCAGCAGGAGAGGGGCACTGTGTCCCGTATTCAGCGTTGTTCGGGTCAGAGCCCTTTTCCGTTGAAAAAGGGACCCGACCCCATCCGTTTTTTCGATGCCTGACAGAGATTCATCCACGCATGGCGTGGATCTACCGTGTCTACCAAGGTCGACACCCACCAACAGCCAAACGACGATGCGCCGCTATCTGTCGAAGGCGGGGCGGGTCCGGTTGCGGGGGTGTCCGCGGCATGGATGCCGCGGCCAAGCCCCCATGGATGGGTTTACGGCGTCCCCCGCAACCGGACCCACCCCGCCATCCCACGTAATCCGGCTCTTGCCGTTGACGTTGCCGTGGTTTCTGCGGGTGCTGGGCGCAGCCCGGCCGACCCCCCTCAATCCTGCTCGCGGTGGTACGTCGCCACGTCTTCCCAGCCCATCTCACGCGCATGGCGAGCCAGGCGTTCGGCCAGGAACACCGAGCGGTGCTTGCCACCGGTGCAGCCGAAGGCCACCGTCACATAGCTGCGGGTGCCGTCACCCAGCTTGGGCAGCCAGGTATCCAGGAAATCCATCAACTGCGACAGGTAGCGCTGCACATCCGGCTGTGCTTCCAGGTAGTCGCGCACGCCGGGTTCGCGGCCGCTCAACGCACGCAGTTCCGGATCCCAATGCGGGTTGGGCAGCACGCGCGCGTCGAACACGAAATCGGCCTCGGCCGGCACGCCACGCTTATAGGCGAACGATTCGAACAGCAGCGACAGGCGGGTGGCATGGCCCATCGCGAATTCGGTGATGATGCGGCGGCGCAGCTGATGCACGTTCAACGCACTGGTATCGATCACCGCATCGGCTTCGCGGCGCAGCGGCGCGATCAGTTCGCGCTCGCGGGCGATCGCTTCCGGCAGCGACAGGCCCAGCTGGCTCAGCGGGTGCCGGCGGCGGGTGTCGGCGTAGCGCTTGAGCACCGTTTCATCGCTGGCCTCGAAAAACAGCACCTTGGCGTCCACCCCGGCATCGGTGGCCAGCTGCCGCCAGCTGGACAACTGGGTCAGGTCGCTCTGCCCACGCACGTCGATGCCTACAGCCAACCGGCGCGATGCCGCGCCGTCGTGGTGGCTCAGCACATTGCGCACGAAATCCGGCAGCAGCTGGATCGGCAGGTTGTCCGAGCAGTAGTAGTCCTGGTCCTCGAAGGTCTTCAGGGCGACGGATTTACCCGAGCCGGACAGGCCACTGACGATGATCAGGGTCGGGGCGGTGGGAATGACGGTGCTCATGGACGGGCTCTTCGAAGGACAGGGGGGTCAGGGCGTTCGCCGTTCCAGCAGGTTGCTGTGGCGGGCGATGAACATTGCCGCTGGGTCGATACCCTTGGTACGCAGAATGTGCAGGCGGGTGGCCGCCTCGGTCAGAACGGCAAGGTTGCGGCCGGGCATCACCGGCAGGGTGATCAGCGGCACGTCCAGGTCCAGCACGTGGCGCGTGCCCGAGTCACCGGTCAGGCGCTCGTAACCATGGGGGGTGGGCTCGGTCATCGGCTTGGTCAGGTGGACGATCAGCCGAAGGTACTTGTTCTTCTTTACAGCGGTGTCGCCGAACATCTCGCGCACGTTCAGCACGCCCAGGCCGCGCACTTCCAGCAGGTCCTGCAGCAGTTCCGGGCAGGTGCCATCGAGCACGTCGGGGGCGATCTGGGTGAACTCGGGGGCATCGTCGGCCACCAGGCGGTGACCGCGGCTGAGCAGTTCCAGGGCCAGCTCGCTCTTGCCTGATCCCGCTTCACCGGTGATCAGCACGCCGATGGAGTAGATCTCCATGAACACGCCATGCAGGATCACCCGCGGCGCCAGCGTCCGGGCCAGGTGGTAGGACAGATGGTTGAGCAGTTCGTGGCCGCGCTTGGGTGACAACCACAGCGGCGTGCCGGATTCATCGGCGGCCGCGCGCAGGTCTTCCGGGCACGGCTGGTTGCGGGTAAGCACCAGCGCCAGCGGATGCGACTGCATGATCTTTTCGATGGTTTCCCAGCGCTGGCGTGGTTCCAGCGCGTCCAGCCAGGACAGTTCCTCGGTACCGAGGATCTGCACCTTGTTGGGATAGATTGCATTGAGATAGCCGGCCAGCGAAGGGCGTCGCGAGACCGTATTGCCGGCCTCCAGCTCGCGCTTCTCACCGGATTTGCCCGCTGCCCAACGCAGGCCGAGCCGCTCACGCTGCTGTTCGAACAGTTCGCGGGCAGTGATGCTGGTATTCATGCGGCGCTCGCCGGTGGGGTCAGGTCCAGGGCCTGGCGCAGCTCCCGTGCATCGCCGGCCTCGCGCAGCGCCTGGCGGATGCAGGGCGCGGAAAACAGCTCGGCCAGCTCGGACAGCAGCATCAGGTGTTGATGGGTGTAGTGGGCGGGAACGGCCATGGCGAACACCAGGTCCACCGGCTCGTCGCCACCGAAATCGACCGGGGCCTGCAGGCGCAGCAGCGCGCCACGGGGGCGATCCAGGGTCGGCGCACGACCATGCGGGATGGCGATGCCGTAGCCGATCGCGGTACTGCCCAACGCTTCGCGCTGGCACAGGTTGAGATAGATCTGTTCGGCGTTGGCCTGGCGGCAGGCCAGCAATCCGGCCGCGGCCTGCAGGACGCTGTCGCGGTCGGTGGCCGTGCAGAGCTGGGTCTGCACGGCCGCCAGGAGGTCAGTCAGGGGCATGTCTGCGGGGAGCGGTGGCGATCAGCCACCATTGTCGCCCACCGGCAGCGGTGCGTGCTGCTGTTTTTTCTCCTTGTGCTTGATCACCAGGCGGTCAAGCTTGTCCGCCAGCAGGTCGATCGCCGCATACATGGTCTGCGCATTGGCTTCAGCGTGCAGGGTCTGACCCGGAATATTGAGGCTGGCATCGACGTGGTGCTCAGTCTTCTGCAGCTTGAGCGTCACCCGCGCTTCGCAGTGCTGGTCGAAGTGTTTGCCGACCCGGGCCAGCTTCTCCTCTACATAGGACTGCAGGGCCGGGGTGACTTCGACATCTTTGCCAAACGTTTCGATGCGCATCGGGTTTCTCCTTTGATCGGAAGTGCCAATGAACCTCTCCGCCGGGCGCGGCGGCGCGTCAAACGATTCTGACTCTTTCGTGCGAGGCGGAGATGTTCATGGCCTCACGATACTTCGCCACGGTGCGCCGCGCTACTGGGATTCCCGATGTTTTGAGCAGGTCAGCCAGCTTGGCGTCAGAAAGCGGCTTGCGTGGGTTCTCGTCATCGATCAGGCGCCGGATCATGGCCTGGATGGCGGTGCTGGACGCTTCGCCACCGCCGTCGGTGTCGATGCCCGAGGCGAAGAAGGCGCGCAGCGGCAGGGTGCCGCGTGGCGTACGCACATGTTTGCGGGCGATCGCGCGCGATACGGTGGATTCGTGCAGGCCCAGTTCGCCGGCGATCTCGCGCAGGGTCAGCGGGCGCAGTGCCTGTTCGCCGAATTCAAGGAAGCCCGCCTGCTGCTGGATCAGGCTGCGCACCACCCGCAGCATCGTCTCGCCACGCGCCTGCAGGCCCTTCAGCAGCCAGCGCGCTTCCTGCAGCTGGCCGCGCAGATAACCGGCATCGGCGTCACCGCAGTGACGGATCATCTGCTCGTAACCGCGGTGGATCACCAGCTTGGGGCCGGCATGGGCGGCCAGCGCGGCGCGCCAGATGCCGTTCTGCCGCCATACGACCACGTCGGGTACCACGTAGGTATCCTGGGCGAGCGGGGCGATCTGGGTGCCGGGGCGAGGGTCCAGCGAGCGCAGCAGGGCCACGGCCGTCTCGACCTCGGCCAACGGCTGCTTCAGCTGCTGGGCCAGGCCCGTCACGCCGCTGCGTGGCAGCTGTTCCAGTGGGCCGGCGGCGACCTGCCGCGCCAGGGCCAGGCAGGGGGTGTCGACAGGAAGCACGTCCAGCTGCAGTTGCAGGCATTCGCCAAGGCTGCGTGCGGCCACGCCAACGGGGTCGAAGCGCTGGATCTGGTGCAGCACGGTCAGGATTTCGTCTTCACCGGCGTGGATCGCCGGCAACAGCGCTTCGGCGATGGCCGAGAGCGGCTCGCGCAGATAGCCGTCGTCTTCCAATGAATCGATCAGCGCGGCACCGATGCTGCGGTCGCGCTTGGACAGGTGGGTCAGGTGCAGCTGCCACAGCAGGTGGTCGGCCAGGGTTTCGGTTTCGGCAACGCGTTCGGCGGCACTGCCGTTGTCGTCGTCGTCATCGAAACTACCGCCGCTGCCGCCACTGCTCCAGTCCAGTTCGGCGGGCGCCCAGTCGTCGCCGCTGCTTTCAGCGTTGTCGGGCGGGGCGTCATTGTCGCCGCCCGCGTCGTCGCTGCTGGCGTCTTTGTCGACACCGGCGCCTTCGTCGCTGCTGTCGGACCAGTCCAGCAGTGGATTGCTCTCCACCGCCTGGGCGATTTCCAGCTCCAGCTCGGTCGTGGACATCTGCAGCAGCTTGATCGCCTGCTGCAGCTGGGGCGTAAGCACCAGCTGCTGTCCCAACGATGTCTGCAGCCGAGTCTTCATGCCTGTGCCGAACGGAAGGGAGAGGGCCCGGCGGCCGCGGTTACAGCTTGAAGGAATCCCCAAGGTAGACGCGGCGCACGTCGGCGTTGTCCAGGATCGCCTCCGGCGAGCCCTGGGCCAATACGGTGCCCTCTGCGAGGATATACGCGCGGTCGCAGATTCCCAAGGTCTCGCGCACGTTGTGGTCGGTGATCAGCACACCAATGCCGCGTTGCTTGAGATGGGTGACGATGCGCTGGATTTCGCCGACCGAGATCGGGTCCACACCAGCGAAGGGTTCGTCGAGCAGGATCAGGCGCGGCTTGGCGGCCAGTGCACGCGCGATCTCGCAACGACGACGCTCACCACCGGACAGGCTGGCGCCGAGCTGTTCGGACACGTGTCCCAGCTGCAGTTCGTCGAGCAGGCTGTTCAGTTCGCGCTCGCGGCCGGTCGAATCCAGGTCCTCGCGCAGTTCCAGCACCAGACGCAGGTTGTCGGCCACGGTCAGCTTGCGGAACACCGACGGTTCCTGCGGCAGGTAACCCACACCCTGCTTGGCGCGGGTGTACATCGGGTCGCCGGTGATGTCCTTGCCGTCCAGCACGATGCTGCCGGCATCGGCACCGACCAGGCCGACGATCATGTAGAAGCAGGTGGTCTTGCCGGCACCGTTGGGACCCAGCAGGCCGACCACTTCACCGGCATCCAGAGTCAGCCCGAAGTCCTTGACGACTTCGCGCTGCTTGTAGCGTTTGCGCAGGCCAGTAGCGACGAGCATTACTTCTTGCCTCCCGCCGGGGCCGGGGCGGCAGCAGGCGTCTTGTTCTTCGGCGGAATCACGGTGCGCACGCGGCTGCCATCGCCGCCGGAGTTCATCTCACCGCTGCGGGTGTTGTAGACCATGCGCTGGCCAGCATTGGTGCCGCGCGCGCTGGTGACCTTGTAGTTGCCGGTCAGGGTGATGATCTCGGTGGTGATGTCGTAGTCGATCCGGTCGGCCACCGCATCCATCCAGGTGCCATCGTCGAGCTGCTGCTTCATCTTGGCCTGCTTGCCGGTGAACACCGCACGCACGGCTTCGCCGCCCTTGAGGTAGATCTCCGCTTCGGACGAGCGCAGGTCCAGGGTGCCCTGGGTGATGATCACGCCACCGGACAGCACGGTCTTGCCATCACCGGTGAGGGTGCCGGACTGCGCACCGGAATCAATGTTCATCGCTTCGTTGCGGTCCGTCGACTTGGCAAAGGCGACAGCGGGGACAAGAAGACTGAGTGCGAGCACGGCTGCAAAGGGAATCTTCATCGGGGTCCGTTCTACCGGTGGTGGCCCTCCGGCGGGACCGGGGGCGGCGGGTGGGGGCTGCCGGCTTCGCGCCTGTCGGGAAGACGTCGCGGGCGGGCGGCGGAATCAGCGCTTGGGCGTGTAACGGCCCTTGGACTGGCTGAGGAAATGATACGTGTTGTTCTTCGAATCCACCTCGAACCCGACACCGGACTGCTCCATGCCGGGCCGGGTCATGGTCACCAGGGCATCGGTGCGGGCGCGATTGTCCTTCGGGAACACGTCCAGGTGGTCGGTGCGGAAGGTGGTCGGGACCACGCCCGGGCCGGCCGGGCTGTCGCCGGCGACGTTGCCACGCAGCTTCATCTCGTCGCCCTTGGCACTGAGCCAGCCGGTCTGGGCGCGCAGCGTCCAGTGCTTGCCGTCCTTGTCGGGCATTTCGAACAGCGGGGTGGTGATGTTGAGCGTCTGGTCGCCACGCTGGCGTTCCAGCAGGGGCGCGCGCAGAGTGGTCGATTCCTTGCCATGTTCGTCCAGGGCGACGATCTGGAAGTCGTGCAGGATGTAGTCCACACCGGCGTCCTGGCCTTCGACGGCAGGTGCCTTTTCACGGTTGCGCAGCGCTGCCCAACTGCTCAGCAGGGCAGCCAGCAGCAGGCCGACGCCGAGGATCATCCGCCAGTTCAGGGTGGGGGCATTCATGCGCCGAACCTCGCCAGCACGGCGTCCACGCGGCCCTGCGCGGCCAGCAGCACGTCGCACAGCTCGCGCGCGGCACCACGGCCACCGTCAGCACGGGTGATCCAGTGCACGCGCTCGGCGATCCACGGATGGGCATTGGCCGGAGCCACCGCCAAGCCGACCGCTCCCAGCGGCGCCAGGTCGGGCAGGTCGTCACCCATGAAGGCCACCTGCTCCAGGCCGATGCCGTGCTGGGCGCACAGCGCCTGCACGCTGGCCAGCTTGTCGCCGACGGCAATCTGGGTGTCGATGCCCAGGTCGGCGCCGCGCTTGAGCGCGGACTGGCTGTTGCGCGCGGTGATCAGCACGGGGTGGATACCGTGCTGCTGCAGCAGTTTCAGGCCCAGGCCATCCTGCACGAAGTACGCCTTGCTCTCGTTGCCATCCTTGTCGTAGTACAGCCGACCATCGGTGAGGGTGCCGTCCACGTCGAAGCAGGCCAAGCGGATACCGGCCGCAACGGCATGCAGGTGGGCGGGGAAGGCGGGCAGGGGGGACCAGGGCATCAGGGCATCGGACTCGGTGGTTGCGGGCTCGTTGGTACAGACTGAATGGGGTCTACGGACTGTCGGTTAAACCACCCGGGCCCGCAACAGGTCATGAATGTTCAGGGCGCCGACCGCGCGGCCCTGGCTGTCGACCACGATCAGGCCGGTGATCTTGTGGGTTTCCATCAGCCGCGCAGCCTCCACCGCCAGCTTGTCGGCGCTGATGGTGCGCGGTTGCCGGGTCATCACATCGGCGATCCTGGCGGTGCGCACGTCCAGGTCGGTGTCCAGGGCGCGGCGCAGGTCGCCGTCGGTGAACAGGCCGATCAGCACGCCCTGGTGGTCGACCACGGCGGTCATGCCCAGGCGCTTGCGGCTCATCTCCATCAGCGCTTCGCTGAGGCTGGCGCCGACATCGACCTTGGGCAGGTCCTCGCCGGTGTGCATGACGTCGGTGATGTGCAGCAGCAGGCGGCGGCCGAGGCTACCGGCCGGGTGCGAGCGGGCGAAATCGTCCGCGGTGAAGCCGCGTGCGTCCAGCAGGGCCACCGCCAGGGCGTCGCCCATCGCCAGCGAGGCGGTGGTGCTGGAGGTGGGCGCCAGCGCCAGCGGGCAGGCTTCGGCCGGCACGCTCACATCCAGGTGGAAATCGGCGGCGCTGGCCAGGCTCGACTGCGGGCGGCCGGTCATGGCGATCAGCACATTGCCCTGGCGCTTGAGCACCGGCAGCAGCATCAGCAGCTCATCCGATTCACCCGAATAGGACAGGGCCAGCACGACGTCATCCTCGGTGATCATGCCGAGGTCGCCGTGGCCGGCCTCGCCCGGATGCACGTAGAACGCCGGGGTGCCGGTGGAAGCCAGGGTGGCGGCGATCTTGCGCGCGACATGGCCGGACTTGCCCATGCCGGTGGCGACCACCCGGCCGCGGCTGCCCAGGATCGCCCGGCAGGCCTGCTGGAAGGCATCGCCGAGGCGGTCGGCCACGGCGTCCAGCGCCTGCCGTTCGATCTCGAACACGCGCCGGCCACTGGCGACCAGGGCGGCAGGGTCGGCGGAACGGGGGGGCAACAGGGATTCGGCCATGCGGACGCCACGCAGCGGAAGTAGAATGGACGCACATTTTATTAGGAAAGCCCGTTGGACGCCGACACCATCCGCAATCTGATCGAAACCGGCCTGCCCGGCGCCCGCGCCGACGTACAGGGTGACGATGGCGTGCATTTCGAAGCGACCGTGGTCAGCGAGGCCTTTGCCGGCAAGCTGCCGCTGGCCCGCCACCGGATGGTGTATGCCACTCTGGGTGACCTGATGGGCGGCGCGATCCACGCGCTCGCACTGAAAACCGTGACCCCGGCCGAAGCCGGCTGAACCGCAGAAGATCCCCAATACATGGCCAAGATCGTTGTGACCGGCGGCGCTGCGCTGCACGGTGAAGTAAGCATCTCCGGCGCCAAGAACGCCGTCCTCCCCATCCTGTGCGCAACCCTGCTGGCCGACGCGCCGGTGGAGATCACCAACGTGCCGCATCTGCACGATGTGGTCACCACGGTGAAGCTGCTGGGCGAACTGGGCGCGAAAGTGACCATCGACCAGGGCACGCTGTCGCGCGGCAGCGCGATCGTGGTCGACCCGCGTTCGGTCAACCAGCATGTGGCTCCGTATGAGCTGGTCAGGACCATGCGTGCCTCGATCCTGGTGCTGGGCCCGCTGCTGGCCCGCTTCGGCGCCGCCGAAGTATCGCTGCCCGGCGGCTGCGCGATCGGTTCGCGCCCGGTCGACCAGCACATCAAGGGCCTGCAGGCACTCGGTGCCGACATCGTGGTCGAGAACGGCTTCATCAAGGCCACCGCCAAGCGCCTGAAGGGTGGCCACTTCACCTTCGACATGGTCAGCGTGACCGGTACCGAGAACGTGCTGATGGCCGCAGTGCTGGCCGAAGGCACCACCATCCTCGACAACGCGGCGATGGAACCGGAAGTCACCGACCTGGCGCACTGCCTGATCGCTCTCGGCGCGAAGATCGAAGGCCTGGGCACCGCCCGCCTGGTCATCGAAGGCGTCGAACGCCTGTCCGGTGGCCGCCATGAAGTGCTGCCCGACCGCATCGAAACCGGCACCTTCCTGGTGGCCGCAGCGATGACCGGTGGCAAGGTCACCGTCAACCGCGCGCGCCCGAACACCATGGACGCGGTGCTGGCCAAGCTGGTGGAAGCCGGCGCGACCATCGAGACCACCGAAGACAGCATCACCCTGGACATGCACGGCAAGCGGCCGAAGGCAGTCAACCTGACCACCGCGCCGTATCCGGCGTTCCCGACCGACATGCAGGCGCAGTTCATGGCGCTCAACTGCGTGGCCGACGGCGTGGGCGTGATTAATGAAACGATCTTCGAGAACCGTTTCATGCACGTCAACGAGCTGCTGCGCCTTGGCGCGGATGTGCAGGTGGAAGGCCACACGGCCATCGTGCGTGGTCACGAGCGCCTGAGCGGTGCACCGGTGATGGCAACCGACCTGCGCGCGTCCGCGTCGCTGATCCTGGCCGGCTTGATGGCCGATGGCGATACCACCATCGATCGCATCTACCACCTTGATCGCGGCTACGAAAACATCGAAGAAAAGCTGTCTTCGCTCGGCGCCACCATCCGGCGCGTGGCCGCATGATCCTGCGCGGCAGGTTCAGCCGTCGCCGCAAGGCGCTTCTGGTGCTGGTGCTGATCGTGCTGGCGTGGCTGGGCTATGCCTGGTACGCCAACATCGCCATCACCAAGGGCATCGAGCAGAAGGACATGGACTGGAATGGCGACGGCACGGTGACCCGCGACGAGATCATCCAGTCGTTCTACGCGGTGGCGGTCAACGACAGCCAGGACGGCAACCGCCATTGCCGTACCTTCGTGCGTCGATCCACGGGCGAGCAGATCCGGGTGGACTGCCGCACCGAGTTCAAGCCGGCGGAAGAAACGAAAAAGTGAAAAAAACGCCCGCGAAAGCGGGCGTTTTTTCTGGGACATCCATCCACGCATGGCGTGGATCTACTTTGCGTCCCAGTAGATCCACGCCATGCGTGGATGGCGCGCATCGTCGGTCAGTTCATCGCTTTGATGGTCAGGTCCAGCGCATCGCGGCCGCTCTCACGCTGCAGCATGCGCGCCGGCACCGGGAACTCCGGCACGATCCAGGCAATCAGCTCCTTGTTGCCGTCGACGCGCGAGACCTTGGTCGCCTCGTAGCTCTTGCCGCCAACGGTGACCGATTCCTTGCCCACCACGCGGTAGGTCATGTTCTTGATGCGGCCCTCGTCGACCATGCGATAGGTCAGCGGCTTGCCGGCAGCCAGGTCGCGGGCGATGGCCAGGTTGATCAGCAGCGCGTCCATGTCGCCGGCCTTCAGGGCGATCGGTCCGGCGCGGTCAGGCTTGATGTCGCCGGTCCAGGTGGCCTGGTTGCTGGTCCAGTTGTAGTTGGCCTGCACATTGCGCTTTTTCACCAGCAGCGCAGAGCGGTCCTGACTGCTGAGCGGACGCAGCTGCCCACGCACTTCCTCGAACACGGTGGTCTGGCTCAGGTCCGCCAGCTGGTTCTTGACCTGCAGGCTGTAACGCCACTTGTTGGTGCCTTCGCTGGCCAGGGTCATGCTGCCGTTGGCCTGCATGCCCATGTAGCTGGCGAGGTAGTCGGCCTTGAACGGCTGCAGGGCCATGGCCGGCAGGCTGGCCACCGACAGTGCGGCAGCGGCGATCCAGGTCAGGGGGCGGGTCAGGGTGTTCATGCTCAGACTCCTTGGTATTCGATCAGGCGCAGATCGACGCGATCTTCGCCGTCTTCACGTTGCAGGATGCGCACCGGGGTGGGGACACCGTTGGCGATCCAGAGAATGGTTTCATTGTTGCCGCCGTTGGTGCGATACACCCGCAGCGCGTTGTAGGACAGGTCGCCGACCTCGACGTTCTCGGTCTGCGGCGCGGCCTGGTAATCGTGCTGGCGCACCTTGCCCATGTCGACGTAGCGATAGTGCATAGCCGCGCCGGGACGCGCGTCGCGCATGATCGCCAGGTTGATCAGCAACGCGCTCTGGTCGCCGGCCTGCAGTGGAATCGGCTGGGCGCGCTTCTTTTCCACGTCGCCGCTCCACTGCGCGGTGCCGGCCTGCCAGTTGTAGGTGCCGACCGCCTTCTTGCCAAGGAACAGGCCCTTGCGCACCGTGCTCTGGCTGAGCGGCGCGTACACACCGCTGCGCTCTTCGAACACCGTGCTCTGCTCGATGTTCAGGCCGAGCACGCTGGCAAAGCCGCGGCGGCCGACCACCTGCATGTCCACCCGCCACTGGCTGCCGCCGGTGTGGGTCACCTGCATGGTCGCATCGCCTGCTTCCTTGCCCCTGTAGAACGCCTGATAGGTCGCGCTGAACGGCTGCAGCGGCGGCGGCTCCCAAGCCAGGGCGGGCAGCACCGGCGGTGCCACCTCGGCAGGTGCCGGCGCAGCAGGCGCTGTTGCCTGCCCCCAGCCCGCACAGGCGAGGACGGCAAGCGGCAGCAGCAGAGTTGTACGCAGCAGGGACGTGGTCTTCATGGCCGACAGGAACCGCAGGAGGGGAGCAGGATGCCAGCCCCGCAGTCAGCGGGGCGTGTGCACGGGCGTTACCGGTTCAGGTTTCCGGCGGAATCTAGAGCCAAGGGGCTAAACAGGGGGTGACCGTCGAACGTCGGCTGGCCTTCCCGTTCAGCCAGACGCCCCTCACAGAGCAGCTTCAGGGTGGCGATCAGCAGGGGATGCTCTACCGCAAGCACGCGTTCGGCCAGGGTCTGCGCATCGTCGCCGGCAAGCACCGGAACCCGGGCCTGCGCCAGCACCGCGCCGGCATCCAGTTCCGGCACCACCAGGTGCACGCTGGCGCCGTGCTCGCTATCGCCGGCCTCAAGCGCCCGTGCATGGGTGTGCAGGCCCTTGTGCAGCGGCAGCAGCGAGGGGTGGATGTTGACCAGGCGGCCATTGAACCGCTGCACGAAATCGGCGCCGAGGATGCGCATGTAGCCCGCGCAGACGATCCAGTCCGGCGTGGATGCTGCCAGCGCATCACCCAGTGCCTGCTCGTAGGCGGCGCGGTTGCTGAATTCCTTCGGCGCATGCCCCCAGCGCCGATCCGTTGCCACCCGCTCCAGGGCGGTCGCATCGGGACGATCGGAGAACACGCCGACAATCTCGGCCTGCAGTCGCCCTGCCGCGATGGCGTCGACAATGGCCTGCAGGTTGCTGCCGCGCCCGGATGCCAGCACGGCGATTCGGCAGATGCTCATCGCACCACGCTCCGGCGTACCAGCGGCCACAGCAGCAGGCTGCCCAGGGTCGCCAGCAGCATGTCCGCATGCGCGTCCCACATGTCGCCCTGCTGGCCGTTGTAGGCTTCGGCCGCTTCCGGCGACAGGGCAAGGGCGATGCCCCATTCCAGCCACTCATACACCAGGCTGGAGCACATCACCGCCATCAGTGACAGGGTGAATGCCTGGCCGATGCGCAGCGCAGGCCAGGAATGTCGCGCCAGCTGCAGCAACGCCGGGGTGAAGCAGACGCCATAGAGGAAGTGGATCAGGCGATCGAAGTGGTTGCGCTGCCAGCCAAAGGCCGCATCCGGCGACCATCCCAGCAGCGCCTGCAACCACGCGTCATACGGCACGTTGGAATACAGCCAGCGCGCGGCCACGCAGTGGATGGCGATGAAGCCGCAGATGGCGATGAACGCACCGTTGCCCAGCTGCCAGCGCCGGTCCACCCACCACAGGGCCAGCAGGCCGATCACCGTCAGCGAACTGTGCAGGGTCTGCTCGAGCGGCCACAGCGGATGGATCCAGGTTGCGGCGAATATGCCCAGCACTGCGGCCAGTGCGGCCTTCTTCGGTGCCGACAGTGAGTGGGTGGCGCGGTTGCGGGCGAGCGTGGGGGCAGCGGGCGTGGACATGTCGGGGCGATCAGCAGAAGAGACGGAACATGCGCTTGCCAGCTCAGACGCTGACGTGGTCGCCGCGGTCGAACAATGCAGCGATCTCCGGCTTGCGCAGGAAATACACCGCGTAGGCGGTCAGGGCCATGCCCAGTGGGCCGGCCATCACCGCTGCCCAGGCCGCGCCGCGACACCAGGCCAGGTGGCTGCGCTGGCCGAGCAGCCGCGCGGTGCGCAGTTGCAGGAGGCCCAGCCCGATGGCCAACAGCGACACCGCGCCGTACACCGTCGCCAGCACGGCGCCGTCATCCATTCCGCGTTCGAAGGCGACGATGCCGACAAAGCCGAGGAACACCAGCGCTGCCAGCCAATGGAAGCCGGCCAGCGCGTAGAACAGGATCTTCAGGTTGTGCAGGTGGCTTGCGGTCTGCAGGTCCGCCAAGGTCTGCCGTGGCAGCGGCGGTGGGTTCATTCCATCGTTCATGCCAGACCCGCCTGGCCAGCGAAGGCGGCCTTCACCTGCGGGCGCAGCAGCACGACCAGGGTGAACACGCCGAGGATGGTGCCGATGGGGGTGAACAGGCACGCCAGCCCCGCCACGATCATGCACAGCAGGTAGCGGCGCTGCTGCGACAGGCAGCGGCCGGCATAGGCCACGAAGCCTGCCAGGGTCAGCCCGCCGAGCACGATGCAGACGCCCATCACGGTGAACAGCCAGCCGACGAACTGCTGCTCTTCCGGCGATGACGGTTCACCGCCGGACTTCATCGGCAGCGAGCCGGACAGCATGGCGATGCCCAGCACGATGTGCAGGACGAAGACCAGCGAGAACACCGCCATCAGGCCAGCGACCACATAGTGGCCGATCGCCAGCTGGCGCAGCTGGGTGGCGTCCTGCGGGCCGAACACCGGCACGACCGGGTTCGGCGGCAGCACCGGCGGAGCCGGCGGCGTCGACAAGGGAGGAGGTGCGTCCATGCGGGTTCCTTTGTCCAGTGGATCAGGCGATGTGGACGCGTTCGCCGCCCTGGGCGGTGACCACCTGGCCGATCGTCCAGTGCTCCAGGCCTTCCGCCTTGACCGCAGCGGATACGGCCTCGAGCTGGTCCGCAGCGACGATCAGCACGAAGCCGATGCCGCAGTTGAAGGTGCGCCACATCTCGCTGTCGGCCACCGCGCCTTCCTTCTGCAGCCACTGGAACACCGGCGGCAGGGTCCACGACGAGGCCTGGATGTCCAGGCCGAGGCCTTCGGGCACCACGCGGATGATGTTCTCGGTCAGGCCGCCACCGGTGATGTGGGCCATGCCGTGGATGGCATCGCCGTGCGACTTCAGCAACGACAGGATCGGCTTGACGTACAGGCGGGTGGGGGCCATCAGCGCATCGACCAGCTTGACCCCGCCTTCCAGTTCCAGCTCGGCCGGGCGGCCGGCGCGGTCATAGATGCGACGGACCAGCGAATAGCCGTTGGAGTGCGGGCCGGACGAGGCGATGCCGATCAGCACGTCGCCGGCGGCGACATGGGCGCCGTCCTTCAGTTCGCTCTTTTCGACGGCCGCGACGGTGAAGCCGGCCAGGTCGTATTCGCCCGGCGCGTACATGTCGGGCATCTCGGCGGTTTCGCCACCGATCAGGGCGCAGCCGGCCTCGGTGCAGCCATTGGCGATGCCGCCCACGACCGCGGCGGCGGTGTCGATGTCCAGCTTGCCGGTGGCGAAGTAGTCCAGGAAGAACAACGGCTCGGCGCCCTGCACCAGCACGTCGTTCACGCACATGGCGACCAGGTCGATGCCGATCGTATCGTGGCGGTTCAGCTGGTGGGCCAGCTTCAGCTTGGTGCCGACGCCGTCGGTGCCCGACACCAGCACCGGTTCGCGGTACTTGTTGGACAGGTCGAACAGGGCACCGAAGCCACCCAGGCCGCCCATCACCTCCGGACGGAAGCTGCGCTTGACCAGGGGCTTGATCCGCTCGACCAGTTCGTTGCCGGCGTCGATGTCGACACCCGCGTCACGGTAGGTGAGGGGAGAAGGGGCGGAAGACGGGCTGTTGGTCACGGGCGTCGGCGCTGGCAGGGGTTGAATCGCCGATTTTAACAGGCCGCATTGGCGCAAAGGCCGTATTCGGGCAACAATTCCCCCCGGATACGTCGAGCCAATGGATGTCCTGATGCGCCGCAGCCTGTTTTTGACCCTGCTCCTTGCGCTGTGCCTGCCGGTGGCCACGATGGCCCAGAGCGGCATGCGAACCGAGGGGGATGTTGCCACTGCCAGTGGTGCGTACGAGGCCGAAGTGCCCGTCAACAGCCAAGCCGAGGCTGACCGCAACGGTGCACTTGCCCGCGCGTTGAGCGTGGTACTGGGTAAATTGTCCGGTGATCGCAGCGTCATGTCGCGCCCCGGCGTGGCGCAGGCGTTGCGCAATGCCAAGGATTATGTGGCCAGCTACGACTACAAGCAGGACCAGAGCGTGGGCGCCAGCGGTGCGCCGAGCTTCCGTACCCTGCTGGTCGCGCGCTTCCGCGAGGATGACGTGGACGGGCTGGTGTCGGCCCTGGGCCTGCCGCTGTGGCCGCAGCCGCGACCGAAGCCGGTGCTGTGGCTGGCCGTCGATGACGGCAGCGGTCCGCGTCTGGTCAGCGTGCAGCAGGCCAATGCCGCGCGGCCGTTGCTGAGCCGGGCCATCGAGCGTGGTTACAAGCTCGGCCTGCCCAGTGGTGGCGCCGCCGAGCAGGCCCTGGCGGGTGCCATCTGGCGCCAGGACAGCGCCGCTGTCGCCCGGGCCTCGTCGCGCTATTCGCCGCCGATGCAGCTGATCGGCAAGCTCTATCGCGCCAATGGCGGCTGGCAGGCGGACTGGGTGTTCGTCGACAACGGCCGTGAACTGAACAAGTGGTCCAGCAAGGACGCCAACGCGATGCGCGCGATGGCCGCCGGTGCCGATGGCGCTGCCGACGCGCTGGTCAAGCGTTATGCCAAGGCCGGTGCGGCCACCGGCCAGGCGGGCACCTACCGCGTGGTGGTGACCGGCATCAACAGCGCGGACGAATACCTGCGCCTGGCCGCTGGCCTGCGTGAAGTCGCGGTGGTGCGCAACGTCACTCCGCTGCGCGCGACCGCCGACCATCTGGAGCTGAATCTGGAACTGACCACCGGCCTGGCCGGCTTCAACCGCATGCTCGGCGACAACGGCGTGCTGGTGCCGTCGGCGACACTGCCGGCCCTGCCGACGCCGATCGACGATACGACCGGTGCACCGGCACCGGCGCCGGTCAGCAATGAGTACCGCCTGCGATGATCCTGTCCCCGGAAGCGGAAATCGCGCAGTTCCTGCGGCGGCTGAAGTTCATCCTGCTGGCCGGCCTGATCGGCTGGGTCGTGTGGCTGCTGGCACCGATCCTGACGCCGTTCGTGCTGGCGCTGGCCCTGGCTTGGCTGGGCGATCCGCTGGTGGACCGCATCGAGGACACCGGCCGCTCGCGCATGACCGGCGTGGTGCTGGTGTTCGTGGCAATGGTGCTGGTGATCGTCGCGCTGCTGCTGGTGCTGGTGCCGATGATCGAGCGCCAGATCAGCACCCTGATCGCCGCGGCTCCGCAGGCGCAGGCCTGGCTGATGGAGAAGGGCATTCCCTGGTTCGAGCAGAAGACCGGGCTGGAAGTGATGCAGTGGATGGATCCCGACCGTGTGATCGAATGGGTGCGCAGCCATTGGCAGCAGGCCGGCGGGTTCGCCACGACCTTCATGGGCTACGTATCGCGCTCGGGCTTCACGGTGGTGACCTGGGTGGTCAACCTGTTGCTGCTGCCGATCCTGGCGTTCTACTTCCTGCGTGACTGGGACAAGCTGGTCGAACGCGTGGCATCGGTGATCCCGCGCAACCAGATCGGCACGATCACCACGCTGGCACGTGAATCCAACGAGGTGCTCGGCGCCTTCATCCGCGGGCAGTTCCTGGTGATGCTGGCGCTGGGCGTGATCTATGCCGGTGGCCTGTCGCTGGTCGGGCTCAAGCTGGGCCTGCTGATCGGCCTGATCGCCGGCCTGATCAGCTTCATTCCCTACCTGGGCGCGACCACCGGCATCCTGATGGCGATCGTGGCTGCGCTGGTGCAGGCGCAGGGGTTCGACCTGAAACTGCTGATCCTGGTGGGCGTGGTGTTTACCGTTGGCCAGCTGCTGGAGAGCTACGTGCTGACCCCGCGCATCGTCGGCGACAAGATCGGCCTGCACCCGGTGGCGGTGATCTTCGCGGTGATGGCCGGTGGCCAGCTGTTCGGCTTCCTGGGCATGCTGCTGGCGCTGCCGGTGGCGGCGGTCAGCAATGTGCTGTTGCGCTATGCGCACCAGCGTTACCGCCAGAGTGAGCTGTACGCCGGCGAGAAGCCCGCGATCGTGCTTGATGGTGTGATCGACCAGCCCCATATCATCGTGCCTGGCAATGACAAGGGTCCGGAACTGAAGTGATTGGTGTGCCGCAACTTCCGCTGGCCCTGCATTACCCGCGGGACCAGCGGCTGGAAAGCTTCATCGGCGCGCCGGACGGCGCGCTGGCGCAGCTGCATGCCATCGCGGTAGGGGCCAGCCACGACTGGGTGTACCTGGAAGGCGCGGCCGGCACCGGCAAGACCCACCAGGCGCTGGCGATGTGTTCCAGCGCCGAGCAGGCCGGGCGCCTGCCGACCTATGTACCGCTGGCCAGCGTGGTCGGCCGGGTGCGGGTGGCGCTGGAAGGGCTGGAGCAGCGCGAGCTGGTGGCGCTGGATGGCCTGGATGCGGTGGCAGGCAATCGTGAGGACGAAATCGCGCTGTTCGATTTCCACAACCGCGCGCGCGCTGCCGACGTGACGGTGCTGTACACGGCACAGAAGTCGCCGGGCGAACTGGGCCTGGTGCTGCCGGACCTGCGCTCGCGCCTGGGCCAATGCGTGCGCGTGCTGCTGCAGCCGCTGGACGAGGAAGGCCGCGCGGCGGTGTTGCGCGAGCGCGCGCTGCGCAGGGGGCTGGCGATCGACGAGGCCGCCATCGAGTGGCTGCTGTCGCACACCGGTCGCGAGCTGGGTGGGCTGATCACGTTGCTGGACTGGCTGGATCGCGAATCGCTGGCGGCGAAGCGGCGGATCACCGTGCCGTTCCTGCGCCAGGTACTGGAAGAAGGCCGTCCCCGCTACTGAGGGATGTTGTCCGGCAGGGCTGCGCCCTGCACCCGCCGAAGCAACGTCAACGTCAAAAGCTGGCTTCCTGAGGGATGGCGGGGCGGCTCAGGTTGCGGGGGACGGCGCAAGTACGTCCATGTAGCCTCGGTCGCGCCATCCATGGCGCTCACGCCCCCGCAACCTGAGCCACCCCGCCTTCGACAGGTTCCCGCGATCTGGTGTGTCGGCGTTCTGCACTGCTGTTGGTGGGTGTCGACCTTGGTCGACACGTGTCTTGCTTGTGGTGGGTGACGACCGTTGGTCGTCACCAGAGCGAAGCGACCCGCTTCTGCTTTTCCTTCTTTTCCGTGGCTGGACGCACACGCAGACTGTCAGAGGCCGGGCGGGTGGGCCATGCAGGGGCGTTGGCGCCATGATGGCGACAAGTAGATCCACGCCATGCGTGGATGAGACTTTCCGGGGAAGGACTGCCTTGGATCCGACGTTCTCTGCTTGTGGTGGGTAGCGACCGTTGGTCGTCACCAGAGCAAGCGCAGCGAGGCGACCCGCTTCTGCTTTTTTCTTTCTTCCGTGGCTGGACGCCCACGGAAACTGTCAGAGGCCGGGCGGGGTGGGTTGCGCAGGGGCGTGAGCCGCATGGATGCGGCGACCGAGCTTACATGGACGTACTTGCAGCGTCCCCTGCGCAGCCCATCCCGTCCGGCCAAGCAAGGCTTCTGCTTCAGATGCGACCAACCACGACGGGCTCAGCCGTTCGCGGCCAACTCCGCATCCAGCGCATGCAGGCGATCAACGGTCCCGACATCGGTCCAGCGCCCGCGATGATGCTGCCCCGTCATCAACCCCTGTGCCATGAAATGCTTCTGCAACGGCACCACCGAAAACTTCGGTGGCACACGCTCGCTGCCCGGTGCCTCACCGATCACCGCGCGCCAATCGGCCACGATCGAAGGACGATAGACGCCGATGCCCGCATAGGTCAGGCACGGGCCTTCGCGGTCATGGTGCAGCACACCGTGCGCGTCCAGCCGGTAGTCGCCATTGGGGTGCTGCGCGGGGTTGTCGACCAGCACCAGATGCGCTTGGCCGGCCGGTTCACGCGGCAGCGTGGCGAAATCGAAATCGGTCCAGATATCGCCGTTCACTACCAGGAACGGATCGTCCCCCAGCACCGGCAATGCATTGAGGATGCCGCCACCGGTTTCCAGCGGGGTATCGCCTTCGTGCATGAAATGCAGGCGCAGGCCCCACTGGCTGCCATCGCCCAATGCGGCCGGGAACTGCTCGGCGAGCCACGCGGTATTGATCACCACGTCGTGAATGCCGAGCGCAGCCAACCGCTCCAGATGCCACGCGATCAGGGGTTTGCCGGCCACTGCCAGCAGCGGCTTGGGCGTGTGCAGGGTGAGGGGGCGCATGCGCTCACCCAGGCCGGCGGCGAAAATCAGTGCCTTCATCGATGCGGCCTTCAGCGCTGCACGCGCATCGGCGCGGCCAACTCGGCCAGTGCCGGTTTGATCCGCGTTTCCAGCAACTGCTGCAGGGGCGCCAGTTCGCGATAGCGCGGCAGCACTTCATCGAGGTAGGCGATGAAGCGCGGCGCATCGTCCAGGTAGTGGCCCTTGTTGTCGCGATAGCGCAGGCGGCAGAACAGGCCGAGGATCTTCAC
Organism: Stenotrophomonas sp. 2YAF26; assembly: GCF_052114625.1. Taxonomy (NCBI): domain Bacteria; kingdom Pseudomonadati; phylum Pseudomonadota; class Gammaproteobacteria; order Lysobacterales; family Lysobacteraceae; genus Stenotrophomonas; species Stenotrophomonas sp. 2YAF26. Next base: position 153,192 of record NZ_JBFRFC010000003.1, on the reverse strand, counting down.
GTGGCGCTGGATGCCCATCCAGTCGGCATCGCGCAGGAAAGTGGCACGGTCGGGTACCGGCAGGCCGGCATCGCGTGCGCGCTGGTGATACTGCGCCAGCCATTCGTCCACGCGCTGCAGCGGCCAGCTCAGGAAGGCATCCTTGAACAGACTTACCGCGTCGTACGCGATCGGGCCACGCACCAGGTCCTGGAAATCCAGCACCGCCGGGCCGCCATCCACCGGCATCAGGTTGCGCGGCATGTAGTCGCGGTGGGTCATCAGCTGGGCCTGGCCCAGCGCGTTGTCCATCAGCCGACGGTGCACCAGCTGCAGGCCTTCGATCTCGCCGCAGTCCAGTTCAAGGCCAAGATGGCGTTGCAGGAACCACTCGTCGAACAGGCCGGCATCACGCTGCAGCAGCGCTTCGCCGAACTGGCCGAAATCGGCCGGCACCGGAATGGCTTGCAGGCGCAGCAGCTGATCGATGGATCGGCTGAACCACGCGTCGGCATTGCGTTCGTCGAGGATCTTCGCCAGCGTCGGGCCGCCCAGGTCTTCCAGCAGCAGGAAGCCGGCGTCGAGGTCCTGGGCAAGCAGGGCGGGCACGCGCAGGCCGTGATCGTGCAGCAGGCCGCGCATGCGCAGCCACGGCGTGGGGTCTTCCAGCCCCGGCGGGGCGTCCATCACGATGTGGCTGCCGCGCTGGCTGGTGGTGCGCCAGTAGCTGCGCATGCCGGCGTCGACCGAGGCGCGTTCGACCACGGTGTTGCCGTCGTCAAGCTGGGTACGGGCCCACTGCAGGCGCTGTGCGCTGCGCTGGGGATCAGAGGCGGGTTCGGTCATGCAGGCATATCCGGGCGCGCCGGGCGCGCCAACGTCGGGGGCAGAATGAGAAAAGAGAGGGCGGCTCAGCGGCGGCCGCTGAACAGGCGCAGGATCGCCAGCACGACGACCGCACCCAGCACCGCGCCGAGGAAGCCGGCCGGTTCACCGGGCGCGTACCAGCCCATGTACTGGCCGAACCAGCCGGCCAGCAGCGCGCCGATGATGCCCAGCACGATGGTCAGCAGGCAGCCCATGCGGTTGTTGCCGGGCATGAAGAAGCGTCCCAGCAGGCCGACGAAGAAGCCGACCAGGATGATGTAGAGCCAGCTGGTGCTGCCAAACAGACCGTTCATGCAATCAGTGCTCTCGAAGGATGGACGCAGCCTAGCAAGGCCGGGCTGCGTCCGTCACGGTGTGTCTGGATCAGCAGCAGCCGTGGTCGCCGTGGCGGGTGCCGCTGTCGGCAGCTACCGGCGAACCGCTGGTCTCGCCACGCAGGCTTGCCGCGTAGTGCTCGCTGATCACCTTGGACACGCACGAGGTGACCTTCTTGCCCATCGGAATGTGCAGGAACTCGTTCGGACCGTGGGCGTTGGAGTGTGGGCCGAGCACGCCGGTGATCATGAACTGGGCGCCCGGGAACTTCTCGCCCAGCATGCCCATGAACGGGATCGAGCCGCCTTCGCCCATGTACATCGCCGGCTTGCCGAAGAAGGTCTGGCTGGCATCGTCGATGGCCTTGGTCAGCCACGGTGCCATCGCCGGCGCGTTCCAGCCGGTGGAGGCCTTTTCCAGGTCCAGGGTGACCTGCGCGCCGTTCGGCGGATCGCGCAGCAGCGCTTCCTTCAGCAGCTCGCCGCAGGTCTTGCCATCGGCGGTCGGCGGCAGGCGCAGCGACAGCTTCACCGCAGTATGCGGGCGCAACACGTTGCCGGCCGATTCCAGCGGCGGCATGCCGCCGATGCCGGTCACCGACAGGGCAGGGCGCCAGGTGCGGTTGAGCACCAGCTCGGTCAGGTCGTCGTTCATCGGCTTGAGGCCGTCGACCAGCGGGAATTTTTCGAAGATCGCGGTATCGACCACGTCGGCGGCGCGCTTGGCCTGTTCCAGGCGCTCGGCCGGAATCTCCACGTTCATGCCGTCGATCAGGATGCGGCCGGTGTCCTGGTCCTCGATGCGCGACAGCAGCTGGCGCAGCAGGCGGAAGCTGGACGGCACCACGCCGGAGGCATCACCGGAGTGCACGCCTTCGTTGAGCACCTTCACCGAGAAGTTGCCGCCGGTCAGGCCGCGCAGCGAAGTGGTGCACCACAACTGGTCGTAGTTGGCACAGCCCGAATCCAGGCAGACCACCAGCGACGGCTTGCCGATGCGGTCAGCCAGATGGTCCACGTAGGCCGGCAGGTCGTAGCTGCCCGACTCTTCACAGGCTTCGATCAGCACCACGCAGCGGGCATGCGGCAAGCCCTGGGCCTGCAGTGCCAGCACGGCGGCCAGCGAGCCGAAGATGGCGTAGCCGTCATCGGCACCGCCACGGCCATACAGCTTGTCGCCGCGCAGGACCGGGGTCCACGGGCCCAGGTCGTCGTCCCAGCCGGTCATCTCCGGCTGCTTGTCCAGGTGCCCGTAGAGCAGGATGGTGTCGTCGCCGGTTTCGGCGCCGGTAGCCGGAATTTCCAGCAGAATCAGCGGGGTACGGCCTTCCAGGCGCACCACTTCGACCTTCAGGCCGGGCAGGTCCTGGGCCTTGGCCCAGGTTTCCATCAGGGTGACCGCCTGCTCCATGTAGCCGTTCTGCACCCAGTTGGCGTCGAACATCGGCGACTTGTTGGGAATGCGGATGTAGTCGACCAACTGCGGGACGATTTCGCTGTCCCACTTGTCATTGACGAATTGGCCGAGCTTGGCGCTGTCCATCTGAAACTCCGGTTGCATGGCTGATCCGTCCATTCTACGCCTCGGCCAAGGGTAGGGTTTTCCCTACATCACGTCGGGTATTTGGCTGGCTTTTAGAAATCCGTGAAACCTATACGCTGTGTGCATGTGGTGACGGACACTGTTTCGACCGACGGGATTGCCGGTCGGGACGGTCAGAACCACAAGGAGATACACGTCGTGCCTTGGTTTGTCGTGTTAAGGGCGCTGGTGCTGGGAATGTGGATCGCGGGAGCGCAAGCTGCCGAGCCGATCGACATCAACCGGGCCGATGCCCAGGCGCTGCAGCAGGGATTGACGATGGTCGGGGCCACCAAGGCAGCGGCGATCGTCGAGCACCGGCGCAGACACGGCCCGTTTCACCGCGTCGAGGACCTGACGCAGGTGAAGGGGATAGGGACATCGATCGTCGAACGGAATCGACGACGGATCACCGTTGGCAACACGATGTTGCCTGCGGATCCGGTACCCGGATCGGTACCGGTGCGAACCGTACCCAGGCGCTGACAACAGGAATCGTCGGAATCTGCAGGATGCAGGTTCAATGGCTGCGGACAGGATGGCTGCAGCCGCCGACCGTCGCAGGGATGCGGCACCAATCACCAGGATGGTGGCATCACAGACCTGTGGAAGGGGCTGAGATACAAACAGGACAGACGCGGCCGCGTGCAGGACGCAACGCCGCCCCCGCTTCGCAGGATGCGAGGGGGTGGCAGCAGGCCGACAGGGACGTGACGATTGCCCGGTACGACACATGGCTGTGTCGCCGGGCAATTTCTTTTGGCGCGGCTGCGACGTGCCCATGGTGTACGGTGGGGCCTTCGCATGGAATGGAACCTGCTGGATGCACCTGCACCGTTTGACCTTGATGCTCGCCGTGGCCTTGGCACTGCCGTGCGCCGCACAGGCGGCCGCCCCCTCCAAGCCTGTCGTGGCCACGACTTCCGAAGTACGCGGGCCGACCGACCTCAAGCCGGGCGAGTACCTGTGGCATCCGGAAGTCTCGCCGGCCGGTCCGATCGTGCTGGTGGTGAGCCTGGATGAGCAACGGGCTTACGTGTACCGCAATGGCATTGCCATCGGCCTGACCACGATCAGCTCGGGCAAGACCGGCCATGAGACGCCGACCGGTGTGTTCACCATCCTGCAGAAGGACAAGGACCACCGCTCCAACCTCTACAACAGCGCACCCATGCCGTACATGCAGCGGCTGACCTGGGACGGCATCGCCCTTCACGGCGGCAGCCTGCCCGGGCACCCGGCCTCGCATGGCTGCGTGCGCCTGCCGCAGGCCTTCGCCCAGAAGCTGTTCAGCGAAACCAAGCGCGGCGATACGGTGGTCGTGGCCGATGCCAAGAGCGCGCCGATGACGCTGGCCTATCCGGCGGTACTGGCGCCGGTGAATGCACGCGGCCAAGCCCTGCCGGAAGGCGAGGGCGGAGCTCCCGACAAGGCCTGGTGGGATGATGCGGCGGCACCCAGTGGCCAGGTCGGCATCCTGGTCAGCCTGCACGACCAGCGCCTGTACGTGCTGCGCGATGGCGTGATGATCGGTGAGTCGCCGCTGAAGGCCGACGCGCTGCCAGCGTTCCAGGGCACCACCCTGTTCGTGATGGGCCAGGGCTACAGCGATACGCCCAGCCCGCTTGATGCACAGCAGCGCCTGCACCAGTGGACGGCGTATCCGCTGCTCGGCCAGGACCGCGCCCAGGCCACGCCGGACCTGCTGGCCACGCCGTCGTTGCCGATGGCCCTGCCGGCCGATTTCGCCCGCCAGCTGTACCAGGTGCTGGTGCCGGGCACGACCCTGCTGGTGACGTCGCTGCCGGCGGTGCGCCCAAGCGCGGCTGAATCGGGAATGCAGCCGGTCTTGGAATCAGAGCCGCCAGCGTCCACCCTCAAGGGATCCTGAGACCTCCCTACGTGCCCATGTCTGCTTCCCGCCTGTGCCGGCTGGCCGCCCTTGGCCTGCTGGCAACCACTGCCAGCGCCCCGGCCGGGGCACAGACGCCCATTGCCGCCATCAGCGCCGACGACCTCGCCGCGCAGCTGGCACGCACCGCGCCCAAGGCGGACCGTCGGGTTCTGCAGTTGGCTGCCCACGCCATGCGCTGCGCACTGCAGCGGCCGGAGCTGGGAGTCAGCAGTGAACGCCTGAGCGTGATCGATTACTCGCGGCCGTCCACCGAGCCGCGGATGTGGGTCTTCGACCTTGCCCGCCAGCGGCTGTTGTTCGAGGAGTGGGTGGCGCACGGCCGCAACAGCGGCGAGAACCGCACCCAACATTTCTCCAACCGCGATGGCAGCTTCATGTCCAGCATCGGTGCGTTCACCGCGCAGGAAACCTACATGGGCGGCAACGGCTATTCGCTGCGCCTGGCAGGGTTGGAGCCGGGGTTCAATGATCGTGCACGCGAGCGTGCCATCGTCATCCACGGTGCGCCGTATGTGAATCCGTCCACTGCGCAGTTGCAGGGGCGGTTGGGGCGCAGTCTGGGCTGCCCGGCGGTGCGGTTGTCGGTGGCCAAGCCGCTGATCGACGCGTTGCGAGGCGGCACGATGGTGTTTGCTTACTACCCCGACAAGGACTGGCTCAAGCACTCACAGCTGCTGGGCGGCGATTGCGGTACGGCTGCGGGTCTTGCAACGCGTTGATGCGTTGCGTCGCGCGGCATGATGCAATGCGCGCATGAACATCGACTCCCTGCTGCAGACCCCGAGCCAGGTGATTTCCAGCCTGGACTACCGCCGCGAACGCTGGCGCAACGGCCTCGGCTGGACCCGCGAGATCCTGCGGTTGCCAGCGCAGGGCGATGATTGGGCGTTGCGCCTGTCGGTGGCCGAGATCGAGCAGGACGCCGCGTTTTCCGCATTCCCGGGTGTCGAGCGCGAACTGGTGCTGCTGCAGGGCAACGGCGTGCGCCTGCGTTTCGAGGACGGCCGCGTAGCCGAGGTGCTGCCACCTCATGGGCGCGTGCGTTTTGCCGGTGAGGCTGCGCTGCACGGCGAGCTGGTGGACGGCACCACCCACGATTTCAACCTGATGTGGAAGCGCGGACTGCTGCAGGCCGAGCTGCTGCACCGTCCACTGGTCGGGCCGATGTTCTTCTTCTGCGAGCCGGGCGTGGCCTGGGCCCTGCACCTGTTGGGCGGGCAGGCCACGTTCGGCGCGGACAGCGGATTGCCTGCGATGCAGGCCGGCGATACCGCGTGGTTGGCCGCCGGTGAGCGTCAGCGGCATGCATTGCAGGGCGGCGGCGAGTTGTTGGCGATACGGGTGAGCGCGGCGGGCGGCTGAGCCAGCGTCGGCGCCCGGAGGCAATCATCCACGCATGGCGTGGATCTACTGCAGCATGGTTGTCACCCTGGATCCGCGTAGATCCACGCCATGCGTGGATGCAGCAGCCGATATCGCAGCAGGGTGCCAACAAGGGATCGCCGCCAGCCGTTCAGTAGATCCATGCCATGCGTGGATGCAGCAGCCGATATCGCAGCAGGGCGCCAACAAAAGTTCGCACCCACCAGGAGGCAATTCGCCCCAAACGTTCGCTCAATACACGTCGCGCCGGTAACGACCGGCCAGCAGCAGCGCTTCCTTGCCGTCGGCACCGAGCACCTGCTCGATCACCGCATCCACTGCCGGGGCCATGCCCTGCAGGCTGCCGCAGACCAGGATCGTCGCGCCGTCATCGACCCACTGCCGCAGCGTGGATGCTTCGGCCAGCAGGCGATCCTGCACGTAGCGATGTGCGCCGCCATCACGGCTGAATACCGTATCCAGGCGGGTCAGCGTGCCGCCGCCGAGCATCGCCTGCAGTTCATCGCCGAAGTGGAAATCATGCGCAGCCGAGCGTTCGCCGAACAACAGCCAGGTGCGGCCACCGCCAACGCGTGCGCGTTCGTGCAGGTGTGCGCGCAGGCCGGCGATACCGGTGCCGTTGCCGATCAGCAGCAGTGGAACGTCGGCGGCGACGCCATGGAAATTCTCGTTGCGGCGCAGGCGCATCTGTACCGGCCCGCCGATGACGGCGTGGTCGCACAGCCAGCCACTGCCGATGCCCGGCGTGCCATCGGCACGCAGCTGCCGGCGCAGCAGCAGTTCCACCGCGCCGTCGTCCATCACCGAGGCGATGGAGTATTCGCGATGTGGCAGGGGCTGCAGTGCCGCCAACAGCCCAGGCAGATCGCCTGCTGCAACCAATGACGGCAGGTGCGAGCGCGCAACGCGGGCGAGCAGCGTAGCGTCGTCGTCCAACACGGTGTCCGCATCGAAGCCCTGCGTCTGCAGCCAGTCGCGCGTACTCTGTTCGGCATGCTGCGGACCGACCTCGGCGATGTCACCGGCCTGCCACTGCGCGCCGCTGCCGGTCGGGGGCTGCAGGCGCAGCCAATAGACCGGACCACCGGCGCTGCCGGGGTTGAGGTGGGTACGCTGCAGCAGCGTCCACGGCTGGTACTCGGCCGGTGTCCAATCGGGAAGTTCGCTCGCGTCGCCGCCGAGCTGGCCAAGCAGTTGCTGCCAGTGGCGCAGGGCAGCTGGATCGGCGTTGTCGACTTCAATGGCATCGAACAGCGGATGTGCTCCGTGCTGGCGCAGCCAGTCGTGCAGCTGGTGGCCGAACGCGCAGAAATGCCCGTAGCTGCGATCACCCAGTGCGAGCACGCCGTACTGCACGTGGTGCAGCGGCGGCGGCGTGCCCATCACCTTGCGCAGGAAGGGCAGGGCATGGTCGGGTGCATCGCCTTCGCCGGTGGTGCTGACGATGAACAGTGCACGCGCGCTGCCCGCCAGCAGGGGGGCATCGACTTCGTGCAGACCGCGCAGGCGCACCGACATGCCGGCCGAGCGCAGAGCCTGCGCACTGCGCTCGGCCAGTTCGCGGGCGAAGCCGGTCTGGCTGGACCAGACCAGCAGCATCGGTGGGTTGCCGCCTTCGGACGTGTCGTCGTGCGGACGGCTGCGCCACCACAGCACGCCACACGCCAGCAGATACAGCGCGGTGGCGGCGAGCGCGATGCCCCATTGCCGGGCCGGCGGCGCACCCTGCCACCACGCTTCGCCCAGGTGCAGACGCAGCAGTGCCCCGCCGATCACGGCCAGCAGGGCCAGTACCATGACGTTGCCAACGGTCGCGCGCGGGAAACGCATGCTCATCCAGCCTGCTCATCCAGCAGCTGCTGGAAGGCACTGCTGAGGGTTTCGCATGGGCCATCGGCGGAGCGTTCCAGGTAGCGCACGGCCAGCCCTTCGCGTTCTGCCAGGGCGATGCCCGCGTCGCGACCGAGCACGGTCAGCGCGGTGGCCCACGCGTCAGCGTGCATCGCGTCGCTGGCGACCACGGTGACGGCGGCTGCGACCTGCCGTACCGGCGTGCCGCTGCGCGGGTCAAGGCTGTGGCTGTAGGCCACGTCATCGTCGTGATAGTGGTGCCAGCGATCGCCGGAGGTGGCCACCGCCTTTCCGTCCAGCGCCAGGACACGCGGTGGCGTTTCGGTGTGGGCATCTTCTTCCGGCGCCGACTCCACCAGCACGCGCCACGGCTGGCCGTCGGGCTTGCGGCCGTAACCGGCCAGTTCCCCACCGACTTCAATCAGTGCGGCATCGACACCCTGGCCGCGCAGCCAGGCAGCGACGTGGTCGACACCGAAGCCCTTGGCGATCGCCGAAAGATCCAGCTCCAGGCCACCGGGCTGCAGCAGCGCATCCTCCTCCCAGTGCAGGCGCTGCCAGCCGCAGCGTGCACGGGTTGCCTGCAACGTGGCGGCATCGGGTGCGCGCCGTGCGCCGGCATGGGCGCCGAAGCCCCACAGCGCCACGAGCGGGCCGACGGTGGGGTCGAACGCACCGCCGCTGGCTGCAGCGATGGCCTGCGCGCAGGCCAACACATGGCGTGTTTCGATGGGAAGCACGAGGTACTGACCTGCGTCGGCACGGTTGTAGCGGCTCAGGTCGGAACCCGCTTCCCAGGTGCTCATCTGTGCGACCACTTCATCCAGACGTGCCTGGATGCCAGCATGCAGTGGATGCAGGTCGCGCTGGCGCGGTACGACCAGTGACACGCTCCAGGTGGTGCCCATGGTGGTGCCGCCCAGCCGGGTGATGTCGAGTGCGGTAGAGGTCATCGGCATGCGTGGCAGGCTGCGATACCAGGGCGTGCCGGGTATCGCAGCGCTGTCTTTACTGCGGCAGCACTTCCAGCGTGGCGACGTAGCTGAGGCGGCGCTTGGCGGCCTGCTTGACCGAGGTCTTCTTGTCCTCGGTGCCGGTTTCCAGCCAGTACATGCCGGCTTCCGGCCAGGTCACCTTGATCTCGCCCTTGGCGTCGCTGGTCAGCTTCTGCTCGTCCTGCGCGTTGCGGTAGCGGGTGCCGCCGCGCACGATCTCGAACTCCAGGCCTGCGGTCGGCTTGCCGTCGACCAATACGCGGAAGGTGGCTTCCTCGCCGGCGAACAGGTCGTTCGGGTGACCGACGGCCACCAGTTCGATGCCGCGGTTGGTCGGCTTCAGCGCGGTGTCGTTCGGCGCCCCGTTGGTGACGAAGGTCTCCACGCGGCCTACCGACTGGCTCACTTCCAGCTTCTTCGCATCCTTGGGCAGTTCGCCGAAGGTAGCGGCGGTACCGCGCCAGCGCTTGCGCTCGCCGTTCAGCTCATAGGTGGCCGACAGGCCGTCGTTGACCGAGGCGATGCGGTAGGTGCCCTGCTGCTTCAGCTCGAGGTCGAACACGCTGCGGTACTTGCCGGTGGCCGCGTTCTGCGCCTGCACGGTGCTGCCATCCGGGGCGGTGATCACCACCGATTCCAGGCGCAGCGGCACGTGATTGAAGTAGAACAGGTCGTTGGAGACCGCACCGTCGACGGTGATCCACGGCGCGTTGCCGGCGATCACGGTCTGCGAGGGCAGCAGCCAGGCCTTGTGGGCCAGGGCAGAGAAGGGAAGGGCAGCGGCCAGAGCGGCGGCGAGGACGAGCGTGCGCTTCATGCGGAAGACTCCAGTTGGGAGGGAGCGGATCCCTTTCCAACGGAAAGGGCTCTGACCCCGAGGGTAGGGCGATGGGGTCAGAGCCCTTCCTGCGGAAGGGATCCGACCCCACTCAATCAGGGTTTGACGGCGAGGGTGACCTGGCCCAGTTCGGTGGCGCCCTGCGCGCGGCCGTTCTGTGCGGCGCTGGCCGGCCAGGTGAAGGGGATCTTCAGCAGTTCACGGCCGCCGACTTCGCGCACCGCTTCCACCACCAGGGTGTAGTTGCCCGGGGCCAGCTGCTTCAGTGCCGGCTGCTTGTCGTTGAACGACAGCGCGTGCTTGCCGGCCGGGCGGGTCGGGCCGGTCACGCCGTCCACCGGCACCTGCAGGGTGCGACCGCTCTTGCGCCACCACTGGCGCAGGTCGGGCAGCCACTTGGTGCCATGGCCTTCGCTGTTGCTGGTCTGCTGGTACCAGACCGACAGGTTGGCGGCGACCTTCTGGTCGGCGCCTTCCAGCCACACCGCCACGTACGGGCGGTGGTATTCGGCCACGTTGAGCTTGGGCACTTCGACGTTGATGTCGAGGGTGGTGGCGTAGGCCGGCGAGGTGGCCAGCAGGCCGCTTAGGGCGATGGTCAGGGTGACGCGCATGGGGCGGCTCCGGAAGAACGGATGGAATACACGGTGGAAGTCAGTGGATCAGCAGCAGGGCGATCAGCAGCGGGATCATCAGGCCCAGGCCGACCAGTGGCCAGGTCATGCGCCGCTGCCGCGCATGCAGGTGCAGCAGGAACAGGCCGGTGATGCAGAACACCAGGCAGGCCACGGCGAACACGTCCAGGAACCAGCCCCATGCGGGGCCGGCATTGCGGCCCTTGTGCAGGTCGTTGAGATAGGACACCGCGCCGCGCGAGGTGGATTCGTACTCCACCGCGCCGGTTTCGCGGTCGATGCTCAGCCAGGCGTCGCCGCCGGGGCGTGGCAGTGACAGATAGATTTCCTCGGCCGACCATTCGGCGGGTCGACCGCCGATGGAGATGCCCAGCTGATCGTCGAGCCATTGCCGGGCCGGGCGTGGCAGTGGTGCATTGCCGTCCTCGCGGGAGCCCAGACCGCCGAGCAGTTCCGTCGGCAGTTCCAGGTGCTGGTTCTGCACCTGTGGCTTGGYCTCGATCTTCGCCGCATGGTTCAACGTCAGACCGGTCACCGCGAACAGCAGCATGCCGATCAGGCAGACCGCAGAGCTGATCCAGTGCCACTGGTGCAGGGTACGCAGCCAGAAGCCGCGGCTCTGCTGCTGCACGGTGGAAGATGCGGGACGGCTCACGGCACGGTTCGGGACGGATGAATACTGGCCATTACATCATTGATGAGAATTGCTCGCAATTAGATGTCGTTGTGTATCTCTGAAGGGGTAGTGCCGGCCGCTGGCCGGCAATCCCATGACACCTGAAAACATCGCGCGGTTGCCGGCCAGCGGCCGGCACTACCACTACCACTACCGCTGACCGGTAGATCCACGCCATGCGTGGATGGAGCGGTGCCGACCAAGGTCGGCACCCACCAGAGCGACGATCAGAACTTCGCGTTGAGCGAGATCCAGTAGCTGCGTCGCTGGTCCTTGGTGGCGTAGTCGTCCACGCAGTTGTATTCGCTGGGGCTGGTCAGCAGGCACGACTGCGAGACGAAGTTCTTGCCGAACAGGTTGTTGACTCGCGCGTTGACCGTCAGCCACTGCGTGGCCTTCCAGCTGCCACCGAGGTGGAAGATGGTGTAGTCCTCGTAGTAACGGGTGTGACTGGCACCGGCGGCATCGAGGATCGTGTCGCGGTAGCGGTCGTAGCGGCCTTCGCCGATCAACGACAGGCTGATGGCGTCGTTGAGCTGCCAGTTGAGGCTGGCGTTGGCCATGTGCTTGGCCGGCATGGTGCCGGTGATCGGCAGGCCCTTGCCGGAACCGGCGGTCTGCTCGCTCTTGGTCCAGGTGTAGTTGCCGCGCAGCTGCAGGGTGTCCAGCAGGTCGACGTGGCCGGCCAGTTCTGCGCCACGTGTCTCGGCCTTGTCGATGTTCACGCTCTGGGTGAAGGTGCTGTAGCCCAGCGAGGCCCAGCCCGGGCCGATATCCACGCAGTAGCCGCTGCCTGCAGGTGCCACCTCGCAGTTGGGGAACGTGCCGCCGCTGGCGATCTTGTCTTCGAACTTGTTGATGAAGCCGGTGACGTTGAAGCCCCAGCGCTGGCCCTCGTAGTACGCAGCCAGCTCGTAGTTGGTGCTGGTTTCCGGCTTCAGGTTGGGCGAACCCACCAGCGGCAGCACGCCTTGGCCACCGAAGCCGGTGATGCCGGGGAACAGCTGGTCCGGACGCGGGGTCTTGTAGCCGGTGCTGACGCCGCCCTTGAAGGTCCACGCATCGGTGGCATTCCAGACCAGGTAGCCGCGCGGGCTGAGATGGCTGCCGAAGATGTTGTGGTCGTCATAGCGCAGGCCGAAGGTGGCGGTCAGGGTGTCGGTCAGCGACCAGTTGTCCTCGGCGAACAGCGCCCACATGCGGTGCTTCTGCCTGGTGTTGCTGCGGTAGCCGGCGCCATCCATGCCGAACACGCCGTCCACCATGTCGGTGTCGTTGTACTGGCCGCCCACGGTCAGCTTGTGCGCGCCGAAGTCCAGGTCGAGCAGGGTGTCCAGCACGTAGCCTTCCAGCTCCATGGTGCGCAGCGGTCGCGGCAGGAAGGCCTGAAGACGCGCCTGTTCGCTGGCGTTGAGTGCGCCCAGCGCGTTGTTGCGGCCGGCGGCACAGTTGTTGGCGGCACCGGTGCGGCGGCAGACGTCGTTCCACAGGGTCTGCAGGCCGGCGCGCTCGTCCAGCGTCAGCGGCAGCGAGCGGCCGAGGTTGTTGCTCTTGCTGTGGGTCAGCGAGGTCTGCCAGGTGCCGAAGCTGTAGCGACCCTGATGGGTCAGCGACAGCTGGTCACGCTCATAGCGCTGGTAGGCGGTGTAGCCCACGCGCGGCTGCACCACGCGGCGGGTGACGGTGCCGTTGCCATTCGGGTTCGGAATCACCGCGTTGCCCACGCGCCACAGGCTGGCCAGGCTGTCCAGCGTGCCGGTCTGGCCCTCGCTGTTGTCGTACTTCTGGCGTGAGACGTCGTAGTCCAGCCACAGCTCGTGATCGTCGTTGACGTGGAAGTTCAGGCGCACGCCGGTGTTCCAGTTGGTGTTGGCCACCGACTTGCCGCCGCCACCGAAGCCGATGCTGCGTTCCCACAGCGTGCCGTCGGGCAGGGTCAGTGCGTCCCATTCGGGATTGGATGCCTTGGCGTCGTAGTAGCTGCCGCGCACGGCCAGACCCAGGCGATCCTTGACCAGCGGGCCGCTCAGGTACACGTCGGTGCTGCGCGCATCGCCGAACTGATCGTCCTGCTGCACGGTGAAGCCCTGGGTGACTGCGCCGTGCCAGCTGTCCTGGTTGCGGCGGGTGATGATGTTGATGACGCCACCCATCGCATCCGAGCCGTACAGCGTGGACATCGGGCCACGCACCACTTCGATGCGCTCGATCGCATCCAGCGGCGGCAGGTAGGCGAACTGGCCACCGCCGAAGTTGTTCGGATACAGCTGGCCGGCGTTGCTCTGGCGGCGACCGTCGATCAGCACCAGGGTGTACTCCGACGGCAGGCCGCGCATGGAGATGGTGGCGCGGCCGTTCTTGTCGGTGGCTTCCAGGCCGACGTCGATGCCTTCGACGTCGCGCAAGGCGTCGACCAGGCTGGTGTAAGGGCGCTTGCTCAGCTCTTCGCGGCTGACCACGCTGATGCTGGCCGGTGCATCGACCACCTTCTGCTCGAAACCGGAGGCGGTCACCACCACCTTGTCCAGCGTCTGCGGCGCGCCGCTGGCGGCACCATTGGCGTAAGCGGGCGCCGCGACCGCAGCCAGCACAGCGCTGGTCAACAGATGTCGGGACAGGGACGAACGGACACGATGGCGCTGGGCCATGGCAGATACCTCGAAGGATGTAGGGCAGCGCGATGCAGGGCGCGGAACGCGCACGGCAGGGCAGGGATGGCCCGGTCAGGGGCGGCAGGGGCGAAACAGGCAGCGGCGAGCCGTCGCAACCGCGCAGGCGGTCACGGCGTGCCGTGGATCAGGCGAGCGGCGGCGCCTGGCCGCGTTGCTGGCGGCGCCCGGGCGCATCGGCCCAGGGCATGTCCGGTACGGCCAGCGGCCAGTGCGGACGCGCGCCGGAGGGAACCGACGCAGAGGGAACCAGATCAAGTTCGGTGCGCAGCCAGTGGCTGGCCAGCAACAGCGGCGGGATCGGCTTGTCCGTGGACTTGGCCGGTGCCGAGGCGCAGCGCCGCAGTTTGGCCGGCGCTTCTTCCTGCAAAGGGCCTTCGCCGCCGCGCTCTTCCAGCGGCTGCTGCAGCGCCTGGGGCGCGGCAGCGTGGGCGACCGGCAGCAGCGGCAGGGTGCCCAGCAACAGCGTCAGCATCGCCACCCACGCCAGCAGGCTGGCCAGCGCAGGCCGACGGCCGCGCATGGCGGTGCCGAGCTGTACAAGCCGAAGCGGGCGAGGGCGGAACGGGCGACGCAAGCGGAGATCCCTGGCTGGCCGGAACATCCGGCGTCAACGGGGCGTGATTGTAATGAGACCTGTTAGCCGTTGCAAATGAGAATGATTGCCAAATTATCGCAGGGAAGGCCTGATCGGCTCAGACCTCGCTCCAGCGTCGCAGCAGGTTGTGGTACACGCCGGTCAGCTGCAGCACCGCATCGGCATCACCATTGGTCTGCCGCAGGCGCTCGATGGAGGTATCCATCTCCCACAGCAGACGACGCTGCACATCGTCGCGGATCATGCTCTGCACCCAGAAGAACGATGCCACGCGCGCACCGCGGGTGACCGGATTGACCTTGTGCAGGCTGCTGGAGGGATACACGATCAGATCGCCGGCCGGCAGTTTCACTTCGTGCTCGCCGTAGGTATCACTGATGATCAGCTCGCCGCCGTCGTACTCGTCCGGGTCGGACAGGAACAGCGTGCAGGAGATGTCCGAGCGCAGCTGCTCGCCGTTGGCCAGGTTCATCACCGCGCCATCGACGTGGAAGCCGTAGGTGCCGCCGCCGCTGTAGCGGTTGAAGCGCGGTGGCAGGTACTTCAAGGGCAGCGCGGCGCTGAAGAACAGCGGATGCCGTGCCAGGGCCACCAGAATGGTTTCGCCCAGTTCGCGGCGCAGCGGCGAAGCTTCAGGCAGCTGCTGGTTGTGCTTGGCCTGCGCGCCGAGGTGGCCGACGGTCTCGCGGCCATCGGTCCAGTCGGCTGCGTCGAGCCTGCGGCGGATGTCAGCCACCTGTCCGGCGCTGAGGATGTCGGGGATGTGCAGCAGCATGCGGAAGTCCTCAGCAAGCAGACGGTGCGATCAGCGCGCGCACCTGCGGGTAGGGTGAGGCGGCCAGCTCGGGCACGATATGTGCCATGAACGCGGGACTGCCGTGCTGCAGCGCCAACTGCAGCCAGTGCACGGCCTGTTCGATCTCACCGGCCTGCAGAAGGATGGAGGCGTAGTTGGCCTGGCCGCGGAAATCGCCGGCCTCGGCCGCGCGCCGATACCAGCCCAGTGCAGCCTGCGGATCGCGACCGGTGTCCAATCCATCTTCCAGATGCCGGGCCAGCAGGTTCATCGATTTGGCGTGGCCCAGATGGGCCGCGCGGGTGTACAGCGCCAGTGCCTGTGCACGGTCCTGTGGTACGCCGCGGCCGGTGGCCAGCAGGTTGGCCAGGTTGTACAGGCCCCAGTCCAGACCGTTGTCGGCCGCGCGCCGGTACCAGACCGCGGCAAGCGAAGGATTGGCGGCGGTGCCCTGACCCAGCTCATGGCAGCGTCCGAGCATGTTCATCGCCATCGGCGCGCCGTTGTTGGCCGCGGTCTCGTACCAGAGCAGTGCTGCAGCGGCGTCTTCCGGCGTGCCTTTGCCTTCCATGTGCATCTGCGCGAGCAGCAGCTGCGCCTCGACCTGCCCGGCCTGTGCCGCATCGCGCACGCGCGCAAAGGCGGCCTGCGGGTCGTGCAGCAGCAGGTCTGCCAGGACGTCGGAATCAAACGGGGTGTTGGAAGCCATGCGCGGAGTATCGCCGGAAACAAAAACGGCGGCAGGAGATCCTGCCGCCGTGCGGGTGCTGCGGGTTACATCAGAACTTCACGTTCAGTGCCAGGGTGGCCGAACGACCCGGAGCGATGCTCGCGTAGTGCGACGCATAGGCCTTGGTGAAGTAGGTCTTGTCGGTCAGGTTCTGCACGTTCAACTGCAGGCTGATGTTGTCCTGGATCGCGTAGCTGGCCATCGCATCGAAGCGGGTGTAGCTGGGGATCCACTTGGTGTTGGCCACATCACCGTACTGCTTGTCGGAGTAGTTGGCACCGGCGCCGACGGTCAGGCCGAACGGGAAGCGATAGGTGGTCCACAGCGTGGCGCTGTGCTTGGCGGTGTTCGGGAACACGTTGCCGTTGTAGGGCGAGGGCACGTAGACGTTGGACGGGCAGGTACGGCCGGACACGGCGCAGACGAAGCCGTTGTCCTTCAGTTCCGAATCCAGGTAGGTGTAGCCGCCGTACAGGCTCCAGGCGTCGGTCAGCTGGCCGGTGAAGCCCAGTTCCACGCCGTTGATCTCCTTCTTGCCGGCGTTCTGGCTGGTGCCGTTGTCGACGGTCACGCGCGCGTTGTCCATCACGGTGTGGAAGATCGCCGCGGTCAGGTTCAGGCGGTTGTCGAACAGGTCCCACTTGGTACCCAGTTCGAGGTTCTTGGTGTCCTGCGGCTTGAGGTCGGCCACGGCCGCGCTGAGGCCATCGGAACCATCGCCACCGTCCATGCCCGGCGGGGTGGAGGAGGTGCCGTAGGACAGGTAGATGCTGCCGTTGGCGGTCGGCTTGAAGACAATGCCGGCCTGGTAGTTCAGGAAGTCATTGTCATTGCGCACGCGGGTCGGCGCCTTGCCGGCCACCGGGGTGGTCAGGGTGGTGGAGAAGTCGTCATAGCGCAGGCCGACGTTGATCATCCACTGCGCGTTCAGTTCGATGGTGTCGAACAGGTAAGCGGACTTGGTCTTGGTGCGCTGCTCGACGTCCAGCGCCTTGTCGCTGCGGTACACCGCATGGGTGGACGCCCACGGATCGTTCGGGTTCGGGTTGTCGAAGCTGGTGCAGTTGTAGCCGGTGGCCGCGCCGATGGTCGGGCACTTGCTGCTGTTGGTCAGCGGATTGTTGGTGCCCGGGGTCATCAGGTAGCTGCCACGGGTCATCTTCTCGTCGCTGTATTCCGCGCCGGCGCTGTAGCTGTGCTTCAGTGCACCGGTTTGGAAGCTGCCGGTCAGGCTCAGCTGGTCGGCGAAGCTCTTGACGTCGACGGCGCGGCTGTTGGTACGGCGCCACAAGGTGCCGTAGTTGTTCGGGTTGCCCTGGCTGTCGTCCGGCTGGGTCCACAGGTAATCGTTGCTGGTGTTGCCCAGGCGCGCGATGTTGCGCAGCTTGTGGCTGCCGAAGTCGTAGCTGCCGTCCAGCGTGCTGATGTCGGCGCGGGTGCGCTGGAAATCGCGGTCCACCAGGCCGTAGTAGTTGTTGCGGTCGGGCACCATCGGGCGGCCGTCGACCCACTTCGACACCGGCGCGCCGTTCGGGTTGCCATACGGGAAGCCGCCTGCGTCGGGCAGGTCGTCGCTCTGCATGTGGTAGTGGCTGGCGATCAGCTGCGCCGGGCCGTTCAGGCCGAACGCGATCGACGGCGCGATGCCCCAGCGGCTGACGTTGGCCGCGTCACGACCGGCAATGTCCGACTCGTGCTTCATCAGGTTCAGGCGTGCGGCGATGCCATCGCCCAGCACGTAGTTGGCATCCACGGTGCCGCGTGCGTAGCTGTCGGTACCGATGCCCATGCTGGCAGTGGTCTCGTTCTTCAGCTTCGGGGTCTTGCTGACCAGGTTGAGGCTGCCACCACCGGAGTCGCGACCGCCGTAGGCCGAGCTCGGGCCCTTGACCACTTCCACCTGCTCCAGGTCGAACACTTCGCGGGTCTGCGAACCGACGTCGCGCAGGCCATCGACGAACATGTTGCTCTGCGAGTCGAAGCCGCGGATGAAGGGGCGGTCACCGGTCGGGTTGCCGCCTTCGCCGGCGCCGAAGGTGATGCCCGGGACCATGCGCAGCGCATCCTGCAGGTTGGTCGCACCGGTTTCGGCGATCAGCTTCTCCGAGACGATCGAGACCGACTTCGGGGTGTCCAGCAGCGCGGCGGTGAACTTCGGCGAGGACGGGTTGAACCAGCTGCCGCGCACCTGGACCTTGTCCAGCTCGGTGGCCTTGCTTGAGCCGGCGTCGTCGGCGGCCTGTGCGGCAAGCGGCGCGAAGCCGGCGGCGAGGGTGGCGGTGGCCAGTACGGAAACGCGAGGTGCGTACTTGCGGGTCTTGATGTGGGTCATGGGTAGGTTGGCGATGGCTTGGATCGGGAATGAGCGAGAGCTGGCCAGCACGACTCAATGGCGCGATGGCGGCGGCGAGGTTCGGGTAGTGCCAGGCCATGCCCGGCGGCAGTTCAGACGAGGCGAGGCGCACGGCAATGGCCGCAGGGCGCCTCAGATGGCGTGCGGTGCCGGAGGTGCGTGGCCGGGATTCAGGCGCAGCGAGGGGTCGTGCAGCTGCCAGCGCAGGGCATCGGAGTGCCACAGCGGGATGTGGGCCACCAGCGCAGCGCGCGGCGGCGCAGCGCCGGCACAGGGCGTGCTGCCCTCACCGTCCAGCGGAGGCTCCGGGGCCGGCGCAGCGTGGTGGGGGCATTCGTCGCTGGAAGGAGCCGGCAGCGGAGCGGCCTGGTCCATATTGTCCAGATGCGCCTGCCAGCCGGCGTGGGTGGCGTGGCCGCCGCGCCCTTCGTGCAACGCCGACCAGCCCAGCAGCAGCGTCAGCAGCGCGGCCACAAGCAGCGGCCACCCCTGACGGGCGAGCTTGCACAGCGTGGCAGTGGGCGCGGACGAAGCCATGGCGCAGGCGGAGGCGTTACGAAGATGTTACGTAGGATAACATCAACGATAATGATTCGCATGTACGGGCGTGGCAGGCCACCCGGAACGGGCCCGAAAGGCCCTGGTGGGGCCCTCAGGCTGTTCCAGTAGATCCACCCCATGGGGGGGGGGATGCCTTGAACTTCAATCGCGGTCGTCGCGGGTCCAGATGGCGTCGTGTTCGCGCTTCACCGGAAACTTCGGCACCGCGGTGTACGCCGGCGCACACAGGGCGCGGCCATCACGCACGTCGAAGCGCGCGCCATGCAGTACGCATTCAACGCTGCCCTCGGCGGTGTTGAACTCGCCCGAGGACAGCTCGAACTCCTCATGCGTGCACTGGTCTTCCAACGCGTAGAGCTCGCCGTCGAGGTTGAACACCACGATCGGTGTGCCGGTGACTTCGTCGAAGACGCTCTTCAATTCGCCCGGCAGCAGTTCGGCGCCGGCGCAGACAAAGGTCCAGGCCTCGCTCACGCGGTGGCTCCGGCCAGCGGCTTTTCCAGGATCTCGAAGCGCAGGTCGTCGCGCTTGGGGATGCCGAAACGTTCGTCGCCATACGGGAACGGCTTCTTGATGCCGGTGCGCTGGTAACCGCGGCGCTCATAGAAGGCAATCAGTTCGTCGCGGATGTCGATCACGGTCATCTGCATCACCGGCACGTTCCATTCGCGTGCGGCGTGGGCTTCGGCCGCGTCCATCAACTGCTTGCCGACACCGCCGCCCTGCTGGGCCGGGTCGACCGAGAACATGCCGAAGTAGCCCTTGCCGTCGACGTCGGCGACATGGGCGCAGGCTACGAGCTGGCCGTCGCGTTCGGCCAGCAGGATGGTCGAGCGCGGGCGGTCCAGGTCGCCCTGGATGCCTTCGGCATCGACGCGGGCGCCGTCCAGCAGGTCGGCTTCGGTGGTCCAGCCGACGCGGCTGGCGTCGCCGCGGTAGGCCGAGGTGACCAGGGTGATCAGGGCGGGGATGTCGGCCGACGTGGCGGCGCGGAAGGTCAGAGTGCTCATGGGGGCATTCTAGGTGGGGCGGGGGCGGGCGCAAAATGGGTCGAGGCGATGGGCCAGGGTCAGATCCCTTTCGCGCCGCGAAAGGGCTCTGACCCCATCCCTGAATCCCACCCCTGCGAAAACGACGGCACTATGGGAACAAGGATCCAGGGAGGATCCAGAGGGCCGTGACCATGCGATTCGACGCTGTTGTCTCCGTTCGCTTCCTGCAGAGCGCCGAAGGTGGGAGGCGCACTGACATCGTGGGACAGGTATACGCCTGCCCGTTGTTCGTGGCGGGCCGAGTATTTGACTGCCGCGTGCTGTTGCAGGAAGGACGGGCCGTCCTTGGGGAGAGCTACGAACTTCCCGTTGCGTTCCTGTTCCCGGAGGACGCGCTCGCCGTGGCCAACGTGGGAGAGGACGTCTCGTTGTGGGAGGGAAGGACGATTGCGCGCGGCCGGATTCTGCGTGTCGCCGGGAGGCGATTGCAGGAGTGAGCCGGTGATGGGGCCACATGCCTTCTGCAATCTTCCGCGCGCGAGGCAGCGTGGGGAAACGAGCGAGGCTACGGCTGAATCGCGAACGCTGTAGAGGTTGAGGTTGCGCATGGACTATGCTCCCGGGGTGCACAGATCCGCACGGAAGCGATGAGGCGTTACCCGCATGATGCGTACCAGGGATGGCAAAGCGACCACCTACCCGATGCTGCGCCTGAGCGTGCTTGCGCCAGCCGTTCTTGCGGTGTCGGCGTGCTCAGGGTTGACCGACACTGTCGTGGTCGTCAGGAACGTGGGCTCCCAGCGCATCGACGCGGTGCAGATCGACGCTGGCGGTCGAGTGACTGAGCTCGGGGCGATCGATGCAAATGCACAGGTTTCGATGACGCCGGTGGTCCAGCAGGACTCGTCCGTATCCGTGCGCTATCGGGAAGCAGGCCTCGACGTCGCGTGCCTGGGTGATGTGTACCTGACGCAGAATCTGCGGGCACGCATCGAGGTGCAGGTGGGCGATGGCACGTGCAAGGTCGTGGATGCCACCCGCTAGCTGGGTGGCCGGGGTCAGAGCCCTTTTCGCGGTGCGAATGGGATCTGACCCCGGATTGCCGCTCTGCCGGTGTGCGGGCTCACCCCAACAGCTTCCGCACCTTCGTCAACGCGGTCATGAACCGCTCGATCTCTTCATGCGTGTTGTAGAACGCCAGCGACGCACGGCAGGTAGCCGCCACGCCGTAGTACTGCAGCAGGGGATGCGCACAGTGCTGGCCGGAACGTACGGCCACACCTTCCAGATCCAGCAGGGTAGCCAGATCGTGCGCATGGGCGCCGTCGATAAGGAATGACACCACCGCCGCCTTTTCCGGCGCTTCGCCGATGATGCGCAGGCCATCGACCCGGCGCAGCTCTTCGGTGAAGTGCGCCAGCAGCTCGGCTTCGCGTGCTTCCACATGGTCCAGGCCGACGTTCTGCAGATAGTCCGCCGCCACGCCCAGGCCGATGAAGCCGGCGATGTTGGGGGTGCCGGCTTCGAACTTGTGCGGGGCGTCGTTGAACACGGTGCCGTCGAAGCTGACTTCCTTGATCATCTCGCCGCCGCCCAGGAACGGCGGCATCGCGTCCAGATGCTCGCGACGCGCCCACAGCGCACCGGTGCCGGTCGGGCCGCACATCTTGTGGCCGGTGATGGCGTAGAAGTCGCAGCCGATCGCGGTGACGTCGACCTTGCGGTGAGGGGCGGCCTGCGAGCCGTCGACCACGGTGACGATGCCGCGCTTGCGCGCTTCGCGGCAGATCTCGCGCACCGGGTTGATGGTGCCGAGCACGTTGGAGACATGGGCCACGGCCAGCAGCTTGACCTCGGCGGTCATCGCCGCGCGCAGCGCGTCCAGGTCCAGCGCGCCGTCCGGCGTGATCTCGGCCACGCGGATGGTCGCGCCGGTGCGCTGGGCGACCAGCTGCCACGGCACGATGTTGGCGTGGTGTTCCATGCGCGACACCAGGATCACGTCGCCGGCCTTCAGCCGGGGCAGGGCCCAGGAGTACGCAACGAGATTGATCGCGAAGGTGGTGCCGCTGCACAGCACCAGGTCGTTGCTGCGCACGTTGAGGAAACGGGCCAGCTTGTTGCGTGCGCCTTCGTAGGCGTCGGTGGCCTCGGTACCCAGCGCATGCACGGCACGACTGACGTTGGCGTTGTAGCGGCGGTAGAACTCGTCCACCGCGCCGATCACCTGCACCGGCTTCTGGCCGGTGTTGGCGTTGTCGAAATAGACCAGCGGCTTGCCGTGCACTTCGCGCATCAGCAGCGGGAAGTCCAGGCGCACGCGCGCCCAGTCGGGGGCGTCGGCGGGTGCTTCGATCGGTCGCGGGGTGGACAGGTTCATGCCACGCCCGCCTCGGCCAGCGCCTTGTCCAGCCGGCGTGCCAGCTGTTCGCGCAGCGCTTCGGGCAGCACCCTCAGCGGCTCGTGGCAGAACGCGGCGCTCAGCAGCGCCTGCGCCTGGGCCTGCGGCAGGCCACGCGAGCGCAGGTAGAACAGCGCGTTGGCGTCGAGCTGGCCGACGGTGGCACCGTGTGCGGCCTTCACTTCGTCGGCGTCGATCACCAGCGTCGGCTGGGTATCGATCTCGGCGTCGGCCGACAGCAGCAGGTTCTTGTTGGACAGGTTTGCGTCGGTGCCATCGGCACCGGCACGGATCTGGATGCCGCCATGGAACACCACGCGGCTGCGGTTGGCGGCCACGCCACGCCACTGCAGCTCGGCGCTGGTGTCGCGGGCGATGTGGTCGATGCCCAGCCGGGTATCGACGTGGCGGCGACCGTTGCCGAGCAGCACGCCATTGGCGGTCAGCTGGGCGTTGTCGCCTTCCAGGCGCACGTTCAGCTCATGGCGGCTGAGCGCGGCACCCAGCTCCAGGTCCACGCGGCGGTACTGCGCGTCCTTGGCCAGCACCGCGTCGGTACGCAGGAAGCTGGTCTGGCGCGCGCTGCCGGCCTGCACGCGGGCGTGCTTGAGCACCGCATCGCGGGCGACGTGGGCGTGCAGTACCGTGTTGTCCAGATGCGCCGAATCACCGACGCTGAAGCGGTGCTCGACCACGCCCAGGCTGGCGCCGGCACGCAGTTCGATCAGGTGGCGGTGGTGCCAGGCCAGATCGGTGTCGCCGGCCACGCTGGCGAATACCAGCTGCAGCGGCACCTCGACCTGCACGCCGTCGTCCACGCGCAGCACCACGCCTTCATCGGCGAGGGCGGCGTTGAGGCGGGCGAACACATCGTCGCTGCGATCGTAGCGGCGGCCGAGGAAGCGCACGGCGTCCTCGCCAGCGGCCAGTGCGGAGGACAACGTCTCCAGCTGCACGCCGGCCGGCAGGCCCTGCACGTCGCTCAGCGCGTCGTTGAGGCGGCCATTGACGAACACCAGGCGCGGTGCCGGGATGTCCTCCAGCGCGGCGGCATCCAGCAGCGCCGGGGCCAACGGTGCGGCCGCAAAGCTGCGACGCTCCAGCTGGCGCAGCGAGGTGTACTTCCAGGTTTCGCTGCGTGCGCCGGGCAGGCCGTCGCGCAGCACGCTGTCGAGCACTTCGCGGCGCGCATCGCTGCCGCAGAAGGCCTGGGCCATGGAATCGAGCAGGGCGCTCATCAGACCGCCGCCTCGGGCACGACCCGGTCCTTCAGGAAGTCATAGCCGTGCGCTTCCAGTTCCAGCGCCAGTTCCGGGCCGCCGCTCTTGACGATGCGGCCATCGGCCAGCACGTGCACGACGTCCGGCTTGATGTAGTCCAGCAGGCGCTGGTAGTGGGTGATGACCAGGAACGAGCGGTCGGCGCTGCGCAGCGCGTTGACGCCGTCGGCCACGCTCTTCAGCGCATCGATGTCCAGGCCCGAATCGGTTTCGTCCAGGATCGCCAGCTTCGGCTCGAGCACGGCCAGCTGGAAGATCTCGTTGCGCTTCTTCTCGCCACCGGAGAAGCCTTCGTTGACGCCACGGTGCAGCAGTTCGTCCTTCAGGTGCAGCACGGCCAGCTTCTGCCGCACCAGCTTGAGGAACTGCATGGAATCGAGCTCTTCCTCGCCGCGCGCCTTGCGCTGTGCATTCAGCGCGGCGCGCAGGAAGTAGGTGTTGTTCACGCCGGGGATTTCCACCGGGTACTGGAACGCCAGGAACAGGCCGGCAGCGGCGCGCGCTTCCGGGTCCTGGTCGAGCAGGTCGACGCCTTCGAACTGCACGCTGCCTTCGCTGACCTCATAGCCGTCACGGCCGGCCAGGACATTGCCCAGGGTGGACTTGCCGGCGCCGTTGGGGCCCATGATGGCGTGCACCTGGCCGGGCTTCACTTCCAGGGACAGGCCCTTGAGGATTTCCTTGTCGCCGATGCGGGCGTGGAGGTTTTCGATCTTCAGCATGGTGGGGGTTTCCGTGGTGCGGGCCGTGGCCCGCCGGTAAAGAGAATGCGTTGTGCGAGGGCAGGGCGGGCGATCAGCCCACCGAACCTTCCAGCGAGACTTCCAGCAGCTTCTTGGCTTCCACCGCGAATTCCATCGGCAGTTCGCGGAACACCTGCTTGCAGAAGCCGTCGACGATCATCGACACCGCGTCTTCCTGGCTGATGCCACGGGCGCGGCAGTAGAACAGCTGGTCGTCGGAGATCTTCGAGGTGGTCGCCTCGTGCTCGACGGTGGCACCCGGGTTCTTCACCTCGATGTAGGGGAAGGTGTGGGCGCCACACTGCTTGCCGATCAGCAGCGAATCGCACTGGGTGTAGTTGCGCGCGCCGTCGGCATTGCGGTCGATCTTCACCAGGCCGCGGTAGGTGTTCTGGCCGCGGCCGGCGCTGATGCCCTTGCTGATGATCTTGCTCTTGGTGCGCTTGCCGACGTGGATCATCTTGGTGCCGGTGTCGGCCTGCTGGCGATGATGGGTCAGCGCCACCGAGTGGAACTCACCGACCGAGTCGTCGCCCAGCAGCACGCAGGATGGATACTTCCAGGTGATCGCCGAGCCGGTCTCGACCTGGGTCCAGGTGACCTTGCTGCGTGCACCACGGCATTCGGCACGCTTGGTGACGAAGTTGTAGATGCCGCCGACGCCGTTCTCATCGCCCGGGTACCAGTTCTGCACGGTGGAGTACTTGATCTCGGCATCGTCCAGCGTCACCAGCTCGACCACCGCCGCATGCAGCTGGTTCTCATCGCGCATCGGCGCGGTGCAGCCTTCCAGGTAGGACACGTACGCCTTCTCTTCGCAGATGATCAGCGTGCGCTCGAACTGGCCGGTGTGGCCGGCGTTGATGCGGAAGTAGGTGCTCAGTTCCATCGGGCAACGCACGCCCTTGGGAATGAACACGAAGCTGCCATCGGAGAACACCGCCGAATTGAGCGCGGCGAAGTAGTTGTCGCCCACCGGCACCACGGTGCCCAGGTACTGTTTGACCAGTTCCGGGTGCTCCTTGATGGCTTCGGACATCGAGCAGAACACGATGCCCTTTTCGGCCAGCTCCTTGCGGAAGGTGGTACCGACGGACACCGAATCGAACACCGCGTCCACCGCTACGCCGGCCAGCTTGGCGCGCTCGTGCAGCGGCACGCCCAGCTTGTCGTAGGTGTCCAGCAGTTCCTTGGGCACGTCATCCAGCGAGGCGTACTTCGGGCCCTTCGGCGCGGAGTAGTAGCTGAGCGCCTGCAGGTCGATCGGGGCGATCTGCAGCTTGGCCCAGTTCGGCATCGGCATGGTCAGGAAGTGGCGGTAGGCGTCCAGGCGCCACTGCGTCATCCATTCCGGCTCTTCCTTCTTGGCCGACAGGGCGCGGATGGTGTCCTCGTCCAGGCCGGCGGGAAGGGAGTCCGACTCGATGTCCGTGATGAAGCCGGCCGAATACTTGCGGCCGAGCTGCTCATGGATCTCGCGGTTGGGGGTGTCGTCGCTGGCGACGGTTTCGATGGTTTCGGTGGCCATGGGGGGCTGCCTACGGATCAGGAGACGACGTCGACAGCGATGGTGCGGCGCTGTTCTTCGTCGACAAGGGGAAGAGGGGGCAGGATCTGCGCCAGGCTGACATCGCGCAGGGCCTCGGAGACCACGTCATTGATCAGCCGCCAGCTGCTGCGCGCGCCGCACTTGGGCGCCATGCCGCACTGGTGGTGGTCGTGGCTGCACTCGGTCAGGGCCAACGGCCCTTCCATGGCTTCGACCACTTCAAACAGCGAGATCTCGATCGATGGGCGGGTCAGCCGGTAGCCGCCGCGGACGCCGCGCAGGCCTTCGACCAGGCCGGCCTGGGCCAGTGGCTTGAGCACCTTGCTGACGGTGGGCGGCTCCAGACCGGTGAATTCGGCCAGCTCGGTGGCACTGAGCACCTCGCCCGGACGGGCGGCGAGTACGGTCAGTACGACGGTGGCGTAATCGGTGAGCTTGGTGACGCGCAACATGGGATGCGAGTGGTTCTTAAAGCGGACTGAAATTGTACGCTTTTATTCGCCGGCATCCAACCCGGCCATTCAGCGGGCGCTTGGGCCCGGCCGGAGGGCAGTCGCCAAGGACCGCCATCGGGGCGACATGCTGGGGCATGGGGGTGATTTTCGCAATCACCCGGAATGGGCGAGAATCAACGTTCCTTTCGCTGCAAACGTCTCTTGCCGATGCCCAAGAAGATCCAAGCCCGCAAGTCCGCCATCCACGGCAACGGTGTGTTTTCCGTGGCCCCGATCAAGCAGGGCGAGCGCGTGATCCAGTACAAGGGCCTGCTGCGCAGCCACGGCGATGTCGATGCCGATGACAGTGGCGATGTGGAAAGTGGCCATACCTTCCTGTTCACCCTCAACGATGACTGGGTGATCGATGCCAACTACAAGGGCAACGACGCGCGCTGGATCAACCACAGCTGCGACCCGAACTGCGAGGCGGTGATCGAGGAAGACGAAGACGGTGACAGCCGCGGCGACAAGGTCTTCATCGAGGCGCTGCGCGATATCAAGGCCGGTGAAGAGTTGACGTACAACTACGGCATCACCCTGGCCGAGCGCCACACGGCCAAGCTGAAGAAAATCTGGGAGTGCCGCTGTGGCTCGCCCAAGTGCACCGGCACGATGCTGCAGCCCAAGCGCTGAATGTGTTGGGTAGTGCCGGCTGCTGGCCGGCGCTACCCGGGCGTTTCTCCACCTGCCGTGCACGTGAGGGTCACCGCCGTTCAAGGCCCACTCGGCCACCCTGTCCGCTCCCCCTATCTGGAGCACGACATGACTCAGCGTCTACGCGGCAAGCAGATCGCCATCCTCGCCACGCACGGTTTCGAGCAATCCGAACTGATCGAGCCCAAGCGCCTGCTGGAAGCGGAGGGCGCGCGGGTGAGCGTGGTGTCGCCGGCCAAAGAGGCGAGCATCAAGGGCTGGAAGGACAAGGACTGGGGCGACTCGGTCGCCGTGGATCAACCGCTGGATGAAGCCGATGCCGGCCGCTTCGATGCGCTGGTGCTGCCCGGCGGCGTGATCAATCCGGACACCCTGCGTACCAATGAAGCGGCATTGAATTTCATTCGCGGCGTGGCCGATGCCGGCAAGCCGGTGGCGGCGATCTGCCACGGCCCCTGGCTGCTGATCAACAGCGGGCTGGCCAAGGGGCACGAGGTAACGTCGTGGCCGTCGCTGCAGCAGGATCTGGCCAATGCCGGCGCGCGCTGGCGCGACGCGGAAGTGGTAGTGGACGGCAACCTGATCACCAGCCGCAAACCGGATGACATTCCGGCCTTCAGCGAGGCGGTGGTGAAAGCGCTGGCGGCGTGATGCTGCGCTGGTAGTGCCGGCCCCTGGCCGGCACGTGCGTGAAAGGATTGCCGGCCAGCGGCCGGCACTACCTTATTTGCCGAGGATGCCGGCCGGCACCAGGTCGCCCAGGTTCTGGTTGAAGGTCACCACCAGCTTGCCGTTCTTCACCTGCGCCGACTGCACCTGCAGGGCACCAAGCAGGCCGGCCACGGCCGGGTCCAGCTTGTAGATCGGTTCCCGCTGGGCGTAGTCGCTCAGCCACGCATTGAGCAGGCCGCGGGTGCGGGAGTCGAGGCGGCCACCCTGGTTGGCCGGAGTGAAGTCATCCACGGTCGGCTGCTGCAGGTGGAAGCCTTGGGTCTGCGCGTCATAGCGCAGGCCACTGCTGAGCTTCACCGTGCCCAGCTGGGCCGGGTTGCCGCCGGCGGTGGCCAATGCCACGTCCATGCCCAGGTTCAATCGCTCGCCTGCCGGCAGGCTCAGCTGCGGGTGGCTCATGGTCAGCGCGATCAGGCCGCCCAGCGCGTCCTGGGTACGCGGGAAGCTTCCGTCCAGGTACTGCTGCACGTCGCTGGCGCCAACCGCCAGTTCGCGACCGGAGATCGAAGGGGCGGCCTGCGCACCGATCGCGGCAGCAATCAGCACGGTCGAGGCGGCAAGGCGGGTCATCAGGGAACGCAGGCGCATGGCGGTGACCGGAAGAGGGATCCAAGAGGCCTACAGAGTAGCTTTGCCCGCTGAATCGCGGGTACACACGGGTGCAACGGTTCAGTCCAGCGTTGGCTGCAGGCTGGCCGACTGGATCTGCCAGGCGCGGCCGTCAGCACTGGGCTGTACCCGGTACCAGCCGTGGTAGCGGAAGGTGCCGTCGGCGGTCACCGCGCGGATCTTCACTGGCACCTCCAGCAGGCGTGGCGGCTGCCCATCGTCGCGTGGCAACGCCACGTCACTGTCCAGGCGCAGGTTGCGCACGTCGGGCAGCAGGCGCAGCACGGCATCGTCGGCATGGCGCGGGTCGGCCGGGGCATAGGCCCAGGCAGCATCGCTGCGCACCTTGTTCTGGTTGAGCAGGTCGAGCATGTAGCGGTTGAGCATTCCCGCGGGCGATTCGCTGCCGATGGCAACAGCGCCATACAGCGGGTCGATGGTGATGGCGTCGACGGTCGCAGATTCCGGGGCCCTGTTCGTCGTAGGCGCGGAAGGGGCGGGTGCGGCGGGGGTTGAGTCCGACGTGCTGGAATCGGCTGGAGGGGGCGGGTTGGAGCACGCCACCGCAAGCAACGGGATCAACAAGGCAAGAAAACCACGCATGTCTGCCTCCTCCCCGAGGCGACCTGGAAGGCGGCAGTGTAGCGGCCGGGGGCCGCTCAGCGTGAAGTGGTCAGCGCGAAGAGGGAAGCTGCTCCAGCGCATCCAGCGCCGGCAGGACCTGTACCGCGATCGCTGCCAGTGCATGGCCGTCGGTGTCTGCATGGCGCTGCACGATGTCACGCAGCAGTTGGGTGGCCACCACCAGGGTGGCGCGTTCGTCGCCGCTCAGGCCTGCCGTGCGTGGGGCCGATTCCAGCAGGCGCATCAGGTCGCGGCTGGCTCGGTGTTCCAGTTCGATGGTGCAGCGCCCGGTGCACTGGTGCCCGTCCTTTTCGATCGGGGTCACCGAGATCCGGTAGCGGGTCGAGGGGCTGGCCATGGGGGTGCTCGCGCTGGGGGGAGGAATGTGTCCACCATAGGCAAGGCATTGGCCGGCGGCGATGGCCGGGGCTGCACGCAGTGTTCCACCCGGTTCGTTCCCGCACTGGAAAAAACAGCGGCGAGGCCATGGGCGGCGGGCCTGTGCGGGAGATTGCCTGGGCGCGGGAAACGCTGTGTTGCGGAGGGCGCAGTGGACGGCATCCACGCATGGCGTGGATCTACTGCAGAGCGTGCGCGGATGCGGGGCAAAAAAAACGGGACGGCCAAGGCCGTCCCGTCAGGTATCCGCTGCAGGGCGCGCGCTTAGAGCGCAGCGTCCTTGAGCTTCTTCAGCGGGCGAACCTTGAGCTTGGTGGTGGCCGGCTTGGCGGCGAACCACTGCTCTTCCTTGGTGAACGGGTTGATGCCCTTGCGCTTCGGCTTGGCTGCCACATTGACGGTGCTGATCTTCAGCAGGCCCGGCAGGGTGAACGAGCCTGCGCCCTTCTTGTGCACCGAAGCGGCGACAGCGCCTTCCAGCGAGGCCAGCACAGCGCGGACGTCCTTGGCGACAACGCCGGAGACTTCAGCGATGTGTGCAACCAGGCCCGACTTGGTCAGCACTTCCTTGATCGGCTTCGGAGCGGCCGGCTTGGCGGCAGCAGCCTTCGTCGCGACTTTCTTCACTGCCTTCTTCGGGGCAGCCTTCTTAGCGGTCTTTGCCATGGTTTCCTGTTCCGTGAACGGTTGGTTGTTTGGTCGGCGCCGAACCCCGTCGGCAAGCGCAATGTAGGGCAACTCTTGGGCGCCGCCAATAGCCTGGAGCGCTGAAAGTGCATGTTTTTTCATATCCAGGCCGATTCAGTACATGACCGGTAGTGGCGGAAACGGGTGTCCTGGTGCACTGCACCGCAGTATTCGTGTTTTCGGTCGGGTTGGCGAAATGACTGAAAACAAGGGAGAAATCGCCGGATTGGTGGCGAAGAAGTGTCCACTCGCTGGCTCGGGACAGGCGCGGCGCATGCGGCGGGGCGACGCAGGGCTAACGCGGTGCGTGCCAGGGTATCGGTTCATCGCAGCCACAACGGAGCAGGACATGGGAATCTCGCGACACGCTACCGCGCATTGGGAAGGCGACCTGAAGTCGGGCAAGGGCCAGTTGAGCACGCCACAGAGTGGCCTGCTGGACAAAACCCGCTACGGCTTCAACAGCCGTTTCGGTGATGAAAAGGGCACCAATCCCGAAGAGCTGATCGCTGCCGCGCACGCCGGATGTTTCACCATGGCGCTGTCGGCCAAGCTCGGCGAAGCCGGTTTCACCCCAACCTCGTTGGATACCGAAGCCAAAGTCGATCTGTCGATGGAAGGCGGCCCGCAGCTGTCGCAGATCCGACTGAAAGTGAAGGCGGTAGTACCGGGAATCGATGCGACGCAGTTCCGCGCGATCGCTGATGACGCCAAGCAGAACTGCCCGGTTTCCAAGGCACTGAGTGCAGTGCCGATCAGCCTCGAAGCCGAGCTGGGCTGAGAAGGTAGTGCCGGCCGCTGGCCGGCAACCACGTGAAACCGGGTATAAGGTGGCAGCCGGCCAGCGGCCGGCTCTACCGCCTTGCGTTCACCAGTCGATGGTGCCGGAAATTACGGTCTGCACCTGGCCACCGGACCAGACCTCGCCGTCTTCATCCACCAGCAGCGTCAGCCGCGCATCGTGGCCGACTTCGCGGCCTTGGCTGACTTCGAAGGGCTGGCGGCCGCGCGGAAGGGCATCGCGCAGGTCCAGCCAGGCCGCCAGCACGGCATTGGCCGCACCTGAAGCCGCATCCTCGAAGCGGCGTCCATTGCCGACGAACGCGCGCACGGCCAGATCGTAGCCTTCGCTGCCTTCGGCAAAAGCGTAGGCGAACACGCCCATGCTGTCGGTCGATTCAGCCAGTGTGGCGATCGCATCCCAGTCCGGACGCAGGGTGCGCAATGCGGTCTCATCCGCAACCTGCACGACCCACCAGCTGCGGCCGCCCTGCATACGGGCCGGCGGCAGCGAACCCAGCGGCCAGGTGCGCAATGCGGGTTGCAGGCGCGGATCCTCGGCAGCGGCGATCTCGGCCAGCTGTGCACGCGGTGTACGGATGGCGATGCGTTGCTGTGCGCCTTCGCCCGTCACGCGCAGTGGCAGGGCGCCTGCGATGCCGTCCTGTACCAGAACCCCGTCGACAGGCAAGGCGAGGCCTGCCTGCAGCACCGCATGGGCGGTGCCGACGCTTGGATGACCGGCGAACGGCACTTCCTTCTGCGGGCTGAACATGCGCAGCCGATAGCTGGCGCCGGCCGTCTGTGCCGGGAACACGAAGGTGGTTTCGGGCAGGCGGGTCCAGCGGGCGATGGTCTGCATCGCTGCATCGTCCAGGCCTTCGGCATCGAGCACGACGGCCAGCGGATTGCCGGCGCCCGGGCGCGGGGAAAACACATCCAGCTGCAGGAAACGGCGGGTGGTCATCGGGCAGGAACTCCAGGAAGCAGGCGGCATAGGGTAGCGCGGGGCCATGCCCCGCGAGCGCGCAGCGCGGCAGGCCGCCGGGCGTGGCCCGGTACTACCAGCGGATGTTGCCGTCGATCACCGGCTGCACCTGACCACCGATCCACACCGTGCCCTGCGCGTCGACGGTGACCTGGACACGGCCGTCGCGGCCGATCTCGCGGCCCTGGCTGGCCACATAGGTCCCGTTCTCGCCGGGCAGGGCATTGCGCTGCCGCAGCCAGGCGCCGATCAGCGCGTTGGCGCTGCCGGTCACCGGGTCTTCCGGCACGTTGGGCGCATCGGCGGGGCAGAACGCGCGCACCACCAGGTCGTGCCCGGTATCGGGTTCGAGCGCGAACACGGCGATGCCGAGCGCGTCGGTGGCAATGCTCCAGTCGCGCAGGGCCGCCATGTCCGGTGCGAGCGTGCGTACGGCCTCGGCGTCGCGCAGCGGCAGCAGCCACCAGCGCGGTCCGTTGTCCCACAGCTCGGCGCGCTGGCCCTCGGCGGCAGCAGCGCGCAGGGCATCAGGAATGCCGTCTGGCACTGCCGGCAGCGGCCGCGCCGCTGGACTGGCCAGCTGGATGGTGGGCGCGTTGGCCGGCCCGGTAACCCGCACCGGCAGCAGGCCGGCCGCGCACTGTTGCACCAGGGCCCCGTCGCGTGGCTGCACCAGGCCGCAGGTGACCGCAGCCCAGGCGGCACCCACGCTGGGGTGCCCGGCGAAGGGCAGCTCGCTGGCAGGGGTGAAGATGCGCACGTGGTAGTCGGCGCCGGCAACGGTGGGGCGAAGGAAGAACACGGTCTCGGACAGGTTCAGCCAGGCGGCCAGGGCCTGCATGCGGTCGGTGGACAGTCCATCCGCGTCGAACACGACACCGAGCGGGTTGCCGGTACCGGGCTGGTGGGCGAAGACATCGAGCTGCAGGTAGCGGTAGGCGGTCATTGACGGGTGTATTGGGCTTAGAATCGAAGGTTCCGCCCCCGAGGGCGGCTTCCCCACATTACACATAGCCTATCCATGTCAGCTTCCCCCCTTGTCGATCGTTGGATCGTACTGAAGTTCGGCGGCACCTCGGTGTCGCGTCGCCACCGCTGGGACACGATCGGGAAGCTGGCGAAAAAACGGGCCGAAGAGACCGGTTCGCGCGTTCTGGTGGTGGTTTCGGCGCTGTCCGGGGTCACCAATGAACTGACCGCGATTGCCGATGGCGCGCCGGACAGCCGTGATCGCGTGGCGGCGCTGGTCGAACGCCACCAGGCCTTCCTGGACGAGCTGGGGCTGGGCGCGGAGGTGCTGGCCGAGCGGCTGGCCGCGCTGCAGGGCCTGCTGGACGACCCGCGTGCACCCAGCCGCCCACTGGACTGGCAGGCCGAAGTGCTCGGCCAGGGTGAACTGCTGTCTTCCAGCCTGGGCGCGGCCTACCTGCGAGCCAGCAGCCTGGATTTCGGCTGGATGGATGCGCGGCAGTGGCTGGACGCGCTGCCGCCGCAGCCGAACCAGAGCGACTGGTCGCAGCGCCTTTCGGTGAACTGCCAGTGGCGTGCCGATGCCGAGTGGGCGCAGCGCTTCCGCGCCCAGCCCACGCGCCTGCTGATCACCCAGGGTTTCATCTCGCGCCATGCCGACGGTGGCACTGCCATCCTCGGCCGCGGCGGCTCGGATACCTCGGCGGCGTACTTCGGTGCGCTGCTCGGCGCCAGCCGCGTGGAGATCTGGACCGATGTGCCAGGCATGTTCAGCGCCAATCCCAAGGACGTGCCGGATGCGCGTCTGCTGACCCGGCTGGACTATTACGAAGCGCAGGAAATCGCCACCACCGGTGCCAAGGTGTTACACCCGCGCTCGATCAAGCCCTGCCGCGATGCAGGCGTGCCGATGGCGATCCTCGATACCGAGCGTCCGGAACTGCCGGGCACCAGCATCGACGGCAATGCCGCGCCGGTGCCGGGCGTGAAAGCGATCAGTCGCCGCAACGGCATCGTGCTGGTGTCGATGGAAGGCATCGGCATGTGGCAGCAGGTCGGCTTCCTCGCCGATGTATTCGGCCTGTTCAAGAAGCACGGCCTGTCGGTGGACCTGATCGGTTCGGCCGAGACCAACGTCACCGTATCGCTGGATCCGTCCGAGAACCTGGTCAACACCGATGTGCTGGCCGCGCTGTCGGCCGACCTGTCGCAGATCTGCAAGGTCAAGGTGATCGTGCCGTGCGCGGCGATCACCCTCGTCGGCCTGGGCATGCGCTCGCTGCTGCACAAGCTGTCGGACGTGTGGGCGACCTTCGGTCGTGAGCGCGTGCACATGATTTCGCAGTCGTCCAACGACCTGAACCTGACCTTCGTCATCGACGAAGCCGATGCCGATGGCCTGCTGCCGATCCTGCACGCCGAACTGATCGACAGCGGCGCGATGCCGGTGGAAGAGACCGAAGTGTTCGGCCCGCGCTGGCGCGAAATCGCCGGCACCGTGCGCCCGCGTGGTACGCCGTGGTGGCGTGGTCAGCGTGCGCACCTGCTGCAGCTGGCCGATGCCGGCACCCCGCGCTACGTCTACCACCTGCCGACGGTTCGGGCGCGTGCCCGCGCGCTGGCGGCGATCAAGCCGATCGACCAGCGTTACTACGCGATCAAGGCCAACAGTCATCCGGCCATCCTGCAGTTGCTGGAAGCCGAGGGTTTCGGCCTGGAGTGCGTGTCGCACGGTGAGCTGAAGCATGTGTTCCAGGCCATTCCGGAACTGTCGCCCAAGCGCGTGCTGTTCACCCCCAGCTTCTGCCCGCGCAGCGAGTACGAAGCGGCGTTCGCGCTGGGCGTGACCGTCACTGTCGACAACGTCGAAGCCCTGCAACGCTGGCCGGACCTGTTCCGCAACCGCGAGCTGTGGCTGCGCGTGGACCTGGGCCGTGGCGAAGGCCATCACGCCAAGGTCCGCACCGGTGGCAAGGAATCCAAGTTCGGCCTGCCGATCGCGCGCGTGGACGAGTTCGTACGCGCGGCCACCGAGCTGGGCACCCGCGTGGTCGGCCTGCATGCGCACCTTGGCAGCGGCGTGGAAACCGCCCAGCACTGGCGCCTGATGTGCGATGAGCTGGCTGGCTTCGCGCGTCGTATCGGCAGCGTGCATACCATCGACATCGGTGGTGGCCTGCCGATTCCGTACAGCGACGAAGACGAGCCGTTCGACCTGGATGCCTGGGCCGAGGGCCTGGCCGAGGTCAAGGCGCTGCATCCGGCGTTCCGCTTGGCGATCGAGCCGGGCCGCTTCCTGGTGGCCGAATCGGGCGTGCTGCTGACCCACGCCACCCAGGTGGTGGAGAAGGATGGCGTGCGCCGCGTCGGCCTGGATGCCGGCATGAACACGCTGATGCGCCCGGCCCTGTACGACGCCTGGCACGACATCGAGAACCTCAGCCGCCAGGGCGGTTACGCCGAAGCGGCGTTCGATGTGGTCGGCCCGATCTGCGAATCCAGCGATGTGTTCGGCAAGCGCCGCAAGCTGCCGGTGTCGACCGCGCCGGACGATGTGATGCTGATCGCCGACGCCGGTGCTTACGGCTATGTGATGTCCAACACCTACAACCAGCGGGCGATGCCGCGCGAGGACGTGATCGAATGATCGTCGCCTTCCGCGCCCTGCACCCGCCCACCGACACGTCCCGCGCCTGCGCGCGGGCACGTGCCTGACCGTGCTTGAACTGGATTCACCATGACTGCTTTCGACAAACACCAGGTTTCCCGCTTCCGCTTCGTCCGCTGCGAATTCGCCGCGGACACCGGCGTGGCCAAGCTGGTCTACGCCTTCGATGACGGCCCGGAAATGGTGGAAACCGTTACCGTGCCCGGCGCTCCGTTCGTGCTGGAACCGGCCCGTGCCGATGCCGTGCAGCGCGCGCTGCGGCTGCTGCACCTGATTGCCGGTGTGAGCTACTACAAGGCCGGCGTGCCCGATACGGTCAGCATCGACAGCTACAGCATCGATGCCGATACCGCAGCGCTGGTGGAGACCATCTACCTCAACGGCCTGGGCGAATTCGCCTACCGCAACGGCCTGAACCTGCGTGGGCGCTTCCGCCTGCCGGTGCAGGGCGAAACGGTGCAGGTACCGGTGCTGGGCCTGCAGGCGCATGCGCTGGTCGCCATCGGTGGAGGCAAGGATTCGCTGGTCAGCATCGAAGCGCTGCGTCGCGCCGGCGTGGACGAGACGGTGACCTGGATTGGTGGTTCGCAGTTGATCCGTGCCTGTGCCGAGCGCACCGGGCTGCCGACGTTGAACCTCGGCCGCGCGCTGGCGCCGGAGCTGTTCGAACTCAACCGCCAAGGCGCATGGAACGGGCACATCCCGGTCACCGCGGTGAACTCGGCGATCATGGTGCTGGCTGCGCTGCTGCAGGGCGTTGACCAGGTGGTGTTCTCCAACGAACGGTCGGCCAGCTACGGCAGCCAGATTCCGGGCACCGGCGAGGTCAACCACCAGTGGTCGAAGGGCTGGGCGTTCGAACAGGCCTTCGGCATGTACGTGCAGAAACAGGTGGCCGCTGATCTGCAGTACTACTCGTTGCTGCGGCCGATGTCGGAGCTTGCGGTGGCCCGCCAGTTCGCCAAGAGCGATTTCTACGACGCGCATTTCTCCAGCTGCAACCGCAACTTCCACATCCTTGGCGAGCGCCCGGTGAACCGTTGGTGCGGCGTCTGCCCGAAGTGCCACTTCGTGTTCCTGGCGCTGGCCCCGTTCATGCCGAAGACCCGCCTGGTGCGCATATTCGGCCGCAACCTGCTGGACGACATCGAGCAGGCTGCTGGCTTCGACGCGCTGCTGGAATTCCAGGACCACAAGCCGTTCGAATGCGTGGGCGAAGGCCGCGAATCGCGTGCAGCGATGGCCACCCTGGCGCAGCGCCCGGAGTGGAAGGAAGACGTGCTGGTGAAGCGCTTCTGCAATGAAATCCAGCCGCAGCTGGATGCGGCCGAGCTGGAGCTGGCACCGCTGATGCAGCTGCAGGGCGAACATCGTATTCCGGCGACGCTGTGGGAACGGGTGCGTGAAGATTTCGCAGCTTGAAGGCAAGCGCGTAGCGCTGTGGGGCTGGGGACGTGAGGGGCGTGCTGCGTATGCGGTGCTGCGCGCGCGCCTGCCATCGCTTGGCCTGAGCCTGTTCTGCCCGGCCACCGAGGTCGCGGCCGCGCGTGCGGAAACGCAGGGCGTGCTGGACGTGCGTGGTGAACCGTCGGCTGATGCACTGGCTTCATTCGAGGTAGTGATCAAGTCGCCGGGGATCAGCCCGTACCTGCCGATCGCGCTGGCGGCGGCGGAGCGGGGCACCCGCTTCATCGGCGGCACGGCGTTGTGGTTTGCCGAACATGCCGATGCCGATGGCACCGTGCGCGACACGATCTGCGTGACCGGCACCAAGGGCAAAAGCACCACCACCGCGCTGGTCGCGCACCTGCTGCGCGCAGCGGGGCATCGCACCGGCCTGGTCGGCAACATCGGCCTGCCACTGCTGGAAGTGCTGGACCCGCAACCGGCGCCTGCGTACTGGGCGGTGGAGCTGTCCAGCTACCAGACCGGCGAGGTCGCGCGCAGTGGTGCGCATCCGCAGGTGGCGGTGGTGCTGAACCTCTTCCCGGAGCACCTGGACTGGCACGGCAGCGAACAGCGCTACATCGAAGACAAGCTGCAGCTGGTGACTGGCGCCGTGCCGCGCGTTGCCGTGCTCAATGCCGCAGACCCGCATCTTGCGGCGCTGTCGCTGCCCGGCAGCGAGGTGGTCTGGTTCAACCAGCCGCAGGGCTGGCACATGCGCGGTGACATCGTGCATCGCGGCGGGCAGGCGGTATTCGATACCCGCAATACGCCACTGCCGGGCCGCCACAACCGCGGCAACCTGTGCGCGGTGCTGGCCGCGCTGGAGGCGCTGGGCCTGGATGCCGTGGCGCTGGCGCCGGCGGTGCAGGACTTCCGCCCGCTGCCCAACCGCCTGCAACGCATCGGCCAGGCCGATGGCCTGACCTACGTCAACGATTCGATCAGCACCACGCCGCATGCCAGCCTGGCGGCGCTGGAGTGCTTTGCCGGCCAGCGCATCGCGTTGCTGGTGGGTGGGCATGATCGTGGGCTGGACTGGACCGACTTCGTGCAGCACATGGCGCATGACATGCCGCCGGTGGAGATCGTGACCATGGGCAGCAACGGCCCGCGCATCCACGCGATGCTGCAGCCGTTGGCCGACGCCGGCCGTTTCGGCCTGCATGCCGCTGCCGATCTGCCTGATGCGATGTCGCTGGCGCGTCGCGCACTGGGCGAACAGGGTGGGGTGGTGCTGCTGTCACCGGGCGCGCCGAGCTATGGCGCCTACCGCGATTACGTTGCACGTGGGCGGCATTTCGCCGAGCTGGCCGGGTTCGACCCGGACACCATCAGCGCGATTCCGGGGATCGGGATCGCCTGATCGGCGGGATCGGGGTCGGATCCCTTTCCGCAGGAAAGGGCTCTGCCCCTGCTGAATCCTGTGCACCCATCCACGCTTGGCGTGGATCTACTCGTCGAGGAAGCTGTAGTCGCGGTCGATCAGCTGCTGCAGGTAGGCATCGAAGCTAGGGGCGATGACCGCGTAGCTGTCCGGATCGTGCAGGTAGCGCACCACCTGTCCAACACTGCCGCCGGGTGCAGGTTCGAAATCCAGATACAACATCGAGGTGCCGCCGTTGTTCATGCAGTGCGAGAAGCACAGTCGGCGGCTCATCGGCAGGTTTGCATCGATGCCGGCGCCGAGGATGTCCGGCTCTTCATCCAGCCATTCTTCGTAGATGGAACGGATGCTGTCGTCCCACTGCTGCTGGTCTTCGAAGATCTGCGCGACCGAGCGCAGGTAATACGGATAGTCGCCGACGTCGGAGCCGAGCATCAGTACGCAGACCTCGCCGCCGGGATACTCGCGGAAGTGGGTGCCATCCACCTGCGACAGCAGCGCGACAAGACTGTCCGGCACCTGCGGCCACTGCGCGCGCAGCCGCCGCAGGTCTTCGGTGCTGGCGCCCAGGACATGCGCCCATTGCAGAGCATCCTCGGCAGGCAGGCGCGGAATCAGGCCAGAGAGGAAACGATCAACAAGTATCATCGGAAGACGCCAATGGCAGGGCAGGCACAGTCGGCTTCGTGCGTCGAAGCCGACCGTGCAGAGCAGATTCTCAGCGTACCACCTCGAAATCGATGATGTCGTAGAGCGATGAGCCGTACTTGCCATGCGATTCCAGCGCAACCGCGATGCCGAGATCCTCGATGAAGGCACGTACACTGCGATCGCCATCCACCTTGCACTCCAGCCTGATTGCATCGCCAGAAAGCGAAGCAGATACCTCGCGTGCCGGGAATCGCTCTCCGATCACGCAGGACAGCTCGGTCCTGAGTGGCTTTGAAGTGCCACGTTCCGGATAGAACACCATCGTCGTTTCAGCGCGGAAGCGGTTGCCGGGTGTCCACGTGGCGGGAAGATCCTGCTTCAGCGAGCGGGTCTGCAGCGTCATCCCGGCATCGCGCATTGACGCCAGCTGGAAGAGATTGGCCTTTGACAGCCGCTGCATGGTGAACGAAGTGTAGTCCTCGGTAATCTTCAACAACCCGTTGTCGGCCACCATCGTGATGGTTGTCGGCGTGGTCGAGGCGGGCTTTCCCTTGATCCGGTAACGGTAGGTCAGTGATGTAAAACGAGGTGCCAGCAACGGGTTGTCCACGCCATCAACAACCGCCTTGGAAACGGGGACATCCTCCAGCCGGCGACCGGCCGCCTGCGGTTGCGGGCGATCAGCCGCCGGTACGTCAGGGCGTAGCAGGGCCATGACATCTGCATCCACCGCGCCCTGCAGCGAACATCCCACCCGGGTCCTGCCGTCGCTGGATTCCATCATCAGTACGCGTTCCAGAAGCATGCGCCCGGCGGCGATACCACCGCGATTGGATGTGGGCAGCCACTGATCACCCGCGCGGACTTCGCTGCGGACCTGCATTCCGCGATCACCCTGCAGGCGGTCGGCGTGTTCGATCAATGGCGACAGCTGCTTGACCACTGCGTCCTGTGGCGCGTCGAAGGTGAATCCCCAGGCCACATAGCGCCCCAGCACGCCCAGGTCGGAGGCGTTGTCGAAGTAAGCGGTGACCGGCAGGCCGGCAATACGTGGTCCGCCGCGGAGCTGGACTTCGTTTGTGGCATCGGAACGGTCCTTGCTCTCGATCCAGCTGATCGTGCCCGTGCCGCCCAGCGATGCGTGCGCGGCCCATGCATCTGCGTGCTGGTGCAGGCTGGAGAAGAAACTGGCATCGCAGCGGCTGAACGCGGTGAAAGTTTCGTCCAGGGGACTGGCGGTCAGCTGGGCGGCGGGGAGCAGAAGGGAGAGCGAGACAAATACGGTGGAACCCAGGGTGTTCACGAAGAAGGACATCCTTGTTGGAGAAGGGGGGGCATGGTTGGACACTACCTATCGGCCTTTTTGCCTGGATCTGAAGTGCGGGCTGCACTGCCTGCTCCAGCTTCACACCGGGCTCGTACACTCCGGATTCCCTCTTGGTGGAGCAGGCGCATGAACCGTTGGCGTTGCGGGGTGGCGATGGTACTGGGGCTGGCAGCGATGCCAGCGTGGGCGGCGATGAAGACCCAGCCGGTGGAGTGGAAGCACCAGGGCACGACCTTCAGTGGCGTGCTGGTCTATGACGATGGAGATGCTGACAAGCGTCCCGGCCTGGTGATGGTGCCGAACTGGAAGGGCGTGAACGAATCGGCCATCGAGAAGGCCAAGCAGCTGGCGGGCGATGACTACGTGGTGCTGGTGGCTGATGTGTACGGCAAGGGCGTGCGGCCGAAGACCGATGCCGAGGCCGGACCGGTGGCGACCAAGCTGCGCAATGACCGGCCGCTGCTGCGGGCGCGGGCACTGGAGGCGGTCAACGTGCTGAAGGCGCAGGCGGGCAAGGCACCGCTGGACGCCAGCCGGATCGGCGCGGTGGGCTTCTGCTTCGGTGGCACCACGGTGCTGGAACTGGCGCGCGCCGGTGCGCCGCTGGCGGGTGTGGTCAGCCTGCATGGCGGACTCGGCTCCCCCTTGCCGGCGCAGGCCGGCGGCAGCCACCCGTCGGTGCTGGTGCTCAATGGCGCCGACGACAAGAGCGTGACCGCCGAGGATATCGGCAGCTTCCAGAAGGAAATGGATGCGGCCAAGGTGGACTGGGAGTTCACCAACTACAGCGGTGCGGTGCACTGCTTTGCCGAGCGCGATGCCAACAGCCCGCCGGGCTGCCAGTACAACGAACGTGCCGCCAAGCGTGCCTGGAAGGCACTGGATGAGTTCTTCGAGGAGCGGTTCGAGAAACGTTGAAAAGGTGTGCCGACCAACGGTCGGCACCCACCCGTCCTTGCAGGTGCCGACCGTTGGTCGGCACTCATCTGCCCTGGTTGGTGCCGACCGTTGGTCGGCAACCTCATGATGCTGCGGATGTCATCGGGAATGCCGGCCAGCGGCCGGCACTACCGGGTGCGGTCAATGCGAGCGCTGTACCGCGTAGCGGGCCAGGCCGCGCAGGGCGGCGACGGCGTCGTTGTCGGCCAGGCCGTCGAGCGCGCGTTCGGCGGCTTCGGCATATTCCTCGGCACGACGGCGGCTGTATTCCAGGCCTCCGGTGGCGTGGATCGCCGCCAGCACTTCCGGCATCGCCGAGGCATCACCGTTCTGCACGATCGCGCGCAGGCGCTGGCGGGTGGCCTCATCGGAATGGGCCATGGCATGGATCAGCGGCAGCGTCGCCTTGCCTTCGGCCAGGTCGTCACCCAGGTTCTTGCCCAGCTCGTCGGCGTTGGCTGAATAATCCAGCACGTCATCGGCGATCTGGAAGGCGTAGCCCAAGTGCATGCCGTAGTCGTACAGGGCCTGCTGGGTGGCTTCATCGACACCACTGGCCAGTGCACCCAGGCGCGTGCCGGCGGCGAACAGCACCGCGGTCTTGCGCTCGATCACGCGCAGGTAG
Source organism: Stenotrophomonas sp. 2YAF26 (assembly GCF_052114625.1). Taxonomy (NCBI): domain Bacteria; kingdom Pseudomonadati; phylum Pseudomonadota; class Gammaproteobacteria; order Lysobacterales; family Lysobacteraceae; genus Stenotrophomonas; species Stenotrophomonas sp. 2YAF26. The sequence goes on along the minus strand of NZ_JBFRFC010000003.1, from coordinate 111,482 downwards.
GCGGCTTCGTCGGTATCCGGGTTGTGCACGTGCAGCAGCTGCAGCACTTCGCCTTCGGCAATGCGGTTGGTGGTGTCGGCCAGGATCTGCATCACCGGCATCCGGTCCAGCTCGACCATCAGCTGGAAGCTGCGCGAGTACAGGAAGTCGCCCACCAGCACGCTGGGCGCGTTGCCCCACAGTGCATTGGCGGTGCTGCGGCCGCGGCGCAGGCTGGATTCGTCCACCACGTCGTCGTGCAGCAGGGTGGAGGTGTGGATGAACTCGATGATCGCTGCCAGCTGGTGGTGCTCGGGGCCGGCGCCGCCGACCGCATGGCCGGCCAGCATCACCAGCATCGGCCGCAGGCGTTTGCCGCCAGCGGAGATGATGTGGTCGGCGATCTGGTTGATCAGCACCACATCCGAGGACAGCCGGCGGCGGATCAGGGCATCGACGGCAGCCATGTCGGCTGCGGCAAGCGACTGGATCTGGGACAGGCCCAGGGCGGGACGGGTGTCTTCAGTGATGGTCATGCGATCAGGCTTTCAGGCTCATCCCTGATTATAGGCGTTGCCTGTGAATTGGGGAGGAAACCGGGGGCCAGGCCACCGCCGCGCGCCACCGGGCGTGGCGTCTGGCGTGAATACGTATGCAGGCAGCGCCATCGTCGTGGGCCGCCGCTAAGCTTGCGGGAGTTGGTTTTCGGCCCGCTTCCAGCGGGTCCCGCATGCCCGGAGGGGGGCTGTCGATGTCGCACTATCCATGGTGGCGCGGAGCCGTCATCTACCAGATCTACCCGCGCAGTTTCCTCGACGCCAACGGCGACGGGGTAGGCGACCTGCCCGGCATCATCCAGCGCCTGGACCATATCGCCGCGCTGGGCGTGGATGCGATCTGGATCTCGCCGTTCTTCCGATCGCCGATGGCCGACTTCGGCTATGACATCGCCGACTACCGCGATGTCGATCCGCTGTTCGGCAGCCTGGACGACTTCGACCGGCTGCTGGCCAAGGCCCACGGCCTGGGCCTGAAGGTGATGATCGACCAGGTGCTCAGCCACACCTCGATCGAGCACGCCTGGTTCCGCGAGAGCCGCCAGGACCGCAGCAACCCGAAGGCGGACTGGTATGTGTGGGTGGATCCGCGCGAAGACGGCACGCCCCCCAACAACTGGCTGTCGCTGTTCGGCGGCGGTGCCTGGCAGTGGGAGCCGCGCCGCGAGCAGTACTACCTGCACAACTTCCTGGTGGACCAGCCGGACCTGAATTTCCACCACCCGGAGGTGCAGCAGGCGACCCTGGACAACGTGCGCTTCTGGCTGGACCGGGGTGTGGATGGCTTCCGCCTGGATGCGATCAATTTCTGCTTCCATGACGCGCAGCTGCGCGACAACCCGCCCAAGCCGGCCGACAAGCGCGTCGGCCGCGGCTTCAGCGCGGACAACCCGTACGCCTACCAGTACCACTATTACAACAACACCCAGCCGGAGAACCTGCCGTTCCTGGAGCAGCTGCGCGCCCTGCTGGACGAGTACCCGGGGGCGGTGAGCCTGGGCGAGATCTCCTCGGAGGATTCGCTGGCGACCACCGCCGAATACACCCAGGATGGCCGCCTGCACATGGGCTACAGCTTCGAGCTGCTGGTCAACGATTACAGCGCGGCCTACATCCGCGACACCGTTTCGCGCCTGGAAGCGGCGATGACCGAAGGCTGGCCGTGCTGGGCGGTGTCCAACCATGATGTGGAGCGGGCGGTCAGCCGCTGGGGTGGCCATCCGGCCGACCCTCGCCTGGCGCGGATGCTGGTGGCGCTGCTGTGTTCACTGCGTGGTTCGGTCTGCCTGTACCAAGGTGAGGAGCTGGGCCTGGCAGAGGCCGAAGTGCCGTTCGAGGCGCTGCAGGACCCGTATGGGATCACCTTCTGGCCCAACTTCAAGGGGCGCGACGGCTGCCGCACGCCGCTGCCGTGGATCGACGCGCCGCTGGCCGGCTTCACCACCGGCAAGCCGTGGCTGCCGATCCCGGCCGAGCACCAGGCGGCGGCCGTGGCGGTGCAGGCGCAGGATCCGCATTCGGTGCTGTCGGCCTTCCGCAGCTTCCTGGCCTGGCGTCGTACCCAGCCGGCCCTGCTGCACGGTGACATCCGGTTCCTGGACAGTGCCGAGCCAGTGCTGCTGTTCGAGCGTATGCTTGCAGATGAAACTCTCCTGCTGGCCTTCAACCTGTCGGCCGAAGCGGTGAGCCATCCGCTGCCGGCGGGCAACTGGCAGCAGGTGGCTGTGCCGGGCCCGGATGCGGGGACGGTGCAGGGCAATGAACTGCAGCTGCCGCCGCGTGCGGTGTATTGCGCGCGACGCAGCTGACCAATTTCTCCGGTGGCGGTACTTGCGGGGACGGGGCCGAAGCGCCCCGTCCCTTTTTTGTGGGCGCGGTTCCGGTGCAGGACATCCACGCATGGCGTGGATCTACCGGGGGTATGCAGGATGGATCCCCGTCATGCATGGATGCGATGCGGCGGGGTAGATCCACGCCATGCGTGGATGGGGCCGTACCGATCACGCTTGACTGGCCAACGCGTTGCGCACAAAAGAAAACCCGCTGCCTGCGCAGCGGGTTTCCGGTCCTGCTCCCCTTGGGTGCCGGCCAGCGGCCGGCACTACCGAGTCCGGGTCGCCGGGCATGGCCCGGCGCTACCTCAGAACTTGTAGTTCACGCCCAGCATGTAGGTGCGGCCCCACTCGATGTACTCCAGCGGGCGATCCTTGGTGCCGGCGTAGGTGCGGTACGGCTCGTTGGTCAGGTTGCTTCCCTGCAGCAGCAGGGTCAGCCCACGCAGGCTGCTGCTGTCGCTGAAGGTATAGCTGACCTGCGCATCGGTCACGTTCTCGCCCACGACATAACGCAGGGTGCGGTTGCCGTTGAAGTTGCCGATCTCGCCGATGAAGTCCGAACGGCGGCGCTGGCTCACGCGTGCTTCAAAGCCACTACGCTCGTAGTAGGCAGTGAAGTTGTACACGCGCTTGGACAGGCCGGGCAGGCTGATCGGGTCGGTGCCCACGCTGGACGCGCTTTCCGGATCCAGGATCTGGATGTCGCTCTTGTTGAAGGTCGCGCTGGCCTGCACGCCGAAGCCACGCAGGCTGTCGGTCAGCATTTCCAGCGGGAACGACGCGGTCAGCTCCAGGCCCTTCAGGGTGCCGCCCTTGCCGTTCACCGGAGTCGAGAACGTGCCGGTCGGCAGCACCGGCACCACCATGCCCGGCGGCGGCACATAGTCGCCCAGCAGGCCGGTGAAGTCGTAGTTGTCCACCGACTGGGTGTAGACGTAGCTCTTCAGGTCCTTGTAGAAGATCGCGGCGGCCACGTAGGCCTTCTCGCCGAAGTACTTCTCGTAGGACAGGTCCAGTGCGGTGGCGCGCCACGGGTCCAGCAACGGGTTGCCGCCACTGCCGCCGGGGCGACCGGTACCGGTATCCACGCCGAACTCCAGGCCCGCGCGCATCTGGTCCACGCGCGGGCGCGCGACCTGCTTGGCTGCGGCAAAACGCAGGGTCTGCTCATGCGGGAACATGAAGGCCAGGTTCAAGCTGGGCAGCCAGTCGTTGTACTTGCGGCCGTCCGAGTAGGGCTGGATGTTGTTGCCGGCCGCCTGCGAGCTGTCCCAGTAGCGCGAGTCCGAGCTCTGGTCGGTGTGCTGCATCTGCACGCCGATATTGCCGCGTACGCCCACCACACCGATGTCGGTGTTGATGTTCAGGCGCGCCCAGGCGGTGGTGATCTTTTCCTGCACCGTCCACGACTTGGGAATCAGGTAGTCCAGGTTGTCGACCGGATTGAAGGTCATGTAGCGACCGACCGCGCCAGGCACGTTCCAGGCCGGGATGGTGCCCAGGCCGGCGAAGCCGAGGTTGACCGGGCGGTACTGCAGATCCGATGCGATGTTGGCATCGCCCTGCGCGCCCAGCAGGATGTTGCCTTCGGACTGGGTCTTCACCTTGCGGCGGTCGGCATAGTTCACGCCGATATCCAGATCCGGTGCCCACGACGCCATTGCTTCGGGCAGGGCGATGGTCGCGGCCAGCTTGCCACCCTTCAGGCGGTCTTCCACCTTCGGCACCTTGCCGTAACCAGAACCGTAGATGGTGTTGGTCAGGAACAGCGCGTCCGGGTTGGAGTAGTTCAGGCCCGGGCTGATCTGCGAGAAGCCATCCTGGCGGAACTGCACACCGACCGTATCCAGCTGCGGCATCGGGGTCAGCTGCAGGTTGTTTTCCAGGTTCAGTTCGTCGCGGGTGGCCTTGGAATAGTTCAGGTCAGCGACCAGCTTGACGCTGCCGAAGGTGAACTCGTTGTTCCAGCCGAACGCATCGATCTTGTCCTTGCGCTTGTTGTACATGCCGCGTACCAGCGGGTACACGCCACTGGCGGTGCCACCGGTGAAGGTGCCATTGGCGTTGACCTGCGGGTTGCTGACCAGCAGGCCCGGGGTGTAGTTGCCGTTGTAGTTGCTGAGGTTGAGCTCGAACTGGTTGGCGGTGTCGATCTGCTCTGCTTCGGTGTGGAACGCGTCGAAGGTGCTGGTCCAAGCGTTGTTGGGCCGGAACTGGATCGTGGCCATCACACCGTCGCGCTTGTTGTTGCCGGTGCGGCGCAGCGCCTTGATGCCGTCGGTGAAGTAGGTGCCAGCGGCAACACCGGGGCGGTTGCCGTTGGTGGTGTGCTCGGTGGTCCACGGCTCGTACAGGCCCACCTGGTTTTCCTGGATCGGCATGTCGCTGTGCGCGTAGCCGATCGCGATGCCGAGCGTCTTGTCCAGGAACTGGTCGATGTAGCTGGCGCTGAAGCGGTTGCCGTACGGGTCGGTGTCGGCGGCGCGGCCCAACGAACTCTTCTGGTAGCGGCCGCTGACGGCGATGACGCGGTCGGGGAAGCTGAGCGGACGTGCAGTCTGCATGTCGATGGTGCCCGACAGGCCCTGGCCGACCAGCGCTGCGTCGGGGGTCTTGTACACGGTCACGCCGTTGACCAGCTCGGACGGATACTGGTCGAACTCGACGCCGCGGTTGTCGCCGGTGCTGACCACTTCACGCCCGTTGAGCAGGGTGGTGGCGAAATCCGGCGACAGGCCGCGCACGCTGATCACCTGCGCACGACCGGCCACACGCTGTGCGGCAAGGCCAGGCAGGCGCGAGATCGATTCGGCGATGCTGACGTCGGGCAGCTTGCCGATGTCCTCGGCGGAGATGGCTTCGACCACCGAGGTGGCGTCCTGCTTGGTCGCGATGGCGCTTTCGATGCCGCGACGAATGCCGGTGACCTGCACGGTGTCCAGGTTGGTGGCGGCGGTGCCGGCTGGCGGGGTTGCCGTGCTCTGCGTGGACTGCGCTGCTGCCAGCGATGGCGTCAGTACGACGGCCAACGCGATGCTCAGCGCACTGCGCTTGTGGTTCAACATTTTCCCCTCCCAGGCAATGTTGTAGTGCGATTCGTGGTCGTCCCGATGGTGTCGAGGACGTGCGACGCGGTGGCCGCTGTCGTCGCCGCTATGGTAGGCAGCGCGTTCTTCGTGGGAATCACCCTGCATACGTATTCAATGGCGTTTGCAGAGTTGTAATCGCTTCCAGATCATCATTCCGGTAGTGCCGGCCACTGGCCGGCAACCATCCACGTCGCAACGATGCCGGCCAGCGGCCGGCACTACCTGCGCATTCACAGCGGGGTGAAGCGGATGGCCTGTCCGCCGCCCGGCGCCAGCACCAGCGTGAGTGAATCGGTGCTGCTGACCACGCGGGTTTCGCGCTTGAAGGCAAAGGGATTGCTGCGGAAATCCGCGCCATCGCCATCGCGGTAGACCTCGGCCCGGTAGCGCACGCCCGGCTCCAGGAAACCCAGCGACACCGGCAGCACGCGGCCGTTCTCGTCGGTGATGCTGCCCAGGAACCAGTCGCGGCTGTTGCGGTCGCGGCGCACGATCGTCACGTAGTCGCCGACCTCGCCATCGAGCACGCGGCTCTGCTCCCAGTCCACCGCCACGTCCTCGATGAAGCGGAACGCTTCGCGGTGCTGCAGGTAGTGCTCGGGCAGGTCGGCAGCCATCTGGATCGGGCTGTACAGCACCACATACAGGGCCAGCTGGCGGGCCAGCGTGCTGGGAATGGCCTGGCCGTGGCGGCCCTTCAGGCTGAGGATGCCGGGCGTGTAATCCATCGGCCCGGCCAGCATGCGGGTGAACACCAGGTTGACCTCATGCTCGGGCGGGTTCGGTGGCTGGCCCCAGGCGTTGTATTCCATGCCACGTGCGCCCTCGCGGGAAATCCAGTTCGGGTAGGTGCGGCGCAGGCCGGTGTCCTTGATCGGCTCGTGCGGGTTCACCGACAGGTGCCGGCGGGCGGCTTCCTGCACCACCTTCAGGTGATGGCGGGCCATGAACTGCCCGTCGTGCCACTCGCGCCACAGCGGGCCGCCGGCCGGATTGCGGCGATCAACCTGGCCGTCGTCGCAGACGTAGCCGGTCTTGAACTGGTCCACGCCCAGCCGCGCATACAGATCCAGCGCAGCACCCAGCTGGTCTTCGTAGTGTTCGATCGCGCAGCCGGTTTCATGATGGCCGATCAGGTGCACGCCCTTCTTCAGCCCGTACGCCGACAATGATTCGATGTCGAAATCCGGCGTGGCGCGGGTGAAGTCGAAGTCGTAACCATTGCCGACCCAGTTGCCGTCCCAGCCAGGATTCCAGCCTTCCACCAGCACACCACGGAAGCCGTGCGCGGCGGCGAAATCGATCACCTTCCGTGTCTTTGCGGTGGTGGCCGCATGCTTTGGTCCGGTGGCCCAGCTCTCTTCATCCAGGTGCATCGACCACCACACGCCCAGATACTTGGCCGGCTTCACCCAGCTCACATCGCCCAGCGCATTGGGCTCGTTGAGGTTGAGGATCAGGTCGGACTCGACCAGGCCGCCGGCACGGTCGGCGATCTGCAGGGTGCGCCACGGCGTGGCGAAGGGCAGGGCGCGGCGCACCTTCCAGCCTTCGGCCGAGGGCGAAAGCTGGGCGCGCAGGCGCTGGCCCTCGGTGCGGCGCAGCCACATGCCCGCGTAGTCGACCAGTGCCGCCTCATGGATGGCCACGTGCAGGCCGTCGTGGCTGCGCAGGGTCATCGGCGTGTGCACCAGCGGCACTTCGCGCAGCGGCGTGCGCTGGTACAGGTATTCGTAATGGATCGGCTCGCCCGCAGGTATCCACCATGCGGTGGACTCCGGCGCGATGGCGAACTCGGTCAGCTCGTCATCGATGATCGCTTCGCGCAGGTTCGGTTGCTCGGGGAACACGTAGCGGAAGCCCAGGCCGTCGTCGTAGACGCGGAACACCAGGTCCAGCCGGCGCTTGCTGCCGGTGGTTTCGGCCAGGTGCACGGTCAGTTCGTTGAAGTGGTTGCGGGTGAGCCGGCGCTCGCCCCAGGGCTGTTCCCAGCTGTCGTCGACACTGCGGCGTTCCTGCGCCAGCAGGCTGAAGTCGCGGTCGAGGCGACCATCGCGCAGTTCAAAACCCAGCTTCGAATCGGCCACCACGGTCTGGCCGAGGCGCTCGACGCGGTAGCGCGCGGTACCGCCGTCCAGCACCAGGCTGACCTTCAGCACCTTGTCCGGTGATTCGACGCTGGCGATCTGCGGTGCCGCCGCCTGTGCGAGCGCGGCCCATCCCAGCAGGGCCAGGCCGAAAGCGTGCGCGAACACTGCGCGTACCGTTGTGGGTGACGTCGGCATTTCCCCTCCCAAGGCGCCGTTGACAGACCCGGACCATAAGCCAGCCCGGCAGGCCTGCCGGTACTGCACGCCATGAATACGTATGCAGCTGGACGCAGTCGACAGCCCCGCGTCTACCATGGGGCCAGGGCACCTTGAGGGAGGTGCCGCGCCCGCACGCCGGCAACGGCAGTGCGGACCCACAACGGTGCAGAGAGGGAGGGAGGTCGACGGGCGCAAGCCGGTCTGCCGCTTCGATGCTGAAGATCATTTGCCTGACCGCTGCCCTGGGGGCAGCGCTGGGGACGACCGCGCACGCGGCCGACCTGACATTCGACGGCCGCCAGGCGCGCGCCGAATCCGCTGCCAAGGGCAGTTTCATCCTGCATGCGCCGAAGGGTGAGGTGCGCATCGCCGCCGCGCCCATGCGCAGCCAGACCGGCAGCGTGATGTTCGACGCGCTGTTCGCGCTGGCCCAGCAGGAAATGGACCAGGACCGGGTGGATGCCATCCGCGATCCGGCCTTCGACGAAGGCCGTCCGGTACCGTGCGAGTGCTTCCAGACCGGCGCGCGCTGGCCGTATGTGTGGACGCGTGACGTCAGCTTTGCAGCCGATCTGGCGCTGGCGAAGCTGGACCCGAACCGCACCCGTCAGTCGCTGCAGTTCAAGTTGTCGGCTGCGCGCGACGGGCACACGCCCGGCCTGTTCGTGGCCCAGGACACCGGCTCCGGTGGCAGCTGGCCGATCAGCAGCGACCGCGTGGTGTGGTTCCTCGCCGCACGCCACCTGCTGGATGATCCTGCGTTTGCCGAGCAGGTCTGGCAGGCCCTGCAGGGCACATTGGCGCAGGACCGGGCGATGGTCTTCGACGCGCAGATGGGCCTGTATCGCGGCGAGACCTCGTTCCTTGACTGGCGCGAGCAGACCTATCCGGACTGGACGCGCGAGGACGTGCGCTTCATCGGCGATTCCTACGCGCTGTCCACCAACGTGCTGCATTACCAGGCGCTGCGCCTGGCGCAGCAGATGGCCGCGCAGCTGGGCGACGAGCGCAGCGAGCAGTACAGGGCCTGGGCCGACGCACTGGCGGTGCAGATCGACGCGCGCTTCTGGCGCGAAGACATGGGCCAGTACATGAGCTACATCGGCGAAGCGGCGCACCCGGTGCCCTACGCCAAGATCGATCTGCTCGGCCTGTCGCTGGGCATCCTCGCCGACGTGCTGCCTGCTGAACGTGCGCGTCGGGCGCTGGCGGGCTATCCGATGGGCGCTGCCGGCAGCCCGGTGGTGTGGCCGCAGGAAGCGCAGCAACCGATCTACCACAATCGTGCGATCTGGCCGTTCGTCAGCGCGTACTCGCTGCGCGCGGCGCGCAAGGTGGACGATGCGCCGCGCATTGCTGCCGAGATCCGCTCGCTGATGCAAGGGGCGGCGCTGGCCGGTTCCAACATGGAGAACTATGAGCTGGTGAGCCAATCCGTGCACGTGGACGAAGGCGCGTTGAGCGGGCCGGTGGTCAACTCCGAGCGCCAGCTGTGGTCGGTGGCCGGCTATCTGTCGATGGTCACCGAAGGCGTGTTCGGCGTGCAGGACGACGGCCGCGTGCAGCCCAAGCTGCCGGCCGAGCTGGTGCCGGAGCTGTTCGGAAAGCAGAAGCGGATCAGTCTGGAGGCGGGCGGCAAGCGCTATGTGCTGGAGCGCCCGAAGCAGGTGGGCGCTGGCTTGTTGATCGCGGGAAAAACGCGTACGCGCGGCACCACGACCACCGTGCAGCTGGTCGCCGCGCCGGCAGCTGTGAGCCCCGATGTGCCGCGTGCCGATGCCAATGCACGGGCACCGGCCACGCCGCTGGCACCGCAGGCAAAGCGCAGTGGCAAGGGCTGGTCGGTCGCGGTGGCTGCCGGCCAGGTCCTCTGGCAGGACGGTGTCGCGGCCACGACCAGCAAGGGCCAGGTGCGCGTCGGCGATGATGGCCTGCAGCACTGCCTGAGCCTGACCCGGCGCGAAGGTGCGCTGGAATCTCTGCACAGCCCGATGGTCTGCGTCGGCCCGCAACAGGTGCTGCGGGGCAGCCGGCAATGGCAGTTCAATGAAACCAGGGCGGGCCACGTGCGCCTGCGCCTGCAGTACATCAACCCGAATGGCCCGATCAACACCGGCGTGACCGCGGCGGTGAAGCAGCTGGCCGTGCAGTGCAAGGGCCAGCCTCCGCAGCGGCACACGGTAACGCTGCCGCACAGCGTGGCGGCGCAGGACTCGACCGCGGCAATCTTCGCTGTACCCAAAGGCCGCTGCACGGTGACGCTGGAAGAGGGCTTCAACATGAGCGCGCTGCAGCACTTCGCGCACTACACCGGCGGCAAGGGCGGTCGTGATGGCGTGCTGAACCAGGCCCAGGTGCAGGCGCTGAAGATTGCGCCGGTGGCCGCAGCAGAGGACGCACGATGAGCCGTCCTGCAAAACCGCAGTTGTCGTTCTGGCAGATCTGGAACATGTGCTTTGGCTTCCTTGGCATCCAGTTCGGCTTTGCCCTGCAGAACGCCAACGCCAGCCGCATCTTCGAAACGCTGGGTGCGGACATGGACGCGGTGCCCGGACTGTGGATCGCCGCACCGCTGACCGGCCTGCTGGTACAACCGGTCATCGGCTATCTGTCCGACCGCACGTGGACACGCTGGGGGCGTCGCCGCCCGTTCTTCATGATCGGCGCGGTGCTGACCACGCTGGCCCTGCTGGTGATGCCGAACTCGCCGACGCTGTGGATCGCGGCCGGCACGCTGTGGGTGCTGGACGCCTCGATCAACGTGTCGATGGAGCCGTTCCGCGCCTTCGTTGGCGACCAGCTGGCACCGCGGCAGCGCCCGGCCGGTTATGCGATGCAGAGCTTCTTCATCGGCGTCGGCGCGATCGTTGCCAGCTTCCTCCCCTTCATCCTGGCCCACTTCGGTGTTGCCAACACGGCAGCGGCGGGCGAGGTGCCCGATACCGTGCGCTATGCGTTCTACTTCGGCGCGGTGGTGCTGCTGGCGGCGATCACCTGGACGGTGGTCAGYACCCGTGAGTATTCACCCGACGAGCTGGCCAGCTTCGATGATGCCGAACCACCGGCGCGTCACGCTGGGGCCGCGGTCACCGGGCCCGCGCCGTGGACGCAGGTTGCGCTGTGGCTCGGTCTCGGCGTGCTGCTGGCGGCACTGATCGCGTGGCGCCACGGCGACAAGATGCTGTACGTGCTGGCCGGCCTGTGCGTGGGTTACGGCGCACTGCTGGCGGCGGCGCGGGTACTACCGGGCACGCACATGCTGGCCGCCATCGTCGGCGACCTGCGCGCGATGCCGATCACCATGCGCCGGCTGGCCTGGGTGCAGTTCTTTTCCTGGTTCGCCCTGTTCGCGATGTGGATCTTCACCACGCGCGCAGTGGCCGGCATGCATTTCGGCTCCACCGATGTCGAATCGGCGGCCTACAACGAAGGTGCCAACTGGGTGGGCGTGCTGTTCGGTGCCTACAACGGTTTCGCCGCACTGGCCGCGCTCCTGATCCCGCCGATGGTGCGGGCGATCGGCCTGCGCTGGAGCCACCTGGTCAACCTGTGGCTGGGTGGGGCCGGGCTGATCTCGATGATGTTCATCGACGATCCGCAGTGGCTGCTGCTGTCGATGGTCGGCGTGGGTTTTGCCTGGGCCTCGATCCTTTCATTGCCCTATGCGCTGCTGTCGGACAGCGTGCCGGCGGCGAAGATGGGCGTGTACATGGGCATCTTCAATTTCTTCATCGTGATCCCGCAGCTGGTCGCGGCCAGCGCGCTCGGTTTCGCCCTGCGCGCATGGCTGGGAGGCCAGCCGATGCATGTACTGGTGCTGGGTGGCTGCAGTCTGTTGATTGCGGGTCTGTGCGTGTTGCGGGTTCCGTCCCGTCCGGAGGTGGTGTGATGCGTGGTGTCTTGTCTGTTGCTGTATCCCTTGTGCTGTTCGCTGGCCACGCTGCGGCTGCGCCACGCCCTGCCTATGTCGGCACCACCGAACCGTTCGCCGGCGACGCGGTGTACTTCGTAGTCACCGACCGCTTCGTCAACGGCGATCCGTCCAACGATCACCGCGACCAGGGCGGCAAGCACCGCACGTTCGATATCCCGGTGCCGTGCCCGGACAAGGTGGACGGCAACATCGGCTATCTCGGTGGCGATTTCCGCGGCGTGCTCGACAATGCCGACTACATCCGCAACCTCGGCTTCGGCGCGGTGTGGATCACGCCCATCGTCGACAACCCGGATGAAGCCTTCACCGGCAGCAAGCCGATCAGCTGCACCAGTACYCTGACCGACCGTGGCAAGACCGGCTACCACGGCTACTGGGGCATCAACTTCTACAAACTTGACGAACACCTGCCAAGCGAGGAGCTGGACTTTGCAGGGTTGACCAAGGGCCTGCACGACGCTGGCCTGAAGGTGGTGCTGGACATCGTCGGCAACCACGGGTCGCCGGCATGGACCATGCCCAAGCGGCAGCCGCAGTTCGGCCAGATCTTCGGCAAGGACGGCACGCTGATCGCCGACCACCAGAACCTGCCGCCGCAGAAGCTGGACCCGAAGCACAATCCGCTGCACGCGTTCTACAACAACATCGGTCCGGTCGACAGCAAGGACGGCTCTATCTTCGACGGCAACCTGGCCGAGCTGAGCGACTTCAACCAGGACAACCCGGCGGTGATGGACTATCTGGTGGGAGCCTACCTGCAGTGGACCGCGCAGGGCGTGGACGCGCTGCGCATCGATACCATCGGCTGGCTGCCGCATCCGTGGTGGCACGAGTTCGTCAACCGCATCCGCGCGCAGCATCCGGGCATGTTCATGTTCGGCGAAGCGTTCGACTACAACGCCGCCAGCATCGCCGAACACACCTGGCCGGCCAACGCCAATGTCAGCGTGCTCGACTTCCCGCTGCGCGGCGCGCTGGAGCAGGCCTTCGGCAGCGCTGGCAAGGGCTTTGAAACGCTGGCTGAGCCGCTGCACCTGACCGGTGGCCCGTACGCCAACCCGTACGAGCTGATGAGCTTCTACGACAACCACGACATGCCGCGCCTGCAGGCCAGCGACAGCGGCTTCATCGACGCGCACAACTGGCTGTTCACCGCGCGTGGCATTCCGGTGGTCTATTACGGCTCGGAAACCGGCTTCATGCGCGGCCGTGCGGAGCACGCCGGCAACCGTGCCTACTTCGGCCAGCCGCGGGTGGATGCAGCCCCGCAGAGCCCGATCTTCGCCCCGCTGCAGCGCATCGCCAAGCTGCGCGAGAGTACGCCTGCGTTGCAGCGCGGCCTGCAGGTGAACGAACGTCTGCAGGGCGATGAAGCGGTGTTCTTCCGCGTGCTGCAGCACGGCGACGTGGCGCAGACCGCGCTGGTGCTGCTGAACAAGGCCGATGCCGCGAAGACCTTCAGCGTGGACCGCTACCTGCAGTCCGGCCTCTGGCGCGACGCGCTGGACGGCGGCCAGGTGACGGTGAAGGGCAGCCTGAAGGCGGAGGTGCCGGCGCACGGGGTGAAGGTGTTTGTGCTGGATGCGGACGTGCAGCAGCCGGCCCTGCAGGCCGAACTGGACAAGGCCGTGGCTGACCAGCAGGCGCGCGATCGGCGACTGAAGCGCTGACCGCCCACGGGGCCTCGCAAACGGTGATGCTGGCCGCTGGCCGGCAACCTCCGTGTCGTTGGAGCCAATGCAGTTGCCGGCCAGCGGCCGGCACTACCCGGTGAGGCGGCATCCGGCACAATAGGCATCCCCTGATGCCGCGCCTGTACTGCCATGACCGACCTTGCCCCGCAGACCCCGATCGAAACCCTGCTCAAGGCCGCGATGGATGGAACGGTGCCGATCCGCGCGTTCATGGAGGCCTTCGTCGCTTCCCAGGTGGTGCTGTTGACCGGCAGCCTGGTCACGCCCGATGGGAGTGGCTTCGATCCGCTGCTGTTCGACAAGCAGGGCACCCTGCACGTGGCCGTGTTCACCGATCCGGCGCGGGTGGGCATCTACAGCCAGCAGGCCGAGCATCAGGTCCGCTGGCTGATGCTGGATGTGCTGCGTCGCGTGCCGGGCGGTTACGGCGTGGTAATCAACCCGGGTACTATGCTGGGCTTCGAGATCTCGCCCAGCGGCGTCGGCGAGATCCTGAAGGACTTCGCGCAGGGCTGAGGTGCAGATCGCCGCGGAGCCGATCCCATGCACGGCTTGGTTGATTGCAACAATTTGCAGTGACTGCAGACGTGAAGCATGCTTTCCTGAAGGACGATCAGGACAGCGAGGTTACCCATGGAGTTCAGGATGCTGGCGCCAGCGGCGCCGGAGTGCGAGCAGCTGGCGCAGTGGTATCACGCGCAGTGGGGAAAGGATGCAGGCTTCACTCTGGAAGATGAGCGTCTGCGGCTGCGCAAGCCCAAGGACGCGCAGGGATTCCCGCATCTGCTGGCGGCAATCGACGATGGGCAGGTGGTCGGCGCCGCGCAGCTCAAGCGCGGTGAGATGCCCGGTTTTCCCGAGTATGAGCACTGGCTGGGAAGTGTGTATGTGGCCGACAGCCAACGCGGACGAGGGTTGGCCAGCACGCTTGTCGAACGCGCAGTGAAGCACGCCCGGTCGATGGGCATATCGCAGCTCTACCTGCAGACCGAGTCGCTGGACGGTGGTCTGTATGCGCGATTGGGGTGGAAGCCCGTCGTCGAGTCCAACACGCGTGGCTTCCCGGTGCTGGTGATGGTCCGCGGGTTGAGCGCATGAGCACCGCCTCGGCCCGCCATTCCCGTCTTGCCCTGGTCTTCCTGATCGGCGCCATCGTCGCAGCCCTCATCGCCGCGCCATTGCTGAGCGCGGTCGGCATCGTGCAGTGGCCGGTGTTCGTCATCGCCTGGCTGATCAATCTTGGCGCTGCCTGGCATCTGGGCGTTTGGGCAGGGCTGCAGGGCCGTTCGGAGTTTGCCTTCATGTTGCTGGCTGCACTCGGCACCGTAGCGTCGATCGTGATCTACGTGCTGCTGGCGGTGCTGGGGCCGAAGGCCGGTTCGCAGGGCCCCGCAGCGTAGCCCAGGGCGTCAACCGGGCAGTACGGCATCCACGCCGCGCATGGATGCATTCCAGTAGATCCACGCCATGCGTGGATGCATCCCCGTAGATCCGCGCCATGCGTGGATGCCGTAGGAGGTCGGTGCCGGCCCGAAGGCCGGCACCGCCACATCACATCGTCACCTTGCGCCGGTTGTCTTCGCTCACCCGGTCGATCAGCTTGTTGTACGGATCGAAACCGGCCTCGTCCGGCTTGGCATCCACCGTCACCGTGATCGTCGGCGCTGCCGTGGTGATGTGATGGCGCTGCAGGTACACCACCTTCTGGTCGCGTTCCTTGCCCGAGGGACCGTTGGCGAACACGCCGATCTCGACCCAGTCGTCCAGCGCGGCCGGCGTTTCCTTGCCCTGGCCATCGGCATGGACCTTGGCGGCGTGCAGCTTCAGGGTGACGTCGTAGCGGCCATCGGCACGCTTGCGCGCGCTGGCGGTCTCCAGCCGGTTGTCGTACAGCGTGATCTTCTCGAACAGGTCGGTCAGCAGCTGCTGTCGGTCGGCCGGGGTCTCCGCACGCAGGTAGTCCAGCAGCTCCCGCGAGGTGGTGTACGGCGGCTGCTGGTAGCCCTTGTCCTGCAGGAAGCGCTGCAGGGCGCGGTTCAGCGCCTGTTCGCCGATTTCCTCACGGAGGCGGTAGAACACCAGCGAACCCTTGCGATAGTGGATGTACTGCTGGTTCTCCACCCGTTCCAGCGGCAGTTCCTCGATGCGCTCGCCGCCCCGGCCGGCCAGGTAGCGGTCCAGTTCGGTCTTCAGGAACTGGCGCATGTGCGCGCGGCCGTACTCCTTTTCCATCACCATCAGCGCCGAGTACTGCGACAGCGATTCGGACAATACCGTGGCGCCCTGCACGTTGGCACCGATCACCTGGTGGGCCCACCACTGGTGTGCAATCTCGTGCGCGGTGACGTAGAACACGTAGTCCACCTTGTCCGGGTCACGCAGGTCGGCGATGAAGCCGATCGACTCGGAGTAGGGGATGGTATTGGCGAAGGACTGGGCAAAGCTCTGGTAGCCCGGGAACTCGATGATGCGCACCTGGCGGTGCTGGTAGGGCGTGAAGTTCGCCTCGTAGTAGGCCAGCGACTTCTGCACCGCTTCGATCATGCGGTCCACGTTGTAGGCATGGGCCGGGTCGAAGTACACCTCGATCGGAATGTCCTTGTACATGCCCTTCTTCACCTGCCAGCGCGCCGACAGATAGGCGTAGAAGTTGAGCATGGGCCGGTCCATCGCATAGCTGAAGCAGCGGCGGCCGTTCACGGTGGTCTCGTGCTGCAGGTAGCCCGGGGCCAGCGCGACCTGGTCCGGTGCCGTGCAGATGGTGGTACGGAAGTCCAGCCAGTCGGYRTCGTCGGAGATGTAGGTGTTGGCACGTGCTGCTTCATCCTCCAGCTTCGGCATGCGGGTCGGCTCACCCAGCCCGCGCTTGCGCCGTTCGTTGCGGTCCTCCAGCTCGCCGCGCGGGTCGTAGCCGAAAGACGGCAGCAGGGTGCTGTTGAAGAACGTGCCGTTGTCCACGATGTTGCTGGGTGCCTGGCCGGCGGTGATGCCCTTGGGTCGTTGTTCGACGCGGAAATGCACCTGCCGCTGCTCGCCGGGCAGCAACGGCTTGGCCAGGCGGTAGATGCGGTAACCCAGGTCGACATCATGGAAGGCCAGGGTCTGCCCGCCCAGGTCGACCTTGACCAGATTGCGGTCATCGCCCATCGCGATGTGGATGTCACTGATCGGGGCAGCGTGGGTGTTGCGCACCGTCCAGTCGGCATCGATGACCATAGACTGGGTTTCCGGATGGAGGTCCACGCGGTTGTCGACGGCGATGATGCGCGGTTGCGGCAGGTTCCTGTACTTCGACAGCTCGCGCTCGTAGCGCACCTGCAGGTCGCGCTGCTGGTCGGGAGACAGGAATTCATTGCGGATGTTGGTGCTCCAGTACAACCATCCGCCGAGCGCGACAAAGCCGAGCAGGGATACGGCAAAGCCCGCGCCGGTCGGACCGCGCAGGCGACGTGCCGCCAGCTTCAGCCGGTCGCGCGCATTGGCGCCGACGCCGCGCACCCAGAACGCGGATGCAAGGAACAGCAGCGCGGCCAGCAGCAGGCCCCAATAGGCCTGGAAGACCAGCTGCCCAGGCAGGAAGTGGCCGTAGCCGTTCATGTCCGAGTACGGGGCGTTGGGCCAGTTGCCGAAGTTGTACAGGTTCTGGGTGAAGTCCAGCAGGCCCAGCGCGACCTGCGCGATCATCACCACGATCAACAGTGCGTAGCC
This sequence comes from Stenotrophomonas sp. 2YAF26, assembly GCF_052114625.1. Classification (NCBI taxonomy): domain Bacteria; kingdom Pseudomonadati; phylum Pseudomonadota; class Gammaproteobacteria; order Lysobacterales; family Lysobacteraceae; genus Stenotrophomonas; species Stenotrophomonas sp. 2YAF26. Next base: position 94,377 of record NZ_JBFRFC010000003.1, on the reverse strand, counting down.
GAAGAACTTGTTGTTGGTCAGGACCTGCAGGACCAGCGCCATGCCGCCCATCAGCACATAGAACACCGAACCGAGGGCCAGCACCTTCAGGTACAGCAGCGGCTCCAGGTGGGTATAGCCCTGCACCAGCTGCATGGCCATCGACACCACCGCACCGATGGCCTGGAAGCAGGCGACGATCACCACCAGGGTGGTCAGCCGGGCCAGCAGCGGTACCCAGTTGGGTACGGGCATGGCGTCGTTGACTTCGTTCAAGCGGACCGCGCGCTCCTTCCAGACCAGTTCGCCGGAATAGAACAGCACGATGATCACCAGCAGCCAGCTGTAGGCGCCCTGCAGGGCCGACAGCATTTCGGTGGTGACCGGCCAGATCGGCGTGCCATAGACCGCGCTCTGGTGAAGGGCGGCGGGGATGAAGTTGGCCAGGCCCAGCACCAGCAGCACGATGAACGGCACCCCGCGCAGGACGCCGAGGGTGTCAAAGCGCACCTGGCGCACGAACTGGTGCCAGCCGGTTGCCGCGCTGAAGCGGGGGCGCACGCGCGGTGCGGTGATCGCCGCCGGCCGCGGCGCATCGGCGCTGACCACAGCCTGGCGACGGCCCCAACGCCTGCGCCCACTGCCGGTACGCTCGGTGCGGAACAGAGCGAAGGTGGCGGTGAACAAGACGGCGGCCACCCCCAGCCACAGGGCACGGTTGGCCAGCAGGTAGCCCGCCACCTCGGGCAGGCGGGTGTTGCTCTGCTCGGCGGCCCAGTAGCGGACCGTGCGACCGAGCGCGCGCATGCCCAGTGGCTCGGTCAACGTGGCGATCCAGACGTTGTCGATATCGCTCAGCAGCGACGCACTCACGCCATACAGCACGAAGTAGCCGACCAGGCCGATGTAGACCCACAGGATCGAGCGCGTCAGCGCCGCCAGCAGCGACAACAGGGCGGTGGTGAACAACACGTTGGGCAGCACGATCCAGGTGAAGGTCCAAGCGTAGCTGGCCAGCGAAACCGGGCCGACACGCGCCTTGTCCACCCAGGGCATGAACGGCCCCAGGAAGATGCCCAGCGCGATGATCAGGTAGACCACCAGGCTGGCACAGATGGCTGCCAGGATGCGTCCGGCCAGGTAATCGCGGCGCTTGATCGGGCTTGCGAAGATCAGCTCCGAGGTGCCCAGCTCGAAGTCGCGCAGCAACGCATTGCTGACGAACATGGTGGACACCAGCATGCCCATCATGGTGAAGATGCCCATGAAACGCGCGATGACGATCGGCGCATTGCTGTGCACGTTGTTGACGCCGCCGCCGATCTGTACGGCTTCGGAGGAGGCGGCGGCGAAGGCCAGCGCGGCGAACAGGAACGCCAGCAGCCACAGCAGCGGCGAACGCAGCTGCTCGCGCAGCTCGAAGCGGAAGAAGGTGAGGATCATGGTGTGCTCCGCTCAGGCTGCACGGGCACGCGCCTGCAGGCGCAGGCGCTGGAAGTACACATCCTCGAGATCGGGGGCCACTGCAGTGAAGCCATCACCGGGGTCGCTGGCGCTGTGCACGTGGATCACCGGGCGGCCGCCGACCAGGCGCGAGGACAGCACCGTGTAGCGCGCCTCGTGGTCGGCCAGTTCGGAAGGCTCCACCTGCTTGCGCCAGACCTGTTGCTGCAATGCCTCGATGGCATCGGTGGGGCGACCGGTCAGCAGCACCTGGCCCTTGTTCATGATCGCCATGGTCGGGCACAGGTCGGTCACGTCCTCGACGATGTGGGTGGACAGGATCACCGCCACGTTCTCGCCGATGGCCGCCAGCAGGTTGAGGAAGCGGTTGCGCTCTTCCGGATCAAGACCGGCGGTGGGTTCGTCGACGATCACCAGGCGCGGGTCGCCCAACAGCGCCTGGGCGATGCCGAAGCGCTGGCGCATGCCGCCGGAGTAGGTGCCCAGCTTGCGCTTGCGTGCATCCCACAGGTTCACCTGCTGCAGCAGGCCATCGACCACCTCGCGGCGCTGACCGCGCTGGGTCAAGCCCTTCAGTACGGCAAAGTGCTCCAGCAGGTCCAGCGCGCTGACTTTCGGGTACACCCCGAAATCCTGCGGAAGGTAGCCCAGGCGGCGGCGCACGGCGTCCTTGTCGCGCAGCACGTCGATCGGCGATTCACCCGGAATGCTCAGGGTGGCACTGCCGCTGTCGGCCTCCTGCAGAGTGGCCAGCGTGCGCATCAGCGAGGATTTCCCCGCGCCGTTGGGCCCGAGCAGGCCGAACATGCCGCGGGGAATATCCAGGGTGACCCCGTTCAACGCGTGTACGCCGTTGGCGTACGTCTTGGACAGCGAATCGATCTTCAGCATGCGACGTACACCTTTCCGTGTGTTGATCTGCTGTTTATCGCGCTGAACGGGGGCGGCGTCATGCCCCTTTGGTCATGGTGCCGTTGGCGGGCGGCCCAGCTGCCAGCACAGCAGTGCACCGTCCTCGGCATCCATGCCCTGGCCGGCCACGTAGAAACCATTCCGGCGCAGCACTGCCTGCGAGGGCCGGTTGGCCACGGCGGTTTCCGCCTTCAGCATGCGTACGCGCGGGTCGGTCCACGCCCATTGCACGAACGCGGCCAGTGCGGCGCTGGCAAGCCCGCGTCCCTGGTGGGCCGGGGCGACGCCATAGCCGAGGGTGAGTACGCCGGCGCGCGGCGCGCAGGTCAGGGACAGCAGGCCAACCGTGTGGCCGGCCTCGACGATCCGCCATGCGGCTGGAGCAAAGCGGGGCTCGATGGAGGCGGTGAGGTCGGCCAGCATGGCGATCACATCGGGCGGGGCGACTGCTTCGTCAGCGGGATCGGTGCAGGACAGCAGAGCGCGCACGTCGTGCGCGGACGCGGGAATGAGCATGGGAACCTCGACAGGGAGCTGCCCGGAAGGGCATTGCCGGTACGAGGGCAGGAGCGTGGGCCTCAGCCCAGGTGCAACGCGCCGTCCGCCGCCGTCACCGGTGCGGTGTGGGAAATGCTGGCGGAGGACAAAGGCCTTCTCCCGGAAGGGTGGAATGGTGCGGCGTGGTACCAATCTAGCGCATCGCACGCGCGTCGGCGCTGGCGTGTGCGCCCAGGGCCGGAACCCGCGCCAACGCCGTGAAGGCATTCTGAATGCGGATCTGGACTTGCGCTGGATCACACAATGCGTCGACAGGGGCGCCGATAGGCTTTGCCCCTCAAACGTCGACGTCGATGCAGGCACGCATGCGGATCACAACCGGAATTGAAGGACTGGACAGCATCATTGGTGGCGGGCTGCCGCAGGCGCGGCTGTACCTGCTTGAGGGGCCGCCGGGCTCCGGCAAGACCACGCTGTCCCTGCAGTTCCTGCTGGAAGGCCTGCGGCGCGGCGAGCGCTGCCTCTACATCACCCTGTCCGAGACGGCCGAGGAGCTGCGCGAAGTCGCGTTGGCGCACGGCTGGTCGCTGGACGGTCTGCACCTGTTCGAGCTGGGTTCGGCCGAAGGGGCAATGGGCAATGGCCGCCTGCAGTCGGTGCTGCATTCGTGGGAAATGGAGCTGGACGAGACGGTCAACCTGATCATGTCCAAGGTGGACAGCATCGGGCCGACCCGGGTGGTGTTCGATTCATTGTCGGAACTGCGCCTGCTGGCGCAGGATTCGCTGCGCTATCGTCGCCAGATCCTCGCACTAAAGCAGTTCTTCGCGCCCAAGAGTGCGACGGTTTTCCTGGTGGACGACCTGACGTCCACCGGCGATGAGCGCGACGGCCAGCTGCACAGCCTGTGCCATGGCGTGGTCTCGCTGGAACGCCTGACCCTGGACTTCGGCCCTGCGCGGCGCCGGATGCAGGTGCAGAAGCTGCGGGGCGTCGATTTCGTTGCCGGCTACCACGACATGGTGATCCGTCGCGGCGGCGTGCAGATCTTCCCCCGCCTGATCGCCTCGGAACATCACGGACGGTTCGTCGGAACGCCCATCAGCAGCGGCGTGGCCGAGATCGACCGGCTGCTGGGCGGCGGTCCGCTGCGCGGTACCTCCACCCTGTTGACCGGCCCGGCCGGCAGCGGCAAGACCAACGTGGCGCTGCAGTATGTGTGGGCCGCCTGCGAGCGCGGCGAGCGCAGCTGCATCTTCGAGTTCGACGAGCGCGTGGGCACGCTGCTGGCACGCGCTTCGGCACTGGATATCGATCTGGACAAGCATCTGCGCTCCGGCATGCTGGAGATCCTGCAGATCGACCCGGCCGAAGTGTCGCCCGGGGAGTTCTCCTGGAACCTGCGCAAGTCCGTGGAGGAGCGCAACTGCCGTGTGCTGGTGATCGACAGCCTCAACGGCTACGTGACCGCCATGCCGCAGGAAAAACAGCTGATGCTGCAGTTGCACGAGATGCTGTCCTACCTCAACCAGAAGGGCGTGGCGACCTTCATGATCAACCCGCAGCACGGGCTGGTCGGCACCATGTCCACCGGCAGCCTCAATGTGTCCTACATCGCTGATGCGGTGGTGCTGTTCCGCTTCTTCGAAGCGAAGGGACGCATCCGCAAGGCGATCTCGGTGATCAAGAACCGCGGCGGTGCGCATGAAGACACCATCCGCGAACTGAGGATCGACGGGCGCGGCATCACGGTCAGTGCCGCATTGGCCGATTTCCAGGGCATCCTCACCGGCACGCCGGAGTTCGTCGGCGACAGCGCAGCGCTGCTGGGCCAGTCCGATGTCCGATAGCGATGAGGGCGGCACCGTTGTCCGTATCGTCGCTCCCTTCGGCCGTGATGCCGACAGCATCGCTGCGGTGCTGGCCGGCGCAGGGTTGAGGACGGGCATCGCGCCAAGCCTGGAAGTGCTGGCTGAGCAACTTGATGACTGCACCGGGCTGGTGGTGGTCACCCAGGAAGCGGTGGCACGCGGCAGCGAGATACTGCTGCAGGCGTTGCAGCAGCAGCCCACCTGGTCCGACATCCCGTTCATCCTGCTGCGGTCGGCGCGCTCCTATCGGCGTTCCACCCGCGAGCCGCTGCTGCCCGGCTCGATCAACGTGGTGGAAATGGACCGGCCACTGGGAAGCGTGTCGCTGCTCAGTGCGGTACAGGGCGCGCTGCGCGCGCGCGGCAAGCAGTTCGTGGTGCGCGACCAGGTCGCCGCCTTGGCCGACGGCCGCGCGGCATTGGCACGCAGTGAGTCCGAGCTGCGATTGATCGCCGATGCGATGCCGGTGCTGATCGCATTCGTGGACCGCGCGCTGTGCTTCCGCTTCGCCAACAAGGCCTACGAAAGCTGGTTCGAACTGGCCACCGGAGAGGTCATCGGCAGGCACGTGCGCGAGGTCATCGGCGAGACCGTGTGGCAGCAGCGTCGCCCGGCGATGGAAGCGGCGTTGGCCGGTCGCGAGGCGATGTTCGAGATCGTCTGGCCACATCGCGTGTACGGGCGCCGGGACTGCGAAGTGCGTTACTCGCCGCGCCGCAATGGCGAGGGGCGCATCGACGGCTTCCACGTATTCGTTACCGATATCACCGCGGCCAAGCTGGCCCTTGCCAGCAGCCAGCAGCACGCGCACGCGCTGGAGGCGATGGTGGCCGAGCGCACCCGTGAACTGGAAGCGCAGATGGCGGCGCGCGAGGCCAGCGACGCTGCATTGCGGCAGTCACAGAAGATGGAGGCGATCGGCCAGTTGACCGGCGGCATCGCCCACGATTTCAACAACATGCTGACCGGCATCCTGTCTGCGCTGGATATTGTCCGGCTGCGCCTGGATATGGGCCGGGTCGACGACCTCGAACGTTTCCTGGACACCGCCACCGCCTCGGCCCAGCGTGCGGCGGCACTGACCCAGCGCCTGCTGGCGTTCTCCCGGCGGCAGTCGCTGGATGCGCGTCCGGTGGAGCTCAACACGCTGCTGGTTTCGGTGCAGCACCTGCTGCACAGCACCCTGGGCGAGGCGGTGCGCATCCGCGCCGAACCCTCGCCGCTGCCCTTGCACGCCACGCTGGATGCCAACCAATTCGAGAGCGCGCTGCTGAACCTGGCCATCAACGCGCGTGATGCGATGCCGGACGGCGGCGATCTGACTCTGCGTGCCTCGTCGGTAAGCGTAAGGGAAGGCCAGTACACGGCCGTGCCTGCCGGTGACTACGCATTGGTGGAGGTGGCCGACACCGGTGCCGGCATGGCGCCGGAAGTGGTCGAGCGCGCCTTCGAGCCCTTCTTCACCACCAAGCCCATCGGCAAGGGAACGGGGCTGGGCATGTCGATGGTGTACGGCTTCATGCAGCAGTCCGGTGGCCACATCGCCATCCAGTCCAATGTCGGCGAAGGGACGACGGTGCTGCTGTTCATTCCGTTGTCGGAGGCCGTTGTGGAGGACGCGCCTGCACCCTCGCAGCCGATCCGCCGCGGCGCCGGCCAGTCCATCCTGGTGGTGGAGGATGACGAGCAGGTACGGATGCTGGTGACGGTGGTGCTGGAAGACCTGGGCTACCACGCCCAGGTGGTGGGTGATGCCGATGCGGCGATTCCCATCCTCACTTCGGCGCAGAGCATCGATCTGCTGGTCACCGATGTCGGGCTGCCGGGGCTCAACGGGCGCCAGCTGGCGGAGATCGCGCGGCAATCGCGACCGGCGCTGCCGATCCTGTTCATGACCGGCTATGCGGAAAAGGCACAGGAGCGCGCGGCCTTCCTGGACGAAGGCATGGCGATGATCGCCAAGCCCTTCCTGCTGGATGAATTCAGCATGGCGGTACGCACGGCCATGCCGGGCGGCGCGTAGCGATGCAGGTCCTGTAGAGCCGGGCCATGCCCGGCTGTCGTCGGCCTTGCGTCCCACGCATGCATGCCGGGCATGGCCTGGCTCCACCGAAGGGCTACGTGCGCAGCGACGACTCGCGCACCACCAGCTTCACCGGAATGCTCTGGCCTTCCACCGGCTGCCGGCCGATCAGCGCCAGCAGCTTCTCCACCAGCAGCTGGCCGGCCTGCTTGGTGTCCTGCTGCACGGTGGTCAGCGGCGGCGACACCGAGGCTGCCAGCGGGATGTCATCGAAGCCGGTCACCGCCACGTCCTGCGGCACCCGCAGGCCCTGTTCGCGCAGCGCGCGCACCGCGCCGATGGCGATCAGGTCGCTGGCCGCGCAGACCGCATCGATGGAACGGTCCTGGGCCAGCAGTGACAGGCACGCCTCATGCCCGGACGCCTCGGTGGTGATCGCATCGTGCTGCAGCGCCGGGTCGGCGGTCAGGCCATGCGCACGCAGCGCTTCGACGTGGCCGCGATAGCGCTCCTCGAATTCCGGGTAATGGCTGGAGGCATGGCCGAGGAAGGCGATGCGGCGGCAGCCCTGTTCGAGCAGGTGGGCAGTGATGTCATACCCGCCCTGGAAATTGTCGCTGCCGATCGACACCCCCGGCTGACCGGGCAGGGCCGCGCCCCAGCGCACGAAGTGCGTGCCCTGTTCGACCAGCCGCTGCAGGCGGTCGCGCGACTCGTGGTAATCGCCGTAGCCGAGCAGGATGATGCCATCGGCCTTGTTGCTGTCTTCGTAATCGGCCTGCCAGTCGGTGGACAGCTGCTGGAAGGACACCAGCAGGTCCTGCCCGTGCAGCGCGCAGGCACGGGTGATCGACCCCAGCATCGAGTGGAAGAAGGGGTTGATCAGCGAGTCGTCGTTGGTCGGGTCCTCGAAGAACAGCAGGGCCAGGGTGCCGGCATTGCGCAGGCGCAGGCTGGAGGCGTTCTTGTCGACCTTGTAGTTCAGCTCGCGGGCGATACGCAGGATGCGCTCGCGGGTCTCAGCATTGACCATCGGGCTGCCGCGCAGGGCCCGCGACACCGTGGGCTGGGAGACCCCGGCCAGGTGGGCGATGTCCAGGGAGGTGGCTTTGCCTTTGATGGTCATGGGGGCCGGAAGGGGGATGGTCGGGGAATGATGCCATGCGGCTTGGCAGGGCGGCGCCGGACCAGCAGGCTTGGCGTGTGCCACCCGCACTGAACCGCTTTTTGCGATGGACAGGCGGCGCGGGCTGGCGATAGAGTCGCTCTACAAGGGCCGACAGGACGGGGTAGTGGCATGCGACGGATCCGGGATCGATCTCTGCAGGAGGACCGGACCATCGCAGAAGCATGCGTTTCGTCACGGCAGATGCCGGATCGTCCAGGGGACAGCAAGGGGCCGTTGAGGCCCGCCGGCAGGCCGCGATGAAGTGGCATCGTCACCTGCGAATTTCCCACTGCGTTTCATTGCTGATTCCCATGCTCACCGTCGCAGCGGCGCTGGTCTCCGGGCCCCTGAGCGCCCATCCGGCGTTGACGGTAAGTGCCGCCGACCTTGAAGGACGCATCCTGTTGTTGCTGTCTGGCCAAGGGGGCAAGGGATGGAAGGGCATTCCGCCGCAGACGGTGGCGCAGGCAATCGGGGTCGAACTGGTCCGGGAAGGTGATTCGGCCTCCGCAGTAAAAGGCAGAGGAAAAACCAGGGAAGGGTGGTCCTTCTGGGTGGACTCGGACTTTCGCCATGGGGGGCATCAGACAAGCTTTGACACCTATGTCAGCGATCCTGCCAAGGTGTGTACGTTTCCTGTCGAGCCTTTTGCACGCAAGCTGACCTCGATCGGGCTGGCGGGCGTGCCCGTTCGGGGCATGCAGCCCGAGACCTGGTACCTCGAAGGAAGAAACGTCACCCTGGCGGTCAGGACATACACCAGCACTGTGAACGGTGAGCGGCAGCAGTGTGTGGAAACGATCAGCATCGGCCCCCGGGAGTTCTGAACACGGCGGCGAAAGGCCTCCCCCGTCGCACCGGCTGGCGTGCCCGCCAGTCCCCGATCGCGGCCGGATCCGACGCGGATCCAGCGATTTCCCGACGGGGTGGGGCTGGCAGGAATGGTAAGATGACCCGTTCCGATATCCCCCATTCTCAACCGTGGGCGGTTCAGCGTATCGGCACCCCGCTGGGTGTGCTATCACTGGAGCAGCCCCGGACAACGGAAGAACCCATCTATGGCGCGCGGCATCAACAAAGTCATCCTGGTCGGCAACCTCGGCAACGACCCGGACGTGAAGTACACCCAGGGCGGTATGGCGATCACCCGTATCAGCCTGGCCACCACCAGTGTCCGCAAGGACAAGGATGGCAACCAGCAGGAGCGTACCGAGTGGCACCGCGTGGTGTTCTTCGGCAAGCTCGGCGAAATTGCTGGTGAGTACCTGCGCAAGGGCAGCTCGGTTTACGTCGAAGGCAGCCTGCGTTACGACAAGTACACCGGCCAGGACGGCGTGGAGAAGTACTCCACCGACATCATCGCCGACGAAATGCAGATGCTGGGCGGCCGCGGTGAAGGCGGCGGTGGCGGTGGCGGTGGCAACTTCAGCGGCGGCGAGCGTCCGCAGCGCCAGCAGGCCCCACGCCAGGAGTATGGCGGCGGTGGCGGTGGCGGTGGCAACCAGCGTGGCGGCCAGGGCGGTGGTTACAACCAGGGCGGCAACCAGGGCGGCGGCTACGGCCAGCAGCGTCCGCAGCAGCCGCCGCAGCAGTCGGCGCCGCCGATGGATGATTTCGCTGACGACGATATTCCGTTCTGATCGAACGCTCGTTCGCAGCAGAAAAGAAAGCCCCGCTCATGCGGGGCTTTCTTTTTCCGCGATTCCTGCGGAGTTGTGCCTCGCACCATTGATTTTCGTGCACCGCGACTTGCAAACAGCCAATTTCCTCCTCTATGGTGCAATCGATTGCATTGCCGTGAATCGTTGCGTTTGATACCGGTTGGGAGGCCGGCAGGTGGATGTCCATCCATTCGATCAGACCGGCCCCAGGCCTCACGCGGCGCGACGCGCTGCGCATGGCGGCCGCCGCGAGCCTTGGCCTTGGCTTGGGCGCTGCGGGCGTTCTGCCTGCGTTTGCCGCCACTGCGCCGCTCAAGGGCAACCTGAAGCACTCCGTGGCCCGCTGGACCTTTCCGCAGCTGTCGGTCGCCCAGCTCTGCGCGACGGTGAAGGACATCGGTTTTGCCGCGATCGACCTGGTCGGCCCGGAAGACTGGCCCACCCTGAAGGCCCATGGCGTATACAGCTCGATGTGCAACGGCGCCGAGCTGGGCCTTACCAAGGGCTTTGCCGGCCGTGAGTTCCACGATCAGCTGGTGGAGCGCTACACGCGGCATATCGACCTGGTGGCCGATGCCGGTTACCGCAACCTCATCTGCTTTTCCGGCAACCGCAACGGCATGGACCCGCAGGAGGGCATGGCCAATGCCGAGGCCGGCCTCAAGCGCATCCTCGGGCAGGCCGAGAAACGTGGCGTGGTGCTGGTGATGGAGCTGCTGAACTCCAGGGTCGATCATCGCGACTATCTGTGCGACCACTCCGCCTGGGGCGTGGAACTGTGCCAGCGGCTCGGCTCGGACAACTTCGGCCTGCTGTACGACATCTATCACATGCAGATCATGGAGGGCGACATCATCGCCACCATCGGCAGGCATCACGCCTGTTTCAAGCATTACCACACCGCGGGCGTGCCGGGCCGGCACGAGATCGGGGACCAGCAGGAACTCAATTACCCCGCCATCTGTCGCGCGATCCGCGACACCGGTTTCGATGGGTATCTGGCGCAGGAATTCATGCCTGCGGCACCGGATCCCGTCGGTTCGCTGCGCGAGGCCATCCGCCTCTGCGACGTCTGAAACGATATCCACCAGGTGAGAGATCCATGGCAGACAATCATTACGACGCCATTGTTGTTGGCTCGGGAATCAGTGGCGGTTGGGCGGCGAAGGAACTGACCGAGAAGGGCCTCAAGGTCCTGATGCTGGAACGCGGACGCAACATCGAGCACGTCAAGGACTACGTCAACGCGATGAAGGAGCCGTGGGATTTCCCGCATCGCAACCGGCCTACACAGGCGATGAAGGCGGCCTTCCCGGTGCTGATGCGCGACTACGCGCTGGCCGAGAACCTGCAGGGCATGTGGGCCGACGAACAGGAATCGCCGTACATCGAGACCAAACGGTTCGACTGGTTCCGCGGCTACCATGTCGGCGGGCGTTCGCTGATGTGGGGCCGACAGAGCTATCGCCTCTCCGACCTGGATTTTGAGGCGAACCTCAAGGACGGCATCGCCACCGACTGGCCCATCCGCTACGCCGACATCGCGCCGTGGTACGACCATGTGGAGAAATTCGCCGGCATCGCCGGTACGCGCGAAGGGCTGGACGTGCTGCCGGACGGCGAGTTCCTGCCGCCGATCCCGTTGAACATCGTCGAGAAGGACGTGGCCGCGCGGATCCGGAAGGCCTTCGGCGGAACCCGGCACATGATCCACTCGCGCACGGCGAACATCACCAAGCCGATGCCCGAGCAGGGCCGCGTCAACTGCCAGTACCGCAACAAGTGCATCCTCGGCTGTCCCTTTGGTGCCTATTTCTCGACCCAGGCGGCGACACTGCCGGCGGCGATGAAGACCGGCAACCTGACCTTGCGGCCGTTCTCCATCGTCAAGGAAGTGCTCTACGACAAGGACCGCAAGCGGGCGCGGGGCGTGGAGATCATCGACGCAGAGACCGGCCAGACCTACCAGTACACGGCCAAGGTCATCTTCCTCAACGCCTCCTCCTTCAACTCGACCTGGCTGCTGATGAACTCGGCCACCGATGTGTGGGAGGGTGGGCTGGGCTCTTCGTCCGGTGAGCTGGGACACAACGTGATGGACCATCATTTCGGCGCGGGTGCCTCCGGCCGCGTCGAAGGCTTTGAGGACAAGTACTACTTCGGTCGTCGTCCCTGCGGCTTCTACATTCCCCGCTTCCGCAACGTGGCCGCTGACAGGCGCGGCTACCTGCGCGGCTTCGGCTACCAGGGCGGTGCCAGCCGCACGGGGTGGTCGCGCGAGATCGCCGAGCTGAACATCGGTGCCGACCTGAAGGAGGCGCTGACCGTGCCCGGTGACTGGCGCATCGGCATGACCGGCTTCGGCGAAATGCTGCCGCACCACGACAACACGATCCGCCTGGACCGGGACCGCAAGGACAAGTGGGGACTGCCGGTGCTGGCGATGGACGTAGCCATGCGCGCCAACGAACTGGCCATGCGCAAGGACATGGCCGCCGATGCCGCCGAGATGCTGGAGGCCGCCGGCGTCAAGGACGTGGAGATGCACGACAACGACTACGCCCCGGGCAAGGGCATCCATGAGATGGGGACCGCGCGCATGGGCCGTGACCGCAGGACGTCGGTGCTGAACCAGCACAACCAGGTCTGGGATGCGCCCAACGTCTATGTGACCGACGGTGCCTGCATGACCTCCAGCGCGTGCGTGAATCCTTCGTTGACCTACATGGCACTGACCGCGCGGGCTGCTGACCATGCCGTGCGCGAACTGAAAGCGGGGAACCTGTGATGGACCGCCGCGAACTGCTGAAAATGATCGTCGCCGCCACCGGTGCGGCGATGATCGGCCTGCCCGCGCTCGGTCAGGCACAGGCTCCCGCCGCATGGGCGAAGACGCGCTTCTCCGACGCCGATGTCGGCACGCTGGACGAGATCGCCGAGACCATCCTGCCGCGGACGAAAACGCCGGGGGCGAAAGACACAGGCGCCGGTGCGTTCATGGCGACGTTCGTCAGCGACTGCTACACCGCCCGGCAGCAGGCGACGTTCCGTGCTGGCCTGGCCGATATCGACAAACGCGCCGGCGGCCGCTTCGTTTCACTTGCGCCGCAGGCCCGCACTGAACTGCTGCGCGCGCTGGATGCAGAGGCCAGGAAGCACGCGGTCGAGGTGACCGAAACCGGCACCGCCGAGGCAGGAGAACCGATGCCGCATTACTTCACGATGTTCAAGCAGCTCACCATCTTCGGTTTCTTTACCTCCAAGGTTGGCGCGACCGAAGTGCTGCGTTACGTCGCCGTGCCGGGCCGCTACGACGGCGACCTGGCCTATGTTCCCGGCACGCCCGCCTGGGGGACCAGCTGATGGATCACGCCATGAAGATCACGCCGCTATTGATCGCCGCCGGCATGCTGGCCGCTGCATCGGCGTTCGCGCAGGCCGCGGCCGATCCCGCGCGCGATCCAGCGAAGACCGAGGTATGGACGCCCGTGCCTGCAACCGTCGCCACACCGCCGGGCAAGGCGCCGTCCGACGCCATCGTGCTGTTCGATGGCAAGGATGTCTCCGGGTGGGAGTCGGAGCAGGGCGGGCGTGTGCCCTGGACCGTCGCCGATGGCGCGCTCACGGTGGTTCCGGGCAGCAAGGGCATCCGCACCCGGCAGCGCTTCTGCGACGTCCAACTGCATGTCGAGTGGCGTACACCCGTCGAAACCAAGGGCTTCGACGGACAGAACCGGGGCAACAGCGGCATCTTCCTGCAGGAACTCTATGAGCTGCAGGTGCTCGACAGTTACAACAACCCAACCTATGCCAACGGCCAGGCCGGCTCCATCTACAAGCAGACCATGCCGCTGGTGAATGCTTCGCGTGCACCGKGGCAGTGGCAGGCCTACGACATCCTCTGGAAGGCACCGCGCTTCTCAGTGGGCGGTGGGCTTGTGTCGCCTGCGCGCATCACCGTCCTGCACAACGGCGTGCTGGTGCAGGACGACACCGTGCTGGCGGGCAGGACCGAGTACATCGGCGCGCCCTCGTATTCGCCCCATGCGTGCGCGCCGCTCTACCTGCAGGAACATGATTCCAAGGTCAGCTACCGCAATATCTGGGTGCGCGAGCTGTAGCGGCACGCGGCCGGCGTGATCGCCGGCCGTTTACTTGGCCAGGTAGCTGGCGATGTCATCTATTTCCTGCTGCGACAGCTGGGAGAAGGGCGGCATCAGCCCGCCACCTTTGCTGATCTTTTCCTTGATCTGCGCGGGTGCCATGCGCTTGCCGATATCGGTGAGCGCCGGGAATGCGCCGGGCATGCCCGCACGATCGGCACCGTGGCAGGCCGTGCAGTTGGCGGTGTAGAGCTTCGCACCGGCGGCCGGGTCATCCTTGCACCATGCGGCTGTCGCAACGCTCATGCTGCCCAGGGCCACGGCCATTGCCAGGATCGTCTTCATGTGGGGCCTCCTTCAGGCATCAGTGCTGCGCACGGGTGGACACGTTGGCGGGCAGGTGTTCACGCAGGTAGTCCGCGCCGGTCTGGATGACCTTGGCCGGGTCGCGTGGCTGGTCGTGCTCGAGGATGTACCAGTGCACGCCGGCCGTTGCGGCGGCTGGCAGGATCGCGCGCCAGTCCAGCACACCCTGGCCGACGGCAGCGAAGCCGCCCTCGTCTTCGGCCTGGCCCTCGGGTGCATTGTCCTTGGCGTGTACCGCAAACAGGCGGCCGCGGAACTTGCCGAGCATCACTGCCGGATCGAGGCCCGCGCGCGCCACCCAGGCAAGATCCAGCTCGGTCTGCAGGTCGGGCCCGGCGGCTGCGAACAGCAGTTCCAGGCCGGTCCGGCCATTGAAGTCGACCAGTTCGAAATCATGGTTGTGGTAGGCCAGGCGCATGCCCTTGGCCCGTACCTGCTTGGCGATCGCGCCCAGTTCCTTGCCCAGCGCGGTCCAGCCTGCGGCATCGGTCGGCCGATCCTTCGCGTCCAGGTAAGGCACCACCAGGGTGGTGTTGCCGATCAACCGGTTGAAGGCCACCACGCCGTCCAGGTCCTTGCGCAGCTCGGCCAGTTGCACGTGGGAGGAAATCGCCCTGATCGAATACCGGTCCAGCAACTGCTTGAGTTCGGCCGCGCTGACGCCCTGCGTGCCCACCGTTTCCACCGCATCCACGCCGGCGTCGTGGACGATCTTCAACTGCTGGTCGAGCGGGCCGGCGTTGCGCAGTGTGTACATCTGCACGGCGATGGGCTTGTGCGGGCTGGCGGCTTCGTGTGCCAGGACGGGCAGGGCAGCGAACAGCAGCAGGGCGAGGGTGGCAGTTCTGCGGGCAGGCGTGTTCATCATGAGATGCTCCCGGGGTTCAACCGATGGCGGTCCAGGCACGGGTCCTGGCCGAGGTGATGACGCGGTCGACGATCAGCGCCGAGCGCACGCCGTCTTCGAAGGTGGGCAGGCCATCCGGTCGCTCGCCTTCGATGGCGCGATAGGTGTCGGCGACGAATGCCTCGAAGCAGTGGCCGTAGCCCTGCGCGTGCCCGGCCGGCAACAGCGACAGCCGGCGCTGTTCGGCACTGCCGGCGCCCGGTCCGCGCACGAAGACTTCCTCGCGCTGGTCGGGCTTGCCGATCCACAGCCGCTCGGCATCTTCCTGGTTGAACGCCACGCTGGCCCTGGCGCCATCAATCTCGAACCAGAGACGGTTGTGGCGTCCGGCCGATACCTGGCTGACCGTCAACGATGCCAGCGTCCCGGCGCCGGTACGGAACATCGCCGCGGCCACGTCCTCGCTGGTGACCGCCTGCATCGCGCCACCGGCCGCTGCTGTGGTGAAGCTTTGCCCGGTGTCGGTGCTGCGTTCGGCGATCACCGTGTCGAACGCCGCGCTGACCTCGGTGAAGCGCTCGCCGCTGACCCATTCCACCAGGTCGCACCAGTGCGAGCCGATGTCGGCGAACACGCGCGACGCGCCGCCCAGCGCCGGGTCCACGCGCCAGTTGTTGCTGGCCGGGTCCAGCAGCCAGTCCTGCAGGTAGCTGCCGTGAATCAGGTGCAGCGGCCCCAGTTCGCCATGGGCGATGCGTGCGCGCGCCTCGCGGACCACCGGGTGGTAGCGGTAGACGAAGGGCACCGTGGCGACCAGCGCGTTGGCGGCCGCCAATGCTGCCAGCGCCCGGGCGTCCTCCAGCGTGGTGGCCAGCGGCTTCTCGCAGACCACGTGCTTGCCGGCTTCCAGTGCGGCCTGTGCCATGGGACGGTGCAGGTGGTTGGGCGTGCATACGTGCACGACCTGCACCTGTGGATCGGCGACCACCTCCTCGATGTCCCGATAGGCACGCGGGACACCCCACGCCTGCGCCACGTCGCGTGCGCGCTGCGGAGAAGAGGCGGCCACGCCACGGATGTCGGCACCCGCCAGCAGCGCCGCGCGACGGTGCACGGCACCGATCATTCCCGTGCCTACGATGGCGATTCCAGGCTTTGGCATCAGGTAGGGTCCTCAGGGCGTGGAAGGTGCGGCCGCAACCACTGGCCGGTCGCGGAACAGCAGCAGGAAGGCGATCAGCACGAGCAGCGCGACCCCTGCCGGGAACAGCCAGATCTGCTGCCAGTCCGGACCGGCTGCAGTGGTGAAGTGCTCCACCACCGCGCCGGACAGGAACGTGCCGATCAGCATGCCCACGCCGTACGTTGCCAGGGTGATGAAGCCCTGCGCGCTGCTGCGCGCGGCGGGCCCGGCATGCGCATCGGTGTAGATCTGGCCGGTGACGAAGAAGAAGTCGTAGCAGATGCCGTGCAGCACGATGCCGATCACAAGCAGCGAGAAGCCGCCGCCCGCATCGCCAAAGGCGAACATGACGTAACGCACGACCCATGCGGCCATGCCCACCGCCAGCATCGTCTTCACCCCCAGGCGCACGAACAGGAACGGCATGGCCAGCATCAGCAGGACTTCGGAGACCTGTCCCAGCGACTGCAGGCCCGCCGCGCCGCGCACGCCCAGGTCGTTGAGATACGGGTTGGTGAAGTTGTAGTAGAACGCCAGCGGGATGCAGATCGCGATGGACGCAAGGAAGAACACCAGGTACGAGCGTGACTTCAGCAGGCGCAGCGAATCCAGCCCCAGGATCTGCCCCAGGCCGGCATCGCGCTGCTGCGCCAGCGGCGGGGTGTGCGGCAGGGTGAACGCATACAGGCCCAGCGCCAGCGACGCCATCGCCGCCATCCGGAAGGTCAGCTCGAGCCGGTGCGCCTGTTCCCAGCCCAGCCAGCCGATCAGCACGCCTGCAACGATCCAGCCGACGCTGCCGGCCACCCGCACCAGCGGGAACTGTTTCTCGGGCGACTGCATGTGCCGCATCGCCACGCTGTTGGCCAGTGCCAGCGTCGGCATGAACAGCAGCATGTAGCCCATGACGCAGGCGGAGAACATGCTGAAGCTGGTTGCGGTGGACGCCAGCCACATCAGCACTGCGCCAGCCAGGTGCAGGACCGCAAGGATGCGCTGCGCCGCGAAGTAGCGGTCAGCGATCAGGCCAACCAGGAAGGGCGCGACGATGGCACCGATGGACTGGCTGAGGAAGGCCGTCGCCACTTGGCTTGCGCTGGCCTGCAGCGGGCCCTGCACCAGATAGGTTCCCAGGGTGACGAACCATGCCCCCCAGATGAAGAACTGCAGAAACATCATCGCGCCCAAGCGCGACATGGTGTGCGTCATGGCTTGCCCTCCCAGGCAGTGATGTCTCAGATCCCGAGCATGCGGCGCAGTGATCCGGGATCGGTGCCGCTGTCGGCAAAGTCGTCGAAGGCGCGTTCGGTCACGCGGATGATGTGGTCGCGGATGAAGGCGGCTCCTTCCCGTGCACCGTCTTCCGGGTGCTTCAGGCAGCACTCCCATTCCAGTACTGCCCAGCCGGGGAAGTCGTACTGGGCGAATTTCGAGAAGATCGCCTTGAAGTCGATCTGCCCATCGCCGAGTGATCGGAACCGCCCCGGACGATCGATCCAGTCCTGGTAGCCGCCATACACGCCACTGCTGGCACTGGGGTGATATTCCGCGTCCTTGACGTGGAAGATGCCGATGCGATCGTGGTAACGGTCGATGAAGCCGAGGTAGTCCATCTGCTGCAGCAGCAGATGGCTGGGGTCGTACAGGATCTTCGCGCGGGGATGGTGGTCCACCACGTCGAGGAAGCGCTCGAAGGTCGCGCCGTCATGCAGGTCCTCGCCCGGGTGGATCTCGAAGCACAGGTCCACGCCGCACGCGTCGAACGCATCCAGGATGGGGCGCCAGCGGCGGCCAAGTTCGGCGAAGGCTTCTTCCACAAGACCAGGCGGGCGTTGCGGCCAGGGGTAGAAGTAGGGCCAGGCCAGCGCGCCGGAGAACGTGGCATGCGCGGTCAGGCCCAGGCGCTGGCTGGCCTTCGCGGCCAGCAGCAGCTGCTGCACCGCCCAGGCCTGGCGGGCGGCCGGATCGCCACGCTTGTCCGGCGGCGCGAATCCGTCGAACAGGCTGTCATAGGCCGGATGGACTGCAACCAGCTGCCCCTGCAGGTGGGTGGACAGCTCGGTGATCTGCACGCCATGTCCGGCCAGCATGCCGGCAATGTCGTCGCAGTACGCCTGGCTGCGCGCCGCCTCGGCCAGATCGAACAGGTGGGGCGCGCTGGTCGGCACTTGTACGCCAGAATAGCCCAGCCCCGCGGCCCATCCGGCCAGCGTGTCCAGCCGATCAAAGGGAGGTGTGTCGCCGATGAACTGCGCCAGGAACAGCGCTGGACCCTTGAGCGTCTTCACGTTGATTCGCCCTCGATGCAATCGATTGCATTATCCTAGCAGGGGCATTCGAAAGACCCGTTGTGCACTGCACAGCGGAAGGAAGAGGTAACGCCATGGCCACCATCTACGACATCGCAAGGCACGTCGGCGTCTCCGCAGGCACGGTGTCGCGAGCGCTTTCCCGGCCGGACAAAGTGCTGCCGGCTACACGCGCGCGCATCGAGCAGGCCGCTGCTGCGCTGGGCTACGTGCCCAACACGGTGGCCAGGACACTCAAGACCCAGCGCAGCGGCAAGATCCTGGTCACCGTGCCGGACATCGCCAACCCGTTCTTCGCGCAGATCCTGCAGGGCGCGGAGGACGCGGCGCAGGCCGTCGGCTACGCCGTCTTGTTGGGCGATACCCAGAACCTGCCCGAGCGCGAGGAGCGTTACGCGCAGATGCTCCGGCGCAACGAGGCCGATGGCCTGATCGTGCTGGGGCATCGCCTGCCGCCGACAGCGCGCGATATCGTCGAGCAACGGGGTGTCGCCGCGCCGGTGGTCAACGGCTGCGAGTTCGACCCCGCGCTGGGCATTCCCAGCGTCCACATCGACAACGCCGCCGCCGCGCGCGCTGTGATGGAACACCTGTACGGACTGGGGCACGAGCGGATCGCTGTGGTCGGCGGACCGCCCGACAATCCCCTGCACACGCAACGGCTGGAAGGCGTGCGCGCCGCCGGCAGGGCGCGTGGCCGCCTGCGCCACCTCAGCGTCGTGCCGGGTGACTTTTCCGTGGAGTCCGGCCATGCGGCCGCGATGGCGCTGCTGCCGCCCGCAACCGCACCCACCGCAATCTTCTGCTTCAGCGACCAGATGGCGCTGGGTGCGCTGGCAGCCTGCCGGGATCTGGGCATCCGCGTACCGGATGACGTCTCCATCGTCGGCTTCGACGACCTGGCGTCATCGCGTTATCTGACGCCTCCGTTGACGACCATCAGGCAGCCGATGCGGGAGATCGGCGAGCGCGCAGTCAACCTGCTGCTCGCCATCATCGAACAGGTCGATGTGCCGCGTCAGCAGACGCTGGAGTTCAGCCTGATGGTGCGGGGCTCGACGGCCCCGCCCAAGGGTCGCTGAGACAAGGGCAGGGCGGCGGGATGCCGCGCTTTGCCCGGCTCAGGGCTTGCTGCGCCTGGCGTCCACGCTGAAGCGGCCAGGCCCGCTGCAGGCCAGCAGCAGGAAGCCGCCGGCGATGGCCAGATTTTTCAGGAACATGATCTGCTGCACCGGGTCGGCGAGCTGGTGGTGGAAGATGAAGGCCGTGACCAGGCTGAAGGCGGCCAGCACCGCGGCCACTGCCCGGGTCTGGAAACCGAGCAGGATGCACAGGGCCGTGCCGATCTCGAACAGGATGGTGGGCCACAACAGGATGCCGGGAAGACCCATCGCCGCCATGTAGCCCTGTGTTGCCGCCGGGTCGGACAGCTTGCCCAGGCCCGATACCAGGAACAGCAGCATCAGCAACACGCGGGCGGCCAGCTTCGCAAGAGAGTGAAGTGATGTGTTCACGGCAACGTCCTCAGGGTGGCGGGGCGGGTGGATGGTCGAGAAGATGTAGAGGGCGGTATGCGCCTGCCCATCACCACCCGGGCGTAGCGGCAGAATCTCCTGTGCGGCCATCGAAGCCCATCGCGGGTGAAGTCGGTGTTGACACCGATGGCGCCGAGAGCCTGCGGACATGCGCACGGCGCGGCCCTGCCTCAGCGTCGCTCATACCACCCGCGCGATGCATTGACGATGCGCACCACCGACAACATCACCGGTACTTCGATCAACACGCCGACCACGGTCGCCAGCGCCGCGCCGGAATGCACGCCGAACAGGCCCACGGCGGTGGCCACGGCCAGTTCGAAGAAGTTGCTGGCGCCGATCAGCGCCGAGGGACCGGCCACGCAGTGGGCAACACCCAGGCGCCGGTTGAGCAGGTAGGCCAGCCCTGAGTTGAAGTAGACCTGGATCAGGATCGGCACCGCCAGGATGGCGATGACCAGCGGCTGCCGAACGATCTGCTCGCCCTGGAAGCCGAACAGCAGCACAAGCGTCAGCAGCAGGGCCAGCAGCGAGACCGGGCCCAGCGTCCGCAGCGCAGACTGCAGGCCCGCCTCTCCATTGCGGGCCAGCATCCAGCGCCGCAGCAGTGCGGCCACCAGCACCGGCGCGATGATGTACAGCGACACCGACAGCAGCAGCGTGTCCCACGGCATGCTGATCGCCGACAGGCCCAGCAGCAGCGCTACCACCGGTGCATACGCCACCACCATGATCGCGTCGTTCAACGCCACCTGGCTGAGGGTGAAGTTGGCATCGCCGCGGCACAGGTTGCTCCACACGAAGACCATCGCGGTGCAGGGCGCTGCTGCCAGCAGGATCAGCCCGGCGATGTAGCTGTCGATCTGCGCGGCGGGCAGCGCGTCGGCGAACACGTGGCGCAGGAAGAACCAACCCAGCAACGCCATCGAGAAAGGCTTGACTGCCCAGTTGATGAACAGCGTCACCCCGATGCCTTTCCAGTGCTGGCCGAGCTGGCGCATCGCACTGAAATCGACCCGCAGCAGCATCGGGATGATCATCAGCCAGATCAGCACCGCGATGGGCAGGTTGACCTTGGCCACCTCCGCCGACGCCAGCGCAGCGAATGGCTGCGGCAGCGCGTGGCCAAGCAGGGTGCCGGCCACGATGCACAGCGCCACCCACAGGGTCAGGTAACGCTCGAACAATCCCATCGGTGCCGGTGCGCTCACGCCTGGCCGTCCCCGGGCTGCACGAAACCAATGCGATCCAGCGCGTCTTTCAAGGGCCCGCGGTCGGACCATGTAGCTGCCGGCAATGCCAGAAGGGCCAGCAACCGTGCCTTGACGATGGCGTGGGCCTGCGCGAACGCAGCCGCCTTGTCCTCCGCGCTGCCATCGACGGCGGCCGGATCAGGCAGGCCCCAGTGCGCGCGGACGAAATCGCCGAACACCACCGGGCATGCCTCGGCGGCCGCGGCATCGCAGACCGTGATCACCAGGTCCATCGGCGCGCCGTCGGCGAACTCGTCCCACGATTTGCTGCGCAGGCCTGCCGTTGCAATGCCCTCGGCCTGCAACTGCGCAAGTGCGAACGGATTGACCTTGCCGGTGGGCTGGCTGCCGGCGCTGAAGACCTCGAAGCGATGACCGGCCCACGCCCGCAGCGTGGCTTCGGCAAGGACGCTGCGGGCGGAATTGCCCGTGCACAGGAACAGGACGCGTTGGGTGGTCACGAAGCGGATCTCCGGTCAGCAGGCGCAATCAGGGGACGTCGGGCTGCAGGCCGGATCGGGCGAGCCTGCGCAGCAGTTGTGGGTCAGGTAATCGATCAGGCCGGTCATGGCGCTGAAATTGGCGCGGTAGCAGACGTTGCGGCCCTGGCTCTCGCTCTCGACCAGCCCGGCCTGCAGCAGCTCCTTCAGGTGGAAGCTGAGCGTGGCCGGCGGCACCTGCAGGGCGCTGCCGATGTCGCCGGCCATGCGGCCGGCCGGGCCGGCTTCCACCAGCAACCGGAAGGCGGCCAGGCGGGTGGCATGGCCGAGGGCAGTGAGGGCGGCGATTGCATTCTTCGTTTCCATATTTCTAGAATAGTCGAATGAACGAATCCGTCGCAAGCGCCACCCTTCCGAATCTGGTCGAAGCCTCGCTTCCCCAGCCCGACCCGTCCCTGCTGGGCGCCGGCCGCGCACACCCGCCGCGGATCCTGCTGCTGTATGGCTCGCTGCGCCCGCAGTCGTTCAGCCGCAAGCTGGCGCTGGAGGCCGAGCGCCTGCTGCGCCACCTCGGCTGCGAGACCCGGGTGTTCGATCCGCATGCGTTGCCCATGCTCGACAGCGTCGGCGCCGATCACCCTGAAGTGCAGCGCCTGCGCGCGTGGTCGCAATGGTCCGAAGGCCAGGTCTGGATCAGCCCGGAGCGCCACGGCACGGTCACCGGCGTGTTCAAGAACCAGATCGACTGGCTGCCGCTGGAAGATGGCAGCGTGCGCCCGACGCAGGGCAGGACGCTGGCGGTGATGCAGGTCAGTGGCGGTTCGCAGTCGTTCAACACGGTCAACACGCTGCGCGTGCTGGGGCGGTGGATGCGCATGCTGACCATCCCCAACCAGTCTTCGGTGGCCAAGGCATGGCAGGAGTTCGACGAGAGCGGGCGGATGAAACCCTCGGCGTACTACGACCGGGTGGTGGATGTGATGGAGGAACTGGTCAAGTTCACCCTGCTCACGCGGGATCGTTCGGACTACCTGGTGGCTCGCTACAGCGAGCGCAAGGGTGATCAGCAGGCGGCCGCACTGGCATGTTCGGCAGGGGCGGTGGTCGCACGTTGACGGCACGCGGAGCCGCAGGGACGCGCATGCGCGGGCGCATCACCTCAATCCACTACCATGGGCCACCCCACCAGGATGTGCCCCGATGTCCATCGTCATCCCGACCCTGCCCAGGCCTCCCGCCGCACGCATCGCCGCCTGGCTGATGATGCTGCTGGGCATGTGGCTGGCACTGAAGCTTGGCCTGGTGGTGACCCTGCTGTCGGGCCTGCTGGTGTTCCAGCTGACCCATGTGCTGGCCTCCACCGTGGAAGGCAAGCTGCGTCCCGGTCGAGCGCGGGCGATCGCGGTGATCGTGCTGTCGGCGGCGATCATCAGCGTGCTGGTGCTGGCCGGTATCGGCGTGGCCTCGTTCTTCCGCAACGAGACCGGTGGCCCGGACGTGCTGCTGGCGCGGTTGATGGACATCCTCAACACCTCGCGCCACCAGGTGCCGGCCCTGCTGCAGCCCTACATTCCCGAGGATCTGACGGCGCTGCGCGCCGCCGTGAACGAATGGGCCGCCGAGCACCAGCGCCAGCTGGGCGTGGCCGGCACATCGGTGGTGCAGGTGGGCGTGCGGGTGCTGATCGGCATGGTGCTGGGCGCGATGATCGCGCTGTACGACGAACTGCCGCTGCCGAAGATGGGCCCGCTGGCGCAGGAACTGATCGGCCGCACCAGCCGCCTGGCCACCGCGTTCCGCCAGGTGGTGTTCGCGCAGGTGAAGATCTCGCTGCTCAACACCGTGTTCACCGCCATCTTCCTGCTGGGCGTGCTGCCGCTGTTCGGCGTGCACCTGCCGTTGTCGAAGACGCTGGTGCTGATCACCTTCCTGGCGGGCCTGCTGCCGGTGGTGGGCAACATCATCTCCAACACCATCATCGCCATCGTCGCGTTGTCGGTGTCGTTCTATGTGGCCGTGGCTGCGCTGCTGTACCTGGTGGTGATCCACAAGCTGGAGTACTTCCTCAACGCGCGCATCGTCGGCGGCGAGATCCAGGCACGCGCCTGGGAATTGCTGCTGGCCATGCTGGTGATGGAAGCGGCCTTCGGCCTGCCCGGGTTGGTGGCTGCGCCGGTGTTCTACGCCTATGTGAAGCGCGAGCTGGTGGACCAGCGCTGGATCTGACCCGCCTTCACCCGGGCAGAGCGCTACACTGATCCACACGCCAGGGGATACATCGATGGGCCGCAGGGCATCGCCCAACGGACTGCAGACCTGGCTCTGGATCCTCGGTGGCCTGTTCGTGCTGTGCACGCTGCCGCTGATGGCCATCGCGCTGGTGCAGGGCACGCAGCGCTACACCGAAGCCGAGGCCAACCTGGTCAGCCTGCAGCAACTGCGGCAGACCTTCGAACTGGCCAATCTGGTGTCGGCCGAGCGTGGACCGGCCAACAGCCTGCTCGGCGCCGACAGCACCGATGTGCAGGAGCAGCGCCGACTGGCCGCGCAGCTGGCGGTCGCCAGGCAGCGGGTGGACGCAGCGACGCAGCGCCTGCAGAGCGTTTTCCAGACCGACCCGCGGGTGGTGGACGAAACACCGCGCCTGCATGAAGCGCGGCGGCGGCTGCAGACCGCGCGCGCTGCAGTGGACCGGGTCGCCGCGTTGCCCAGAGGCGAGCGCTCGGCGGAGGATGTAGAGCACGCGATCAACAGCATGTTCGCGGTGTACGACCGGCTGCAGGCGCTGACCTCGGTGCAGATCAGCGATCTGGTCGCCGCCGATCGCGAAGCCGCGATTCCGGCCATGCAGGGGCAGATCCTGATCGACCTGCGCGAACATGGTGGCCGCTTGGCATCGAACGTGATGGCGCCGCTGGCCGTGCCTGGTGCGTGGCGGGAGCCACAGGTGCGCGCCGCGCAGCAGACCGAAGGCCGCCTGCTGGAGCTGTGGCGGTTGGCCGCCAGCCACGAGTCGGTATTCCGCAGTGAGCCGACGCTGTCCTGGCATTGGGACATGGCGCGACGGCAGTTCTTCGGCCAGTCGCTGCCGATGGTGGAACAGCTGATCGAAGATGGCCGGCGCGGCGTATCGCCACCTTGGTCGGCAGCCGAGTTCACCGCACGCTACGTGCCCACCCTGCAATCGCTGGAAGCGCTGCGCGATGGCTACCTCGGCGTTTCCATTGCACGCTTCGAGCACACCCGCAACAAGGAAGCGGTACGCCTGGCTGTACTGGCCGCCACTGCATTGGGGACGTTGCTGCTGCTTGCGCTGGCACTGCGCATCGCCCATGTGCAGATCCTGCGGCCGTTGCTGCAGGCGCAGGCGCAGGTGATCCAGATCGCCTCGGATGCGCCGGGCGCCGAGCAGCATGCCACCCACCCGATGGCGGAAATGCAGCGCCTGTTCGATGCCATCGAGGTGCTGCGGGCGAAGTCGCACCAGCGTTCGGCATTGACCCGTGAACTGCGCGAGCTGGCCGATACCGATCAGCTGACCGGCCTGTTGAACCGGCGCTCGCTGGAGGAACTGGTGCGACAGCGACATGCCGATGGATGCACGCAGGCGGTGGTGATTCTGCTGGACGTCGATCATTTCAAGTCGATCAACGATGGGCAGGGCCATGCGGCCGGTGACGATGTGCTGGCGCAGGTAGCGCAGTTGCTGCGCAGCCACCTGCGCCGCAACGACAGCATTGCCCGCTACGGCGGCGAGGAATTCCTGGTGCTGCTGGCCGACGGCGATCTGGCCAGTGGTCGGCAGCTGGCCGAGTCGCTGCGGGCGGCATTGCGCGGGAAAGACATCGTGCTGAGCAGCAGCGACATCCTGCGGGTCACCGCCAGTTTCGGTGTTGCCCAGGGCACGCTTGATCCGATTGGGTGGCACGCGCTGGTACGTGCTGCCGACACGGCCATGTACGCGGCAAAATCGCTTGGCCGCGACCGGGTACAGGTGGCTTCGGGGGGGCGTGCGCCGCGCTGAGGGCGGTCTTGTTCATCGCCAGCGCACGCGCGTCTGCCTAGACTGACCGCTCGTCTGCCGGAGGAGTACGCCATGACCCTGCGTTCCGTTGTGACTGCCACGCTGGTGGCGGGCCTGTTCGCTGGCTGTGCCAGTAGCGCACCGCAACCCGATGCGGGCGCCGACGCACCGCGTCATCCTTCGATTGCCGCCGATGCCAGCCCGGTGCCTGCCTTCACCGGCGGTGGTGAAGGCTGGTCCATCGAAATCGCCTCCACCGGCAAGGGCAACCACGATGCCACGCTCACCGTTGCTGGCCGCAGCAGTGCTGGAACGCTGCGCTACCTCGGCCAACCGGCCGGTGCGCCCAGTTCGTTGACGGTGCTCAACGGTGAGCTGGGCAAGCAGCCGACCATTGTTGAGATCAAGCGCGAGTCCTGCCGCAATGCCGAAGGCGTGGATACATCGGCCAGCGTGCAGGTGACGGTTGAAGGCCAACCACAACGCCGGGGCTGTGGCTTCCTGGCCGTGTACTGACCGATGCACGCATGATCGACATCCCGTTGCTGGAAACACCGCGCCTGCGCCTGCGCGCGCAGCGCTTGGACGATTTCCCGGTATATGCCGCGTTCCTGGCCTCACCCCGTGCACGCGGCATGGGCGGGCCGTTCGGCGAAGTCGCCGCGTGGGGACAGTTCTGTCACGACCTGGCCAGCTGGCATCTGTTCGGGCACGGTGCCTTGATGATCGAGCGCCGCGACACGGGCGAGTGCATCGGCCAGGTGGGCATCAACCATGGCCCGCTGTTTCCGGAACAGGAACTGGGCTGGTTGCTGTATGCCGGGCAGGAAGGGCAGGGTTTCGCCAGCGAGGCGGCGGCGGCGCTGCGTGATTGGGCGTTCGTGGTGCGCGGATTGCCGACGCTGGTGAGCTACATGGCAGCAGACAACCACGCCTCGCAGGCAGTGGCGGTCCGCCTCGGCGGCGTGTTGGACGCGCAGGCGGTGCGCAGCGATCCGGATGACCTGGTGTTCCGCTATCCGCGCTGATGCGTGACGGTCACCGCGGCGCAGGCGCGCTGCACGCGGGAATGCCAACTGCGGCCACTGCGTGAAGAAGGCGCCAGCAGCCATCCACGCATCGGTCACCGCGTCGGGCAGACGCTGGACACCCATCTGTTGAAGGAACTGCCCATGACCACGCTCACCCTTCCCGAACTGGCCAAGAAAATGGCCGGCATCGATTTCACCATGCTGCAGACTCATGCCGGCGGCCAGATCGCTGGCCGCCCGATGAGCAACAACGGCGATGTGGACTACGACGGCGACAGCTGGTTCTTCACCATGGAAAACACCGATATGGTGCGCGAGATCAGCGCCGACCCGAACGTGGCGCTGGGCCTGACCGGCAGCAAGTCGCTGCTGGGCAAGCCACCGCTGTTCGTGCACGTGCAGGGCAGGGCGGCGCTGGTCCGCGATCGCGCCACGATGGCCCAGCATTGGGTGAAGGACCTGGAGCGGTGGTTCGAGCAGGGCGTGGATACGCCGGGTCTGGTGCTGATCCACGTACACGCCAGCCGCATCCATTACTGGGATGGCGAGGACGAAGGCGAGATCGTGGTCTGATCGCGGGGGCTGCACAGGGCCCCTGCACAGTGCTGCCGCAGCTCAGGAATGTGCAGGCGTGCCGGACCACGCGGCCAGTTCCGGTGCCAGCGCATGTTCAACGGCGCGGCGCAGCAGTGCCGGGGCCACGTAATGGCGATGGGCGCTGTCGATCATGGCCATGTAGAAGCGGCCAAACGCATTGAGCGTCTGCACGCGCGAGCCCAAGCTGATCTGGACCTGGCCGTCCTCGCAGAACTGCACGCGCACGCTGCTGCGGAAGCGGAGATGGCGGTCGTCTGCGCCGAGCAGCACTTCGGCACACCGGTCTTCCGCATCTACTCGGGCATCCAGCACCGGGAAACGTCCGCCGAACACGCGGCTGCGATCGGTGGACAGCAGCGACGACACCGGGCAGCCCAGCGGCGAGGTGCGCAGACGCAGTGGTGCAACCAGACGATTGCGCAGGGCCATCAAGCGGCCGACGCCCGCCGGCGGGTTGCGCAGGAACCCGTCCAGTATGTCGGCCAGCAGGGCGGAGGCCGATCGATGGCGGGTCTGCCCGCCGTGCAGGGTCAGCGTGGTCGTGTCGTTGTAGTGACCGTGCGGCAGGGCGCTGGCGAGCATTCCCGCTGAAGGCGACGACGCGCTGCTGCAGACCGGGTACGCCGGCGTCGCCCGCTCCACGAATCCGCGCAGTGGCTCCAGGTTGAGGCGGCGCAGCGGCCCCAGCAACGTGCGCATCTGCATGCACAGGCGCGCGCGCAGGCTGGGCGCTGCCGCCTGCAGTGACAGTTGCAGCAACGGCGTGGCGGCGAGTGTGGTTGCGCTGGGCCAGTGCGCCGCTGGCAGCACGTCGGTCAGGCTGGGAATGTCCGCGGCGTTTGCCTGTGCCAGTGCGCGCGCCTGCGCGCTCATTGCCCCGGCCAGTTCATTGCTGTGGCACGAGAGCGCGAACAGGGCAGGGTGGGCAGGACTGTTCGAGGCGAACTGGTGCCAGGTGCCACCACCAAAGCGCACGGTGAACAGGCAATCGGGCGGGATGCGGACACGACGCAGCGACCGCAGGAAGTGCGAGGGATCGTCCGCCAGCTGCTGATCGGATGCGCTGGCAAACCGCAGCTCCGCACCGGCACTGCCGGCGATGGCGGTGAACATGCGCGGCCCGGCATGGCGGTGGAAGGGATGGCCGCCGGCACCCACCACGAAGCTGTACAGCGATGACGGATCGCCGTGCTGCAGGTGCATGCCACCCAGCCGTGCCGAGGGCTCGTCCAGCGCATCGATGAAGGCCGGGTGGTGGCGCTGGCGCTGGCTGGCATCGCTCACCAGCGCATCGCCGCCACCGATGCCGAGCTGCGCGATCAGGGTGACTTCCACCGGGCCACCACCGTCGTGTGCCGGAAGCTGGATACTCGGGAACGAACGGCTGGTGCGGGTCGAACCGGGCATCGCAGTGCTCCTCAGCGGGCGGGTGTCTTGCGGCGTGCGCGCGCTTCGCGCTTCAGCGGGCCGCCGACCGGACAGACTTCGGCAGCCCAGGAAAACAGCGTGTTGGCCAGGCGGTCGGGCACCTGCCGGAAGTACACGAACTGGCCGCGCTTCTCGCGTTCGATCAGGCCGGCGTCTTCCAGGATGCGCAGGTGGCTGGAGAGTGCCGGCTTGCTGAAATCGAAGCGCTCGGCCAGCTCGCCCGCGCTGAGTTCCCCGGCGCTGAGGTAGGCCAGGATCTGCCGGCGTGCGGTGGAGGCCAGGGCTTCGAAGATGCGATCCATGGTTGCAGTTAACTAATTCGTTAACTGATGTTCCCCCTGGTGGCAGGTGATGTCAAGCGCGGGCGTGCCCGTTGCGTACTGCCTCCCGGCTTTGTCATCCTCCCCGCTGTTTTCCGTTCCGTGGAGTTCCGATGCGCCCTGCGCCCTGGCTGATCGCTGGCCTGCTGCTGCCGATCGTGGTGATGGCCCAGCCTGCGCGTGCGCCGAAGGCACCGGCGCAGGATCCCTTCAGCGAACTGTTCGACACGGCCTGCATGCAGCACATCGGCGCGCCGGCGCGGCTGCAGTCGCTGATGGATGCCAATGGCCTGACGCCGCTGCAGCCGGCCGAGGCCGCCACGCTGCTGCAGGGCCAGCCGGGCATGGCATGGATGGTGCCGTTGGCCAGTGGCCGCTATGCGGTCAGCTGGGCCGACGATGGCACCTGCACCGTGTATGCCGAGAAGGCCGACCCGGCAGTGGTGCAGAAGGGCTTCGCGCGGCTGATGCAGGCCGCACCGAAGCCGCTGCAGATCCGCTCGCTGCCCTCGCGCGGTCCATTGTCCGGCGACCAGGTGGCGATCCAGTACGGTTGGGCAACGCCGGGCGAAAGCAAGCTGCGCGTGCGCTTCCGGCTGGTCACCCGGCAGGCCGCCGAGGCGGGGGTGCAGGCGATGGCCTCGGCCTCGCCGGGCGAGGCGATGCTCGAACAGGCCGCGCCGCCTGCACCGCCGCCCGCCCGGTAGCGCTGCCGGAGTACACGCGATTCAGCCAACAGCCCGGGGATGTGATATATCGTTTATCGATAAATCCACCCCGGGGCGGCAGGGCCGCTCCACATCGGAGGCTGCTTGACCGCTCGTCCCGCCCGCGTCCTTCCTGCGCGCGGCTTGTTCACTCTGGCCCAGACCGCCGTGCAGGCGGTGCGCGCGATGTGCTGGCTGGGCATCCTGGCCGCGCTGCTGGCGGTGCCGCTGGTGGCCTACGACCGCAGCTGGCTGCTGGACAGCGTGCACGACGCGCAGGCCGCGGCCATGCACGGTTCGCATCTGTTCCTGCATTTCTGCGTGGGCCTGGCCGCCATCGTTGCGCTGCTGGTGCTGTGCCTGGTGTTCCTGCGCCACTTGGCGCGGCTGCTGCGTTCTGCGGCCAAGGAACGCCCCTTCACCCATGCCAATGCCGTACGCCTGCAACGCATGGCCTGGCTGATGCTGGCGATGGAGGTGCTGTCCATCGTGATCGGCCTGTACGCCAGCTGGATGGGGCCGGATTTTGCGTGGATGGAGGTGGGCGGCGGCATGTCGATCACCGGCCTGGTGGCCGTGCTGATGCTGTTCGTGCTGGCGCGCGTGTTCACCGTCGGCGCCGCGATGCGCGACGATCTGGATGGCGTGATCTGATGGCGATCGTCATCACTCTGGACCGCATGCTGCAGCAACGCGGCATGACCTTGTCCGAGCTGGCCGGTCGCATCGACATCACCCTGGCCAACCTGTCGATCCTGAAGACAGGCAAGGCGCGCGCGATCCGCTTTTCCACCCTCGATGCGATCTGCCGCGAACTGCAATGCAGCCCCGGCGACCTGCTCGGGCATGACCCTGCACAGGCGCAGGATGCGGATTGAGCCTGGCTGCGCCGCGCGCCTGCACCGCACCACTTCCCCCTTACTGACGAAACGGACCTGAAATGGAATGGTTGGCTGACCCCTCGATATGGATGGGCCTTGCAACCCTGGTCGTGCTGGAGATCGTTCTCGGCATCGACAACCTGGTGTTCATCGCGATCCTGGCCGACAAGCTGCCACCGCACCAGCGCGACCGCGCGCGGGTGATCGGTCTGGCGCTGGCGCTGCTGATGCGGCTGGTGCTGCTGGCTGCGTTGGCCTGGATCATGAAACTGACCGAACCACTGGTCACGCTGCTGGAGCACAGCTTCTCCGGCCGCGATCTGATCCTGCTCGGCGGCGGCCTGTTCCTGCTGTTCAAGGGCACCATGGAGCTGCACGAACGGCTTGAAGGGCGCGAGCATCACGAGGACGGCAAGAAGGTCTATGCCAGCTTTGCGATGGTGGTGGCGCAGATCGTGGTGCTCGATGCGGTGTTCTCGCTGGATTCGGTGATCACTGCGGTCGGCATGGTCGACAACCTCGGCGTGATGTATGCGGCGGTGACCATCGCGATGGTGCTGATGCTGCTGGCCAGCAAGCCGCTGACCCGCTTCGTCAACAAGCACCCGACCGTGGTGGTGCTGTGCCTGGGCTTCCTGCTGATGATCGGTTTCAGCCTGGTGGCCGAGGGCCTGGGCTACAAGATTCCGAAGGGGTACCTGTACGCGGCCATCGCGTTCTCGATCCTGGTGGAAGCGTTCAACCAGTGGATACGTTTCAACCGCGAGCGCAACGAGCAGCGCCAGCCGTTCCGCCAGCGCACCGCCGATGCAGTGCTGCGCCTGCTGGGCGCGCGCCAGGCCAATGGCCACGATGAAGAAGAAGCCGATGAACGCGGCAGTACCGAAGAACGCCTGCAGCCGGCCGAGCACGAGATGATCCGCAGCGTGCTGGGCCTGGCTGACCGCCCGGTTTCGAGCGTGATGACCGTGCGTGCCGACGTGCAGTGGATCGACATGGCGCGCGGTGACGACGACGTGGTCGCACGCCTGGTGGCGTCGCCGCATACGCGGATGCTGGTGGGCGACGGTGACCTGGACAGCCTGCGTGGCGTGGTGCAGAGCCGCGACCTGCTGGCCGACCTGCTGCAGGGCAAGCCACTGCAGCTGGAAGGCAACCTGCGCGAGCCGCAGTACGTGCTGTCCAGCGCCAGTGCATTGCAGGCCCTGGAGCTGATCCGCCAGCACCCGGTGCCGCTGGCGGTGGCGGTGGACGAGTACGGCAGCGTGGAAGGCCTGGTGACTGCCAATGACCTGCTGGCGGCCATCGCCGGTGACCTGGCCGATACCCAGGACGAGCGCTATGGCGTGATCGCACAGGGTGAGGACTGCTGGGACGCCGACGGCGCGCTGACCCTGGACGACCTGCAGCGGCTGGCCGGCGTGTCGCTGCCGCGCAGTGCCGACTACATGACCATCTCCGGGCTGGTGCTGGAGCAACTGGGGCGCCTGCCCGACATCGGCGACACGCTGGAGGTGGCCGGGATCCGCATCACCGTGCTGGCGATGGAGAAGCGGCGCATCACGCGGTTGCGGGTGGAACGCCTGCCGGAGGCGTGACGATGGTAGGGCTGGGCCCATGCCCGGCTCTATCCATTGCCATCTTCTGCCGTCACCATAGCGGGCCTGTTTGCCGTTCTGGATTGTCGTAGTGCTGAGTACGATTGGTTTTCTGATGGGCCTGTATGTGGCCTGGCGCCTGTTCTGGCCACTGCGCCTGCCCGTCTGGTTGAAGGTGGTGCTGTCCGTCCTGCTGGTGGCCATTGCCGTGCAGCTGCGCATCGTCGCCAGCTTCTGGGGCACGATGGCCTCGCCGGAAATTCCGAAGATGGCCATTGCCACGCTGGCCACCGGTTCCACCGCCGTGCTGCTGCTGGCCCTGGTGTTGCTGGTACTGGACGCCGGCCTGTTGGCTGCGCGCCTGCTGCGCGCACCGCGCGCCCTTTCCGTACTGCGCAGCAAGGCGCTGCGCCCGTCTGCCGCGGTGCTGGCGCTGCTGCTCAGTGCCTTCGGTGTCAGCCAGGGCATGGCCGTACCCAAGCCACGGCAGATCGAGGTGGCCATCAGCGGCCTGCCGCAGGCCTTCGATGGCTACCGTGTGCTGCAGCTCACCGACATCCACGCCAGCCGCCTGCTGACCGGCGACTGGGTGCGCCAGGTCGTGGCTGCAAGCAACGCACTGCAACCGGACCTGGTGGTGATCACCGGCGACCTGATCGACGGCAGCGTGCAGGCGCGCCGCAATGATTACACCCCACTGGCGGACCTGCGTGCGCCGGACGGTGTGATCGCCATCACCGGCAACCACGAGTACTACGCGCAGTACAGGGAATGGATGCAGGCCTTCCGTGCACTACACATGCAGGTGTTGGAAAACAGCCACACCCAGGTGCGCCGTGGCGGGGCGGCACTGACCATCGCCGGCGTCACCGACCCCGTGGCTTCGCGCTATGGCCTGCCACTGCCCGATCTGGAGGCCGCGCTGGCCGGTGCCGACCTCGCCGCACCGGTGATCCTGCTCGACCATCGGCCACGCAATGCACGCGAGGCCGCTGCACGCGGGGTGAAGCTGCAACTCTCCGGGCACACCCATGGCGGCCAGATCATCGGCATGGACCAGCTGGTGAAGCGCGCCAACGGCGGCTTCGTTTCCGGCCGCTATGCGGTGGATGGCATGACGCTGTACGTGAGCAACGGTGCCGGCCTGTGGGCCGGGTTCCCGGCGCGCATCGGCGTGCCGTCGGAGATTACGATGATCACCCTGCGCCGGGCGCCGTGATGTGGTGGGGTCGGATCCCTTTGCAGATAGCAAAGGGCTCTGACCCCGTTTGCCAAGGAGGGCGACCATCCACGCATGGCGTGGATCCACTGCATCGTCACCGCCTTCATGACACGCTGCGGCCATGAAGGAAAGCACGCAATGACCGCAGGACGGCAGCGCTCGATGTGGGTGGCCGGCCTGTCCACGGTGGTGGAGTGGTACGACTTCACCCTGTACCTGTACTTCGCCACGGTGCTGTCGCGGGTGTTCTTCGGCGGTGGCGAAGAGGCGATGCTGGTCACCCTGGCCGGCTTCGCGGTGTCCTACCTGATGCGTCCGCTCGGTGCGCTGTGCTTTGGCCACCTGGGCGACCGGCTCGGCCGGCGCTGGATGCTGCTGGCCTCGATGGCGTTGATGGCCGCGGCCATGCTGGCCACCGCGTTGCTGCCGACGGCCGCTACGGCCGGTGCGACTGCTGGCGTGTTGCTGTTGATCCTGCGCTGCGTGATGGCGTTTTCCGTGGGCGGCGAATACACCGGCGTGGTCGCCTATCTTCTGGAAAGCGCGCCGGCACGACGACGTGGTCTGGTCACCTCGCTGGCCTCGGCGGCCAGCGAAGTCGGCGCGCTGCTGGCAGTGGCCATCTCCGCGCTCACCGTGGCCCTGCTGCCTGCGCCGCAGCTGGACAGCTGGGGCTGGCGGATCCCGTTCTTCTTCGGCGCGGCGCTGGCACTGGTGATCCTGATCGCGCGTTCGGGCATGCACGAATCGCCGGAGTTCGAACGGCAGCGGCGCGAAGGCAGCATTCCGGCTACGCCGCTGCGGCATGTCCTGCGCAACCATCCTGGTGCGGTGGCACGCACGTTCGCGATTTCCGCACTGGGTTCGATCACCTACTACGTGGGCATCACCTATGTGCCAGCATTCCTGCACGCACAGGGGCACGACGAAGGTGATGCGCTGTGGCTGTCGACGATTGCGGCGGTGGCGGTGATCGCGATCACCCCGCTGTGCGGGGCGCTGTCCGATCGCTTCGGGCGGCGTCCGCTGCTGCTGGGGCTGACGGTGCTGGCGGCGCTGCTGCCGCTGTCGATGTTTGGCTGGATGGCGTCTGCTGCGCCGTTGGGCATCGTGCTGGCAGCGGTGAGCCTGGCCTGTGTGGCCGGCGGTATCAGTGCGGTGGCGGCACCGGCCACGGCCGAGCAGTTCCCTGGCGAGGGCCGGGTCAGTGGTCTGGCGCTGGGGGTGACCATGGCCACCGCAGTGTTTGGCGGGGCGACGCCGTGGTTGGCGCAATGGTGGGTGGAACGCAGCGGTTGGGCGGCGGCGCCGGGGGCGATGATCGCGCTGGTGGCGGTGCTGGTGCTGCCGGTGCTGTGGACGCTGCCGGAGACCGTGCCGAAGACCCGCCCCGTGTCCCGGGGCGGGCAGTGAGCGCTTAGACCTTCAGGGTCTGCTCGATGTCGGCCAGCACTGCGGCCGCATCCACGCCGATGGCGATGGACTGCAGCACGTGACCGTCCCACACGCTGGGGCCGAAGCCCATGCCTTCCGGCTTGGGAATGGTCATGCCACGGGCGACGCCGTCGGTGGCCACGCGCACGCTGGCGCGCTCGAACTGGAACAGCTCCGAGCGGGTCAGGGCGATGCAGGCGCAGCAGTCGTGCACGACCATGCCCTTGTGGCCGGCCTGCAGATAGAAGTCGACGTAGTCCTGCGACAGGGCGCGCACCAGTTCGGCATCGGCGCCGCCGATCGCGGCCAGCTTGTCCAGACCGTCGCGGTTCATCTCGACGCGGGTGGTCACGTCCAGGCCGATCGCGGTGACCGGCCAGTGGGCGGTGAACACGATGTCGGCCGCTTCCGCGTCGCCCCAGATGTTGGCCTCGGCCGCCGGGG
The DNA here is from genome assembly GCF_052114625.1 of Stenotrophomonas sp. 2YAF26. NCBI lineage: Bacteria > Pseudomonadati > Pseudomonadota > Gammaproteobacteria > Lysobacterales > Lysobacteraceae > Stenotrophomonas > Stenotrophomonas sp. 2YAF26. Next base: position 59,079 of record NZ_JBFRFC010000003.1, on the reverse strand, counting down.
TGATGTTGCCGTTGACGTGGAACGCACCGCCCATCAGGACCACGCCACGCACCAGGCCGGCGATGTCCGGGGCCTGCTGCAGGGCCAGCGCCAGGTTGGTCATGCGGCCGACCGCCACCAAGGTCACTTCGCCCGGATGGGCGCGGACCAGATCGATGATCAGCTGGTGGGCCGGACGCGCATCAGCGGCCACATCCAAGGCCTCCGGCACCGGATGGTTGCCCAGGCCGTTGTGGCCGTGGATGTGCACCGGCCAGGCTTCCGGGGTGGCTTCGGGCTGCAGCGGGCCACCGGCGCCGCGCGCGACCGGCGCGGACAGGCCCCAAGCCTGCTTCAGGTACAGCGCGTTGTGGGTGGTCGACTCCACCGAGGCATTGCCGAAGGTGGTGGTGACGCCGATCAGGTCGATCTGCGGGTGCTTGTGCAGGTATAGCAGAGCCAGCGCGTCGTCGACGCCCGGGTCGGTATCGAAAATGACTTTCAGCATGTTGTTGTTCTTCTTCTTCCGTGTGGTGCAGGGGGGCCGGCGGCCCCGAGGGCAGGCCGGCGCGCCCCACATTGTCCCATCTTCATGACAGGCAGGGCGAACCGGCGGCGGTGGTATCGTCTGCGGGCCCGAACCCGTCGCAGGGAGCTGCGCCATGCTGGCTGTGACCCTCGTCCTGATTGCCCTGGTGCTGGGGCTGAACCTGGTGGCCAGCTTCGTGGTGCTGGGCCGCGACGACCTTCCCGTCAGCAGTCGCGCCGGGCAGCTGCTGGTGGTGTGGCTGCTGCCACTGGTCGGCGCGATCGTGTGCATGGCGATGGCCACCGCCGATGGTTCGCCCGCGCGCGCTGATGGCAGCAGCGGTGGACCGGCCGATTTCTCCGGGGGCTATTCCGGAGACAGCAACAGCCACCACAGCTACAGCAGTTCCGACTGCAGCAGTGGCGACAGCGGTGGGGGCGGAGACGGCGGCAGCTGTGGCGGCGGCGATTGAGGCGAGGTCATGCCCCGGTAGTGCCGGCCGCTGGCCGGCAACCCCATGAACTCAGCTTCCGCCTTCGGTCGGCAATGGCGCAGGCACGTTCAACAATCCGCCGCTGGCCACATACGCGGCCAAGGCCTGGCCCTGGCTGAGCAGGTGGCGTTCCATCGTGCGTTCGGCGGCTGCAGCATCGCGCTGGCGGAAGCAGTCCATCAGTTCGCGGTGTTCGGCCAGCGACTGCGCGGTGCGGCCCGGCGCCAGCAGCTGGCGGCCGCGATGCATCTTCAGGATGCGGTGCAGGTCGTGGGTGATGCGGATCAGCCACGGGTTGCCGGCGTAATGCTGCACCGTCTCGTGGATGAGGTAGTTGTTGCGGTAGTACTCGGCGATGTTGCCCTCGGCGGCGGCCGCTTCCATCGCCGCGTGCAGTTCTTCCAGCTGCTGCACGCCGGCGTCGTCGATGTGCTTGACCGCTTCATGCGCACAGCGGCCTTCCAGCATCGCCATCACCGGGAACAGCTGGTTAAGGTCTTCCAGGGTCAGCCGGGTTACCCGTGCGCCGCGGCCGGCATCGATCTGCACCAGGCCTTCGGCAGCGAGCAGCTTCAGCGCTTCGCGCAGGGGCGTACGGCTGATGGCCAGTTCCTCGCACAGCGCCGGCTCGTCGATCCACTCGCCCGGCGGCAGGCGGTAGTCGTAGATCCGCTCGCGCACGTGTTCGGCCACCTCCTCATACAGAGGGGCGCGCTTCTTCGGAGGACGCGGAGCGGGAGCGATGGTCATGCGGAAAGTGTAACGCCAGGTAGTGCCGGCCGCTGGCCGGCAACCCGTGATCGCTCGACGGATCCACGAGGTTGCCGGCCAGCGACCGGCACTACCGCAGGCATTTACATCCAGCCCGGCACCACGAACACCAGCCACGCCAGAAGCGGGCCGAATGCCACCACCAGGCCGCTGTAGACCAGGAAGCGGCGGAACAGCGTTTCGCGTTCTTCCTTCGCGGCCGAGGCCACCACCAGTGCGCCGTTGGTCGAGAACGGACTGACATCGACGATGGTGGAGGAAATGGCCAGCGCGCAGATCACGCCAGCGGCACTGAGATGGCCCTGCATCAGGAACGGCACCGCCAGCGGAATGGTGGCGCCCAGCACCGCTGCTGACGAGGCGAACGCGGAGACGATGCCGCCCACGTAGCAGACCAGCAGCGCCCCCAGCAGCGGGATGCCGATGCTGGAGACGCCGTGGCCGATGAAGTCCACGGCACCGGCATGTTCCAGCACGCCGATGTAGGTGACCACGCCGCAGATCAGCAGCACGGTGGACCAGCTGATGCCGTCCACCGCACCCTTCTGGCTCTGCGGGGACAGCAGGGCCAGCACCACTGCAACGGTGATCGAGACCAGGCCGACGTTGAGGTTGTAGATCAGTGCGGCCACACCCAGGCCGAGCAGGCCGATCAGGGTGAACAGCCGCTCGCGGGTCAGGCCCACCGCATCCAGTGCCACCGGATCGTTGGACAGGGTGCCACCACCGGCTGCGACCAGGGCACCGTGGCCTTCGATGGCGAACTGCCTCGATGAGGCCTGCGGACCGCCGGCCATGGCCAGTTCCGCACTGCCGAGCGCACCTGTCGCCGTGATCGAACCGCGACGCAGCAGCGCGATGCCGCCGAAGGCGAAGAAGCAGATCGTGGCCATCATGAAGTTGAAGCCGAGGCTGGTCAGGAACACCGCCATTTCGGTGACTTCCAGGCCTGCCTTCTGCACCACGCCATTGGTGATGCTGCCGTACACGCTGATCGGCGAGAAGCCACCGGCCTGCGCGCCATGGATCACCAGCAGGCCCATCATCAACGGATTGATGTTGTACTGCTTGGCAAAGCGCAGCGCGACCGGGCCGATGATCGCAACCGCGGCAGGGCCCAGCGCGCCGAAGGCGGTCAGCACGGCGGTGATCACGAACATCACCCACGGGATGGCCACGATATGGCCGCGTACCGCTTTCACCGCCCAGTGCACCAGCAGGTCGATGGTGCCGTTCTTCTGCGCGATGGCGAACAGGTAGGTGATGCCGACCAGGGTCAGGAACAGGTCGCCCGGGAAGCCGGCGAGAACCTCCTTGCCCCCCATGTCGACCCAGAGCCCGCCGACGATGAAGGCCAGTGCGAAGGCGACGGCGCCCATGTTGATCGGCATCGCGGTGGCGACGATGAACATGATCACCAGACCGATGATCGTTGCAATTTGTGGAGTCATGCGCCCTCCCAGACACCTGATTCGCGTGTTGCACGGATGGAGGCCCGCCATCCCGGGGTATGGCCTGTTACGTACTGCGCGTTACGTACTGCTCAAACCCGTTACTGCAGCCGCTGCAGCGCGCTGCGGACCCACGCCGCCGCGCCGTCCAGGCTCTGGAATTCCTCGATCGCGCGTACCTCGCAGCACGGATAGGCCGGCGCGATCATGCGTGCCAGTGCGTTGCCGGGGCCCAGCTGCAGAAACACGCGCGCGCCGCGCTCGAAGGCCTGGCGCATCACCTGTGCCCACTCGATGGTCTGTGCCAGCTGCGCGGACAGCGTGTGCACCACCGCTGCGGTGTCTCGCACCGGCCGTGCGTCGATGCCGGCCAGCAGCGGCAGGCGCGGTGCGTGCAACGTAGTGGCCTGCAGTGCGGCGGCAAACGGTGCGACCGCCGCCGACAGCAGTGGCGTATGCGCCGGCACATGTACCGGCAGCACGCGCACCTCGGCACCCTGTGCGTGCGCGGCAGCGGCCAGCGCACGCAGTGCCGGCAGCGTGCCGCCAACGATGAAATGATCTGTGCCGTTGGCGATCGCCACGTGCGTGCCGTGGATTTCGCACAATGTCTGCACCGTCTGTCGATCCAGCCCCAGCATCGCCTGCATTCCGGCATCGACCGGACTGACGGCGTCCATGAATCGTGCACGCTGCGCCGACAGGGACAGGCAGGTGGTCACGTCGAAACTGTCGGCGATGGCATGTGCCGCCAGTTCGCCGATGCTGTACCCGGCCACCACGATCGGGTCCGGCACGGCGCCGCGCAGGGCATGCCAGTGCGCGATGCTGGCGGCGCACAGCAGCGGCTGCGCCTGTGCGTTGTCGAAGCGGTCGTCGTCGGCCGCGGCCGCGAACACATCGCGCCCCAGCGCGTCGCTCGCCGCATCCAGTACCGCGCGTGCAGCGGCCATGCCGCGCACATGGTCGAACATCGCCGGATGCTGCGCACCCTGTCCGGGGCAGAGCAGGGCCAGGCTCATGCGCCCTCCTGCTGCAGTAGGAACCAGGCGCAGGCCAGCAGATCGGCACTGCCACCCGGGCTGAGCCGACGCCTCACGAACGCATCGCCGATGGACTGCAGGCGCATGCGCCAGTCCGGCGCGAAGGCGCCACCGGCGGAAAGGAATGTGGCCGCTTGTTGTTGCGCCCAGCGCAGGCCCTCGGTACCGCCGCGATGCAGCAGGTTCAGATCGTCCACCTGTGCCACCAGCTGCATCAGCGTCTGGCACAACGCGGCGTCGCGCGGCAGGCCGCTGTCCAGCGCATGGCGCAGGGCAGGCAGGGCCAGCTCACGCAGCACCGGGTAGCCGGCGGCAGCCTGTTCGCGTACGCCGCAGACCCCATGACGCGCACGTGCGCGCTGTCCCGGGCTGTGCGGGTCCAGCGGCGCAGCGATGAGCGCGTCTTTCCACTGCTGAACCGCCAGGCACACCTGCGCGCCCGACACGGCATGGCCATGCACGCGCCTGCGCTCAGCAGTGGCGGCCACCAGCAGGCCAAGGCTGAAGATCGCACCGCGATGGGTGTTGATGCCGGCGGTGGCGACCAGCATGGCCGCTTCAGCGGCGATACCGTGATCGCGTAGCACTTTGAAGGGGGCGCCGGCGGCACCGGCCCTGGCCACCGCCGTGAAGTAGTGGCGCAGGGCGAAAAGACTGCGCAGGAAAGTGCCGGCATCCATGTCGTCATGGCTGCCGCTGTCGAACGGGGTGACCAGGCCCGGCTTCGGGGCGCACGCCAGTTCGGCGTGCAGGCTGGCAATGGCCAGCCGTCCCAGGCGAGCACTGTCGACCACCGCGCCGCGTGCCGGCAACGGCTTCGGGGCGGCAATCATGCGATCGCCTCGCGCGTGGCGAACAGTGCATCACGCGCTTCCAATGCGGCTCCATCAAGACGTTTCACCAGTACCTGGCGACTGCGGCCGGCAAGTTCGCGCCAGTTCACCGCGCCACCATCGGGCAGGCACAGCTCGCCATCAAGGCGATGCGGGTGGCGGGTCTCCCATGCCAGCAACTGTGCGATCAGCGCCTCGGCCTGCGCGGCATCGGTCACCTGCCACAGCAGGTCGATGTCCGAACGCCCATGTACATAGGGCAGGGCGGTCAGCCATTGCCAGGCGAAGGCGCCGAACACACGGGCCGGGGCCAGTGCCTGCAGGTCGTGGAGTGATTCCTGCCACGGCTGTGGAACACCTGCGTCGCCTGCTGCCAGCAGCTCGCTCAACGTCGGCGGAGCGCGCATGCCAGCGACGTCGCACAGCGGTACGCGCAACGACAGGCGCTGCTTGCCTTCGGCCGGTGGCAACGGAACGCCCAATCGCAGGCGCGGATCGGCATCATCCGCGGCACGACGCGCGACCACTGCAGGGAAGCCCTGCGCGAACCAGGCGGCAAGACGCGGCTCGTGCACGGGCAGGTCGGCCCGCCAATCGGCATCGGCCGACAGCCAGACCAGCGTGTGCCGGGCCGGCCGCTCAGGCATTGCCGTGGCTCACAGCGATGGCCACCTGCGCAGCCAGCGTACGGCCACCCCGTTCGGCGCCCAGTGCAGCGCGATGGTCACCGTCGACGGCTGCACGCAGTGCTTCCAGCAGGTGATGCGCCAGATCGCCATCCCACAGCGATTGCACTGCGCCCATCGCCACGTAGTTCTCCACGCCCGGTGCGAACACCGGCGAGGTCAGGCTGAGCGCCTGCAGTTTTTCCAACGGCTGCTTGGTCACCCGTGCCATCGCGCGCAGATCCATCACCCGCACCTGCGCATCGGGCAGGGCATGGATGAGGTCGGCCATCAGCCCGAACGACAGGAAGCCGCCGCTGACCGATTCGCCGTAGACCAGCGTGACCAGGCGCGCGCCACGGCGGCGGGCCAGGTCCAGGGTCTGTGCGAGGTGGGCGAAGTAGCCGTTGATGCCCAGCAGTTCATCGCGGCGCGCCAGCCGCTGGCCGGCGGTATCGACCAGCATCACGATGGGACGCTGCGGATGTGCAGCGGTGCTGGCCAGCACGGTGTCGGCCAGCACCAGCGCGTGGTCCACACCGACTTCGATCCTGTCGGTGGTGCCGATCACCGTCACCTCACCGTCGTCGGTGGTCGCTGTGCCGGTCAGTACCGAATCGTTCACCGCGATCGTATGGCCACGCGGGAACAGTGCGTCCAGCAGCGAATTCAATGGCAGGCTCATGGCAGGCTCCGGTGCGCAGTGGCGGCAAGGAAGGCATCGGTTTCCAGCAGCGCCAGACGTTCCGGGTCGGCAATGCCCTGGCGTGCCCAGATCTGCAGGCCATCGTTGCAGTCGCCCCACGCCTGTACGCGCGCCTTCAACGCGGCGTGGCGTGCCTGCAGCGCAGCCAGTGCCGCGTCGGGGTCGGCACTGGCGGTGTCAGGCTGCAGCGCATCAAAAGCCGCCTGCGCAAACGCGCTGATCGCATCGGGCACCAGCACCTGCGCCTGGTCGATCAGGTAGCGGTGCTTGCCACCGGTCACCCGCCACACCAATGCGCGGTCGCGCGAATCGAATTCCTCCACGCCGCGCACGGTCTCGATCACTTCGGGGCCGGACAGCGACAGCCGTCCTTCTTCGGACATGATCACCGTACTGCAGCAGCGGGCGACGATGCCCATGCCGCCGAAGGCGCCGTTGCCGCTGCCGATCAGCGCCACCACCGGTATCCCGGCGGCCCGCGCGCCGAGCGTGGCGCGCATGATTTCGGAAATGGCGATCAACCCGGCGTTGGCTTCATGCAGGCGCACACCGCCGGTATCGAGCAGCAGCAGCACGCCATCGGGATGGGGGTCCGCCGCGCGGCGCAGCAGGCCGGTCAACTTGGCACCATGCACCTCACCCACGCCGCCGCCCATGAATTCACCCTGCTGTGCGGCCACCAGCACGTGCTTGCCGTGCAGGTGTCCCTCACCGACGACGATGCCATCGTCGAAGGCGGCCGGCTGGTCCAGCTGCGCCAGATGCGGGCTGATGGCGCGCTGGGCTGGGCCGAGAAATTCGCGGAACGATCCTGCATCAAGCAGCCCGGCGATGCGCGCGCGGGCATCGGCTTCGTAATAGCTGGTGCGCTGTGCGAGCGTCATGGCTGGCCTCCGGCAAGCAGGGTCTCGACGGCCTGGTCCAGGCGCAGGCTGACCACCGCCGGTGTAGCGCCGGCATCGTTGATCGACACGCGTACATCGCGCAGGGGATGACGCTGGGCGAAGTCGGCGATCACCGCCTGCCAGACCGTGCCGAAGCCACGTGCAGCGGTGATGATGCGCACGGTCATCGCACCGTCCAGGTCGGCCGGTTCCAGCAGGATTTCCAGGTTGCCCGAGGCCAGTACGCCCACCAGCACCGCATCGGTGGGGAAGCACACGGGCGTCGTGCCGGCGAATCGATAGTCGAGGGTTTCCATGGCGTGGCCCTTACCAGTTGCGGAAGCGCTTGGGCGGGTCGTACAGACCGCCGGACCAGCGCACCAGGTCTTTCACCGAACGCGCGGCAAGAAGATCGCGGCTGGCATCGCGCACGTTGATGCCGAGATCGTCCGGGCGGCGGATCACTCCGCGGTCGCGCAGGTTTTCCACCATGGCGCGGTCGCGTGCCCTGCCCACGGCGGTATAGCCGGCCACGCCGCGGATCGCCTGCTCGCGTTCTTCCGGGCTGCGGCACAGCAGCAGGTTGGCGATGCCTTCTTCGGTCAGCACATGGCTGACGTCGTCGCCGTAGATCATCACCGGCGGCAGCGGCATGCTCGCGCGCTCGGCCAGTTCCCAGGCATCGAGGCGGTCGACGAAGGCCGGCGCCATGTGCTCGCGGAAGGTTTCCACCATCTGCACCACCAGTTTGCGCCCGCGCGGCATCTCGCCGGGCCGCGCGGCCTGCTGGCCCGCCTTGATCCAGGCGTCGCTGGCGTGGCGGCGGCCGCGTGCATCCGAACCCATGTTGGGTGCACCGCCAAAGCCGGCGATGCGGTCGCGCGTTGCGGTGGAGCTGTTGCCCTGCAGGTCGATCTGCAGGGTGGAGCCGATGAACATGTCGCAGGCATACAGCCCTGCGGTCTGCGAGAACGCGCGGTTGGAGCGCATCGAACCATCGGCGCCGGTGAAGAACACATCACCGCGCGCGGCGATGTACTTCTCCATGCCCAGTTCCGAACCAAACGAGTGCACGGATTTGACGAAACCCGATTCGATGGCTGGAATCAGCGCCGGGTGCGGATTGAGCGCCCAGTGCTGGCAGATCTTTCCCTTCAGCCCGAGCGATTCGGCGTAGGTGGGCAGCAGCAGTTCGATGGCTGCGGTATCGAAACCGATGCCGTGGTTGAGCCGGTTCACCCCGTACTCGGCGTAGATCCCTTTGATGGCCATCATCGCCATCAGCACCTGGATCTCGGAGATCTGCGCCGGGTCGCGGGTGAACAGAGGTTCGATATGGTTCGGGCGAGGTGCCTGCACCACGAAGTTGACCCAGTCAGCGGGGATATCGACGCGGGGGAGGGTGTCGACGATCTCGTTGACCTGGGCGATGACGATGCCGCCACCGAACGCGGTGGCCTCCACGATCACCGGCGTGTCTTCGGTGTTGGGGCCGGTGTAGAGATTGCCGTGGCGGTCGGCGGCGTGCGCCGCGACCAGCGCCACGCGCGGGGTCAGGTCGATGAAGTAGCGGCCGAACAGTTCCAGGTAGGTGTGGATGGCGCCGATCTGGATGCGGCCCTCGGCCACCAGGTTTGCCAGCCGTACCGACTGCGGCCCGGAGAAGGAGAAGTCCAGCTTCGAGGCAATGCCGCGCTCGAACACATCCAGGTGCGAGGGCAGCGACAGCACCGACTGCACCATGTGCAGGTCATGCACCCGCGCCGGGTCGAGGTCGGCCAGGGCCTGGGCCAGAAAGTCGGCCTGCTTCTGGTTGTTGCCTTCCAAGCAGACCTTGTCGCCCGGTTCCAGCAGCGAGTGCAGCAGTTCGGCGACATCGCCGGCCGCCACCTCGTGGCCCCTGGCCCATGGCGCGGCGCGTTCCAGCCGCGCCTGGCGGCCCCGCTCCAGCGTGTCCCAACTCGGGTTCATCGACGGACTTCCGAATGGCGTTGGGATAATTACGCCATAATTACGGAGGGGTGTGCAACCCGCAGTGCAGCAAAGAAAAGGCCCGCGCGGTGGCGGGCCCATTCAGGTGGGCCACGACCGTGGGTCGTGGCGGAGCGTCAGAAGCGTGCCGACCAACGGTCGGCACCCACCCCCAACAGTGGGCACCCACCCCCAACGGTCAGCACCCACCCCCAGCAGTGGGCACCCCCCAATGGTCGGCACCCACCGTTCCCGGGGGGCTCAGAACTTCCAGCGCAGGCTGGCCGCCACGAAGCGCGGTTCGCCGTAGTTGTTGTAGTCCAGGTTGGCCCAGTAGGTCTTGTCCAGCGCGTTGCGCACGCTCAGCGTCGCCGTCCAGTTGTCGCTGATGCGGTAGTTGGCGTTGAACTGCACCAGCGCATACGCCGGCTGGTTCACCGTCACCGTGCCGCCGAGCGGGTAGGGGATGTTGTAGCCCTGCACCTTGCTCTGCCACTGCACGCCACCGCCGATGCTCAGGCGTTCCAGCGCGCCGCGCAGCTGCAGCTGGGTGTTGAGCTGCAGCAGGTCTTCGGCCGGGTTGGCGTACAGCAGATCGGTGGCCGCACGGGTCACCTTGACGTGGGTATAGCCGGCATTGACCGTCCAGCCCGGCAGGATCTCGCCGTTGACGTCCACCTCCCAGCCGCGCGCCTTGGTGCCGTTGACCCCGATGTAGGCCGAGCTGCCGTCGCTGAGTGAGCCTTCCGGCACGCTCATGTCACGCACCGCGTAGTTGTCCTGCTTGGCTTCGAACACCGCCGCGTTGGCGGTCAGGCGACCGTCGAACCACTGCGTCTTCAGGCCCGCTTCCAGGTTGGAGCCCTGCACCGGCGCCAGCAGGTTCTCATTGCGGTCCTTGTAGTTCTGCGGGTTGAAGATCGCGGTGTAGCTGGCATAGGCCGCCACGTTCGGGGTGATGTCGTACACCAGGCCCACGTACGGGGTGATTTCATCGCTCACCTTGTACGCGCCGCTGGTGGCGGTGTAGGCGCCGGCCGCGTTGTAGGCGCGGGTCTGGGTCTGCCAGCGGCTCAGGCGTGCGCCGGCGATCAGCGCCAGCGGATCGGCCAGGCGCAGGCGGGTGGCCAGGTAGAAGCCGCTCTGCGTGGTCTTGGCCACGCGGCGTGCGCCGGTGAGGGTGTAGGTGACTTCGGAGATGTCGCCATCCCAGGTGTGCACGTTGGGAATGTAGTAGCAGCGCTCGCTGCCGCAACGAGCCCAGTCACGCGGATAGTTCAGCGCAAGGGTGTTGGTGGTGCCTTCCAGGTCGGCCCACTGCGCGCCCACGGTCACGTCGTGCTGCTGGCCCCACAGGTTGAAGGTGCCGGTCAGGTAGGCGTCGACGTTGCGGCGGGTGTCTTCCGAATCGCCGGCGGCGGTGCGCAGGTAGATGCCCGCGCCGGTCACCGGGTCGGGATTGCCGGTGCCGTACAGGCGCATGTTCTGCACGTTGCCACGCGTGTAGGCGGTGTTGATCTTCAGCAGCCAGTTGTCACCGAAGCGCTGCTCCAGGTTGGCGAACACCGTGCTGGTCTCGCGCTGCCAGTAGCTCCACTTCGGTGCCAGGTTGGTCGAGCGCGGCAGATGGGCGAAGTTGCCCTGGCTGTCGAAGAACGGCACGGTGCCCCAGGTCGAGCCCACCGGGTTGTTGTCCTGGGTCTGGTAGCCGACGGTCACCGTGGTGCTGTCGGTCACATCGCCTTCCAGCACGGCCATGCCGGCCATCTTGTTCTCTTTGTAGCGGTCGTAATAGAAATCGCGATCGGTGTAGGCGGCGACCACGCGGCTGCGGAAGCGGCCGTCGGTGGTCAGCGGCGCGGTCACGTCAGCTTCCATGCGGCGGTAGTCCCAGCTGCCGGCGCTGACCGAGAACGAAGCGTCGAACTCCTTGCCCGGGCGCTTGCGCAGCAGGTTCACCGTGGCCGACGGCACACCCGCGCCGCTGAGCAGGCCGTTGGCGCCGCGGATCACTTCCACCCGGTCATAGAAGGCGGTGTCGTATTCCTGGTTGGTCGAGCCGCTGTAGGTGGGAATGCCATCCACCTGGAAATCGGTGATGGCAAAACCACGCGCGTAGTACAGCGGGCGCTGGGTGTCATAGAAGGACACGCTGACGCCGGTGACATTGCGCATCACGTCGTTGAGGCTGAACAACGATTCGTCCTGCAGGCGCTGCAGGCCGATCACCGTGGACGACTGCGGCGTTTCCTGCAGGGTGATCGGCAGGCGGGTGGTGCTCGATGGCGGCGCGGACTGCTCGGCGCGCACGCTCACCCGGTCCAGGGTCTTGGCATCGGAGGCGTCGGCAGCGACCTCGGCCAATGCCGACGGCGCAGCCAGGGTGAGGCAGGACAGCAGGGCAGCGGGCAGCAGCGCACGGCGGGGCAGGCGGCTGGGGAAAATCTGGGTCATGGCGGGCTCGAAGCGTAGAGGCGGGGAAGGGGCGGCAACAGTCGTCCAGCACCCGGGGCGGCGGCTTCGGGCACGTCAGGTCCATCTGGGAGGGGCGCGGTCACTGCGCAGGACGCAAATGTAAATAATTCTTAACAACATTACAATTCGCGTCATTGCGCAGGGACTTTCAGGCGCGCAGCAAGCGTCAGGGTGGGGTTGGATCCCACTGCCGCAGGCACTGGGCCCTGGTCCTGCGAGGGGCCTCCCGGAACGGGGCAGAGCCCTCCCGTGCGGGAGGGCTCCGCCCCGTCGCCGCGCGCAAACGCAGACGGCCACCCGAAGGTGGCCGTCCGCAGGCATCCGCCAAGCGCAGGCTTACAGCGCCTGCAGCTCTTCGTTGGCGTTGCGCTTTTCCTTGGCCGGGGCCGGCGCCGGCGCGGCCGTCGGTGCCAGTGCAGGCGTCGTACCTGCTTCCACCGGAACCTCCAGGTAGGGCAGGTGCAGGGTCTGGCTGGTCAACGTGCGGATCTCGTTGGTCAGCGCGGCACTTTCGTTGAGCTTGCGGCCGTACGAAGGAACGATCTCGCGCAGGCGGGCTTCCCAACCGGCCTTCATCTGTTCCGGGAAGGCCTTGGCCATCAGGTCGAGCATGATCGGCGGCGAGGTCGAGGCACCCGGCGAAGCGCCCAGCAGCGCAGCGAGGGTGTGGTCCTTGTCGGTCACGATCTCGGTACCGAACTGCAGCACCGCGCCCTTCAGCGGATCACGCTTGATGATCTGCACGCGCTGGCCAGCGGTGACCAGCTTCCAGTCGCCCGGCTTGGCGTTGGGGAAGTACTTGACCAGTTCGGCCTGGCGATCGGCGTCGTTGAGGCGCGCTTGGCCCATCAGGTACTGAACCAGGTCCAGGTTGTCCTTGCCCACTTCCAGCATCGGGCCGACGTTGTTGTGGTTGACCGACGAATACAGGTCCCACCACGAGCCGTGCTTGAGGAACTTGGTGCTGTACAGCGCGAACGGCCCGAACAGGACCACCGGCTTGCCAYCCAGCTTGCGCGCATCCAGGTGCGGCACCGACATCGGCGGCGAACCGGTTTCGGCCATGCCGTAGGCCTTCACGCCATGGCGCGAGGTCACGTCCTGGCCCTGGAAGGCGAGGAACTGGCCGCCCACCGGGAAGCCGGCGTAGTCCTTCGATTCCGGGATGCCCGACATCTGCAGCAGCTTCAGCGCGGCGCCACCGGCACCGATGAACACGAAGCGGGCGTGGGTGGTGGATTCGGTGCCGGCCTTGAGGTCCTTCACCGTCACGTTCCAGCTCTTGTCCACGTTCTGCCGCAGGGCGCTGACCTCATGGTTGAGGTGCAGGCCGAAGTTCGGGCTGTGCTGCAGGCCGGCGGTCAGCTGGCGGGTGATGACACCGAAGTTGACGTCGGTGCCCAACGGCATCCAGGTCGCGGCGACCTTCTGCTTCGGGTCGCGGCCTTCCATCAGCAGCGGTGCCCACTGCTTGATCTGCGCCGGGTCCTCGGAGTACTGCATGCCGTAGAACAGCGGGTTCTTCACCAGCGCCTGCTGGCGCTTGTGCAGGTAGGCGATGTTGTCATCGCCCCAGACGAAGCTCATGTGCGGGGTCGGGTTGATGAAGTCGCTGGGCTGGCTCAGCCGCCCTTCCTTCACCTGGTGCGACCAGAACTGGCGCGAGACCTCGAACGATTCGGCGATGCCGACCGCGCGCTTGGTCTCGATGCTGCCATCGGGCAGTTCCGGGGTGTAGTTCAGTTCGGCGAATGCCGAGTGGCCGGTGCCGGCGTTGTTCCAGCCGTCCGAGCTTTCACCGGCGACGCCGTCGAGGCGCTCGTAGACCTGGATGTTCCAGTCCGGCTGCAGTTCCTGCAGGTAGGTGGCCAGGGTGATGCTCATGATGCCGGCGCCGACCAGCACGACATCGACGGGCTTGTCGTTGCTCGCGGCGGGCACCGAGCGCTGGGTCAGCGGCCAGTACAGGAACAGTGCGGCGACCAGCAACAGCAGCACGAGCAGGGCGAGTAGGGCCTTGCCAAATTTCTTCATGGGGGCGGAATCGTTGGCGGGGAAAGGGGTCAGGATGCGCAAGAAGCAGGGAAAGAGCGTGAAGAAACAACGCCTTGCAGCATTCCAGGGGCAATTTTAACCGCTTCTGGTCCGATTTTGATGCAACGCAGCATCCGGCCTGCGCGTTCGACCCCATCCCCGGTAGCGCCGGGCGATGCCCGGCGGCTGTTCCCGGCGCCGCGCGTCAAGGCAGCTCAAGAATCTCGTCACCGGCCTCGTCGACCTCGCCGGTCGCCTTCCAGCCCAGATGCCGATAGAAGCCATGAGAACGCGAATGCGGGTCCGCCGAGCAGGCCAGGAACAGGCGGGTGTGGCCTGAATCGCGGGTCAGGCTGACCACCTCCTGCAGCAGCTGCCGGCCGATGCCGCGGTTCTCGAATTCCGGCAGCAGGGCCAGCACCAGCACCTCGCCGCTTTCGCGGTCGGCAAAGCAGTAGCCGGCCATCCGCTCGCCCTCCCAGGCGACGCGGCCAATCGAATCGCCATCGGAGATGCCGGCGGCCCAGCTCTCTTCGGTGATGCCCAGTTCGGCCAGCTGCGCGGCGCTGAAGGCGTTTTCGCGGGTGCGCCCGCGAAGGTCGATGCAGGCAGCGGCATCATCGGGGAGGGCATCGCGGTAGTGGATCGTCATCTGGGAAACCTGTGGTCGAACGGAACCAGATGAGTGTGGACGACCAGGATGGAGATTGGATGGAGACGGTGGCGGTCTTCAATCACTGCCGATGGTGAAGTATTCCGCCGCGAAGTAGCCCAGTTGATAGGCCAGCGTCGATGCGGCCAGTACCAACTGCATGCGCGCGCTGCGCAGATGCCATCCCAACGCGGCAACGATGAGCATCAGCGCCGTGTGCAATGGGTACGCATCCCCCAGCAGCCGCCAGCGGCTTCCTCCCTTGATCGCGGTGTCCACAAGGTCCAGAAGCGTCAATATCGCGATCACCCCGAAGATCCAGCGCCGCCGCTGCATCAGGTAGTGGCCGTAACTGCCGTAGTCGCGCAGGTCGTCGGGAAACAGCAGCGCGCACAACAGGAACCAGGTCGCGCTGTAGGTGATCACGAACAGATAGGTTTCAAATGTCCAGCGGTGCACTTCGACGAGGCGGAATTCCCACCACCAGAAGGTGACCAGCGACACCAGCGTCCACATCACCCAGCACAGGTGCAGCGCCGAACAGCCGCGCCGCTGGGGGTGCTCGATGATCTGCGCCAACCCCTTCAGCAGGGTGGTGATGGACAGGCCGAGGATGATCCCCATCACCACGCGGATATGCAGGAATACCGGTTCGGTTTCCATCGGCCAGCCCCATCGTCGGTTGCGCCGATCCTTGCATGAAAAGGGGACGGAGGGGATCAAGTCGTTTCCAGCCCGACCTCTCCATGGCTGAGACTCAACGAGTCCTGACTACCAAGGGCTGCATTCCCAAAGCTTGGCTGTCTTGGTGGTATCAAGGCGAAGTGAGGCCGTGCTGATGCAGCAAGGCAAGGTACTTCCCGCCTTCATCGTCAGCGTCGAATATGTCCTCGCCATCCAATGCATAAGCCCTGAGCAGGTACTCCAGCGCCTGATCCCGTTGTCCTTGAAGTTCATGACATTGGCCAACCCGATACAGGATGAAGGGGTTCGCATGACCGTCCGGACCATTCAGCGCATCCACGAAGTACTGTAGGGCTTCGGGAAAATGTCCTGACATAAAACTCGCGTCGCCAAGCGAGGCGCAGAGCCACGTGTAGGCTTCCCAATCGTTGGCAGGGGCAGGCAACTTGTCCAAGGCCTGCAGCCAGCAGCGCATTGCGCCAGCGTGATCATCGGCATCCATGCAGGTGTTTCCCTGCTCGGAGAGCTCAGTGACCTGCTCGTAGATGTCGTCAGGAAGCTCCATTCGGTTTGGCTCGCAATCAATGAACCCTCAAGCCTACGCGGGACCTCTGCAACTGTCGGCTGGCAATGACGCAATTGAATGTCGGGATCGCCCTGTTCCCGTATTCGTGAGCAGTAGGTTCGAAGCCGACCAAAGTCGGCATCCACCAATGCGCGTCCGCTCAGCGCCTGCGCTGCACCAGCGCCGAGGCGGCGTCCAGCACCGCCCGGGTCAGCAGGGCCATGGTCTGCACGTCGCCCTTCCAGTGCTGCCAGTACAGCGGCACGTCTTCCCACGCGCGCTGCCGCACGTAGACCAGCCGTCCTGCATCCAGATGGCGCTTCACCAGCGGCAACGGGTTCATCGTCCAGCCGAGCCCGCCGAGATTGGCTTGGACGAAGGCGCGGGTGGAGGGAATCCACCAGGTGGGGGCCGTGCTGGGCAGGTCGGCGCCGGCCATGCGCCGGGCAAAGCGCGACTGCATGTCGTCCTTGCGGTTGAACACCAGCACCGGAGCCTGCGCCAGCGCCTGTGCGGTCACGCCCTTGGCGAAGTGGCGCTCGCGGAACTCCGGCGTGCAGGTCGCGGCGTAGCGGATGCTGCCCAGTGCGTGGATCTGGCAGCCCTGCACCGGCTCGTCCAGGGTGGTCACCGCACCCAGCACGGTGCCCTGGCGCAGCAGCTCGACCGTGTGATCCTGGTCTTCCACCCGCAGGTCCAAGGTGGTGCCGGTGCTCTGCGCGAACTGCTGCGCGGCCTGCGGGAACCAGGTCTCCAGGCTGTCGTGGTTGACCGCCACCGGGATGCTCGCCTGTGGCAGGTCCTCGTCGGCCAAGCCCATGCGGTGCAGGGCATCGTGCTCCAGCAGGGCGGTCTGCTCGGCCAGCTGCACCAGCAGCTGGCCCTCTGCGGTAGCGGTTGCCGGGGTGCCCCGTTTGACCAGCAGGCGGCCGATGCGGTCTTCCAGCGCCTTGACCCGCTGCGAGATGGCCGAGGGGGTGACGTTGAGCGACTGCGCGGCACGGTCGAAGCTGCCTTCGCGGATCACCGCAGCCAGGGCCCGCAGCTGGGCATGGTCGATGCGCATGGCAATTAAGCTCCGCTAATGTTGGTTTAGTAAGTTTAGCTCGTCTTTTCTATGTTGCGGCGCGACAATGGCGCCCGTTCCGGTGCTGTCCGCCTTCGCGAGGCACCGCTCCCCCCAAGCAAGACAAGGTAGTGAATCCCATGTTCTCGGTCATCTCCGCCAGCACCGGCCTCGGTGCCTGGTTCAGTGGTGCGGCTACCGGCGTCGGCCTGTTTGCCGTGGTCGGCGCCCAGAGCGCCTTCATCCTGCGCCAGGGCATCCTGCGCAAGCACATCGTGCCGGTGGTCGCCACATGTGCGGCCATCGATGCGATCTTCATCTTCGCCAGCGTGGCCGGCCTGCGTACGCTCACCACGGCGCTGCCGTGGCTGACCACCGCCGTCCTCTGGACCGGCGTGGCCTTCCTGGCCTGGTATGCGATGAAGTCGGCGCGCCGTGCGATCGCCGGTGGCGGCGGCATGGGCGAGGCCGACAGCGATGACGGCAGCCGTCGCTCGGTGCTGCTGGCCGCGGTCGGCTTCTCGCTGATCAACCCGCACTTCTGGCTGGACATGATGGTGATCGGCTCGATCGCCGAGAACTTCGGCAATGCACGCATGGCCTTCGCGGCCGGCGTGGTCACTGCCAGCTGCCTGTGGCTGACCGCGCAGGGCCTGGGCGCGCGCCTGCTGGCACCGCTGTTCACCAAGCCCAGCACCTGGCGCGTGCTGGACGGCACCATTGCGGTGATCCTCAGCATCCTCGCCCTCACTCTGGCCGTGCGCGGGGTCCATTGAGCCGGCGCACGCCCCCCGAACCCACGTCCTGACTCTCTCTCCAAGGTAGTGGTAACAACGGCACCGGCAACGGTGCCGTTGTTTTTTGTGCCCACTGGCGGGGCGGCCGCTGGCCTGCCTAGAATCGGCCAGCCGGGACAAGGCGTCCAGGCGCAAGGGGGGAAGCATGCGCAGGTATGGGTTGGCCGCCATCATCGTGGCAGGGATGTCGTGGGGGACCGCTGCTGCGGTTGATCTGGACGCTTACGTGCGACCGGACAAGTTCGAGGATGTGATCCTGTCGCCCAGCGGCGACTACCTGGCCGCGACCGTGCCCGGTGATGGCTTCACCGCGTTGATCATCCTGCGTACGGACGACAACACGCCGGTGGGTAGCCTGCGGCCGCCACGCAATTCCCATGTCTTCGACATGCACTGGGTCAACAACGATCAGGTGATGTTCGGCTTGGCCCAGAAGTTCGGCACCCGTGATGCGCCCTGGGCCACCGGCGAACTGCTGGCGCTCGACGCGCGTACCGGGCGTACGGACGTGCTGGTCGGCTACCGCAGCCTGGGACTGCGCCTGCGGCCCAGGTACCACAGCGAGGCAGCGGCGTTCCTCAGTGACGCCCTGCCGGGCGACGATGGCCAGGTGGTCATTGCAATGGGTGGGTCGCGCCTGGACGCCAATGGCTATGCAGCCCGGCTCGATCTCGCTACGGGCAAACAGCGCATCCTGGCCCGTGCGCCGGTGCCGGCGTCTTCCTACACGATCGACCCCAAGGGTGACGTGCGTTTCGTGCGTGGCACCGGCAGCGACAACGGCAGCCGTCTCTACCACCGCAACGGTGGCGAATGGGCGCTGGTGAATGATGAAACGGCCAGTGGCCGCATCGAGGCGGCACTCGGTTTTTCCGCCGATGGCCAGCTGGCCTACCTGCAGAGCGAGCAGGCCAGTGGGCCTGATGCCATCGTCAGCTGGAACCCGATCACGCAGGAACGCAGGGTTGTTCTGCGCGACGATGTGGTCGATCCGGCACGGGTGATCCGCAGTCCAGGCAGCAGGGTGCCGGTCGGCGCACTGTTCCTGGGCGATACCCCGCGCACCCGCTTCTTCGATGAAGCATCGGCCGAAGCGCAGCAGTACCGCAGCCTGGAGGCGGCATTTCCCAGGCGGGCGGTGTTCATCACCTCCAGCACCCGTGATGGACGAAAGCTGCTTCTGGAAACCTGGTCAGGCGCCAATCCGGGCGAGTTCTACCTTTATGACGTCGACCGCAGACAGGCGCGCTTCCTGCTGGCGCGCAGCGAATGGATCGATCCGGCTACGACCGCATCGGTGCGGTCCATCAGAGTGAAGGCACGCGATGGACTGGACCTGCATGGGTTCCTGACCGTGCCGCACGGCAGTACAGGCCGCGACCTGCCGATGGTGGTGCTGCCGCATGGGGGCCCCATCGGCGAGTTCGACGACGGCCGTTTCGCGCACGAGACGCAGTTGCTGGCAGCAGCCGGCTATGCCGTGCTGCAGGTGAATTTCCGCGGATCCGGCAACTTCGGCCGTGCCCACATGCGTGCGGCTGTGCGGCAATGGGGTCGTGCCATGCAGGATGACGTGACCGATGCAACGCGCTGGGCCATCGCCGAGGGCATCGCCGACAGCAAACGCATCTGCATCTACGGTGCCAGCTATGGCGCCTACGCGGCGATGATGGGGCCGGTGCGCGAGCCGGGGCTGTACCAGTGCGCGGCAGGCTACGTGGGCGTCTATGACCTGCCGTTGATGTACACCCGTGGCGATGTGGGCGACAGCCGTTTCGGCGTGGCCTATCTGCAGCAGTGGCTGGGCGATCCGGCCTCGCTGGGTGAGGTGTCGCCGGTTGCGTTGGCGGATCGCATCAGGGTGCCGGTATTCCTGGCCGCTGGTGGTGAGGATGCGCGTGCGCCCATCCTGCACAGCAAGCGGCTGCAGGCCGCGCTGGAACGGGCTGGTACCCCGGTGGAAGCCCTGTACTTCCGCACCGAAGGCCACGGCTTCTACACCCAGGCGCATCGCAGCGAGTACTACGGACGCCTGCTGGCGTTCCTGTCGCGCAGCCTGGGGGGAGCCACCGCACAAACGCAGGCCACCGGTGATGCGGAGAAGGCGCCCTGAGTCTGGCGATGGCGCGCTCGTCACTGGCGCAGCCATCGTCGGCCTGCCTAGAATCGGCAAATCTGGACAGGGTGTCCGGCAGGGAGGGGGAAGGATGCGCAGGACTGTATTTGCCGCGCTGCTGTGCGCGGTGGTGGGCGGGACGTCGGCGGGTACTGGCGGGGTGGACCTGGAGAAGTACCTGAAGCCGGAGTCGTTCTCGGACGTCAAACTCTCGCCGGGCGGCGAATACGTCGCCGGCACCGTACCGCTGGACGATTCCACCGCGCTGATCATCCTGCGCACGTCCGACCGCAAACCCGCGGGTGTGTTCCGGCCACAGGACAAGAACCACGCAAACACCTTTGAATGGGTGAGCAATGACCGCCTGCTGGTCGGCCTGGCCGAGAAGCTTGGCGCGCTGGATACCCCGCAACCGACCGGTGAACTCTACGGCGTCAATGTCGATGGCAAGGGCGGCGAACTGCTGGTCGGCTACCGCGTGCAGGGCCGTGGGCTGGGCACGCGCATCCAGCCGAAGAAGGTGGAGGACGTCGCGGCTTTCCTCACCGACGAGCTGCCCGGCGATGACCGCAATGTACTGATCGCGGTGTGGCCCTTTGCCGATGATCCCTATACCCGCGTGGAGCGGCTGGATGTGGTCAGCGGGCGCCGCGTGCGCGTTTCCGGCTCGCCGGTGCAGCGCGCCAGCTTCACCACCGATCATCAGGGCGAAGTGCGCTTTGCTCACGGCGCTACCTCGGACAACGTCAACAAGCTCTACTACCGCGCTGGGACCAATGCGCAGTGGTCACTGGTCAATGACGAATCGCTGAGCCACCGGGTGGAAGGGGCCATCGGCTTCTCCGAAGATGGTGCACTGGCCTATCTGCAGGTCGAGCAGCCCACCGGGCCCGATGCCATCCTCAGCTGGAACCCGCAGACCGGCGAACGGCGCGAGGTGCTGCGCGATGGCGTGGTCGATCCTTACGCGATCATCTTCCGCCCGGGCACCCGCGTGCCGGTGGGCGCGCTGTATGTCGGCGATGCACCGCGCACCCGGTTCTTCGATGAGAAGGGGGCCGATGCCCGTCAGTACCGCAGCCTTGAGGCGGCGTTCGGCGGCCCGGTGCTCATCACCTCCAGTACCCGCGATGGCGGCAAGGTGGTGGTGCAGACGTGGTCGGGCAGCAACCCCGGGGATTTCTACCTGTTCGACACCCGCGCGAAGGCGGCAGAGCATCTGCTCAGCCGCAGCGAATGGATCGACCCGAAACTGGCCGCCACGGTTCGCCCGTTTGCATTGAAGGCCCGCGACGGCGTGTCGCTGCATGGATTCCTGACATTGCCGCAGGGCAGTGATGGTCGCAATCTGCCAATGGTCGTGTTGCCGCACGGCGGCCCCTTCGGCGTGTTCGATGAAGGCAGCTACACCAGCGAGCCGCAGATGCTGGCAGCCGCAGGGTATGCGGTGCTGCAGGTCAACTTCCGTGGTTCGTCCAATTATGGGCGCGCCTTCGCCCAGGCGGGTGCGAAGCAGTGGGGCGCGGCTATGCAGGACGATGTGACCGACGCCACGCGCTGGGCCATCGCCGAGGGCATCGCCGACAGCAAGCGCATCTGCATCTATGGCGCCAGTTACGGTGCGTACGCGGCGATGATGGGGCCGGTACGCGAGCCGGGGCTGTACCAGTGCGCGGCCGGCTATGTCGGCGTGTATGACCTGCCGCTGATGTTCACTGGGGAGGCGCAGTTGAGCGATTCGGCCATGCTTTGGCAGCGCGATTGGGTGGGTGATCCGAAGACGCTGGGTACCCGTTCGCCGGTGAATCTGGCCGCGCAACTGAAGGTGCCTGTATTCCTGGCCGCCGGAGGCGAAGACCGTCGCGCGCCGATCAAACACACCGAGCGCATGGAGGCCGCACTGAAGGCGGCCGGCTCGCCGGTGGAAAGCCTGTATTACCGCACCGAAGGCCATGGCTTCTACCGGCCCGAGCACCAGCGCGAGTACTACAGCAGGCTGCTCGCCTTCCTGTCACGCAGTCTGGGCGGCAACACCGCCAGCGCCAGCGCCACCGCAGGTGCTGACAAGGCGCCGTAAGGAAATCCAGCCGCAGCCAGCGGACCCGATGCCGGGCAGGGGATGCCCGGCTTCAAGGAGGAAGTGATGAAGCATGCAAAGGTGCTGGCCGCATTGATGGCCATCTGCGGCGCCGCTGGGGTGGAGGCTGCGGAAGTTTCGCTGGACGGCTATGTGCGTCGTGCGGAGTTCAATGACATCCAGCTCTCGCCCACCGGCGAATACATTGCCATGACCTTGCCGCTGGAGGGCGCGACCGCCGTGGCGGTGCTGCGTACCGACACGATGGAGCTGGTCGGCAATTTCCGGCCGCCACGCAACAATCATGCCGCCGAGGTCGACTGGGTGAGTGACAGCCGCCTGCTCATCGGTCTGGCCGAAAAATGGGGGCCGTTGGACCAACCGCGGCCGACGGGCGAACTGTATGCCATCGACGCCAATGGCAAACGCGGTGATCTTCTGGTCGGCTATCGCGCCCGCCCGGATGAGCCCGGCTTCGTGACCGGGCGCGTGGTCGAGCCGGTCGCCGCCTTCCTTGCCGATCCGCTGCCTGCCGACGAGCGCAACGTGTTGATCTCGCTGTGGCCATTTGCCAACGACACCAATACGCGTCTGGAACGGATGGACGTGATCACCGGGCGTCGCATCCCGGTATCGCGTTCACCGGTGCAGCGCGCGACGTTCACCACCGACAATCAAGGGGAACTGCGCTTCGCCCATGGTGCCGCCGCCGACAACGTCAACAAGCTCTACTACCGCGAAGGTCGCGATCATTGGACGCTGGTCAACGACGAAGGCAACAGCCGCCGCATCGAACGCCCGATCGGCTTCTCTGCCGACAACCGCCTGGCTTACCTGGTGGTGGAGCAGGCCCGCGGCCCGGACGCGGTGGTCAGCTGGGACCCGGTCAGCGGAGAGCGGCGTACGCTGCTGCAGGACGATACCGTTGACCCTACCCATGTGGTCTACCAGCCTGGCACGCGCGTGCCGGTGGGCATCCAGTTCGTCGGCGCTGCCACGCGCACGGCCTTCTTCGATGAGCAGTCGCCGACCGCCGGCATCCAGCGCAAGCTTGAAAAGGCGTTTCCAGGGCAGGCGGTGAGCCTGGTCTCCGGCACCCGCGACAACACACGTCTGCTGGTGAAAGTGAGCTCGGCAACCAATCCCGGCGACTATTTCCTGTACACCACGGCCACCCGCAACGCCGCGTTCCTCACCAGCCGCCATCGCTGGTTTGATCGCGATGGCGGTGCCAGCGTTCGCCCGATCACCCTGGCTGCGCGGGACGGCCTGCCGCTGCATGGCTTCCTGCCCCTGCCCAGGGGCAGTGATGGCCACAACCTGCCGATGGTGGTGGTCCCGCATGGTGGCCCGATCGGCGTGTTCGATGATGGTGGTTTCGAGCGCGAGAACCAGTTGCTGGCCGACGCCGGCTACGCGGTGCTGCAGGTCAACTTCCGCGGCTCGGGCAACTACGGCCGTGCACATACCCAGGCCGCTGCCCGGCAATGGGGCCGCGCGATGCAGGACGATGTGACCGACGCCACCCGCTGGGCGATCAGCCAAGGCATCGCCGACAGCGCACGCATCTGCATCTACGGTGCCAGCTACGGTGCGTACTCGGCCATGATGGGCGCTGTGCGCGAGCCGGGGCTGTACCGCTGCGCGGCCGGCTACGTCGGGGTGTACGACCTGCCGTTGATGTTCAAACGGGGCGACATCCAGGATCGCGCCTCCGGCGTGACCTATCTACAGGAGTGGCTGGGTGATCCGGCCACCCTGGCGGCAGTGTCGCCGGTGAATCTGGCGGCGAGTATCAAGGTGCCGGTGCTGCTGGCCGCTGGTCGCGAAGACCTGCGTGCGCCGGTACAGCACACCGAACGCATGGAAGCGGCGTTGAAACAGGCCGGCGTGCCGGTGGAAGCGCTGTATTACCCGCGGGAGGGGCATGGTTTGTATGCCGAGGCCAACCAGCGCGACTACTACAGCCGATTGCTTGCCTTCCTGTCACGCAGCCTGGGGGGCGGTACCGCAGCGGCCGCGACGTCTTCCGACAAGGGCAAGGCGCCCTGAAACACGCGCGGCGGCAACCATCATGGTTGCCGCCGCAGTGAGCTGCCAATGGGCGTTACTTCACTCCATGCATCATCCGCTTCAACAGCGGTGCGGCGATGAAGGCCAGCAAAGCGCAGCCCAGGCCGATCCACATCAGCAGCCAGAACAGGTGCGCATAGGCACCGGCCGCAGCGGCCATGTCCAGCGTTTCGCCTTCAGGTACGTCGATCGCCGCCAGCTTGCCGAACAGCGCGGCCAGCGTTTCGGAGAAGGCGGTCGCCAGGAACCAGGTGCCCATCATCAGGCTCATCACCCGGGGCACCGCCAGCTGGGTGACCGCCGACAGGCCGACCGGCGACAGGCACATCTCGCCGCTGGCCAGCAGGAAGTAGGCCAGCACCAGCCACCACACGCTGGCCATCTCGCCGGTCGTACCAACGTGCTGCGCGGCCAGCGCCAGCGGTACGAACGACAACGCACCGATCACCAGGCCCCAGGCCGACTTCACCGGCTTGCCCGGCTCCCAGCCGCGACGGTCCATCCAGGTCCACAACGCGGCGAAGGCCGGCGCCAGCAGCACCAGGAACAGGCCGCCGAGGTAGGTCAGCGAACCGGCGGTCTGCGGAATCACCAGACAGTCGCGCACCAGCAGCACCAGCATCAGCGCGACGATGGCGATGAAGAACGTACGCGGTGCGGACGAGCCGGGACGTCGCTCGGACAGGCGCGCGCTGACCACGAAGCCCAGCGGTGCCAGCAGCAGCGAGAGGATCGACCACGGCAGCGGCGAGCCTTCGCGGATCACCAGCGCCGGTACGATGTCCTTGGTCAGCAGGCGGTCGGTGAAGGTCACCCACGAGCCATACGACTGCTCGTACATCGTGAAGAACACCAGTGCCATGAAGATCAGCACCATCAGCGCGATCATCTGCTGGCGCTGCACCGGCGTGCACTTGCTGCCAGTGAACCAGGCGAACCAGACCAGCACGCCGCCGAGCACCACCAGCATCAGCATCAGCGCCAGGCTGATTTCACCACCAAGCGCGAAGGCACCGTTGCCGGCCGCCCACATCAGCCAGGCCACCGGCAGCACGCCGATCACCGCGCACAGGTAGATCAGCCATTCGCGCGGCAGGCCCAGCACCTTCTGCTTCAGCGTGGCCGGCTGCGGCGGTTCGGCATGGCCCTGCAGGTATTTCTGGCCCCACAGGAACATCGCCAGGCCGGCAATCATGCCGATGCCGGCCGCACCGAAACCGTACTTCCAGCCGTAGACCTCGCCGAGGAAACCGCACACCAGCGAGGAGAACAGGGCACCCAGGTTGATGCCGGCATAGAACAGCGAGAAGCCCGAATCGCGGCGCGGATCGTCCTGCGGATAGAGCTTGCCGACGATGGTGGAGATGTTCGGCTTGAGGAAGCCGACGCCCATGATGATCAGCGCCAGCGACAGATAGGTCACTGCCAATGCCGAGGTGTCGCGCACTACTTCGCCATTGACCCGGTATGCGGCGTGGCCCTCGAAGGCCATGCCGAGGTGGCCGAGCACCAGCAGGATGCCGCCGAACAGCACCGCGCGGCGCATGCCCAGCCAGCGGTCGGCGAGCATGCCGCCGAATACCGGGATGCAGTACACCAGGCCGCCATAGGCACCGAGCAGGTCCAGCCCGGCCTTGTCACCGAACAGGTGGTACTTGGTGAGGTACAGCAACAGCAGCGCCTTCATGCCGTAGAAGGAGAAGCGCTCCCACATTTCGGTGAAGAAGCAGACGTAGACGCCCTTGGGATGGCCCAGGAAGTCGTCGGAAGCGATAGCAGTGGAATTCATCGCGGAATTATAGGCCCGCGCCCGCTTTCAGTAGATCCACGCCATGCGTGGATGGCCGCCCCGGTGCATGGTCTACAGGTACCGCAACCAGGCCAGGTCGCGTCGCCGTGCCTTGAACCGCGCGAATGCCCGCGTCGGTGGGTACAGCACCACCGCCAGCGCGCAGGCCACCAGCAGCAGGCCGGCCACCGAGTCCAGTGCATACAGGCAACCGTGGGTCGGGCCCCAGGTCTTCAGCGCGGCCAGGTACAGCAGCTTCAGCACGTACAGGTGCAGCAGGTAGAAGAACATCGGCGCTGCACCGATATCGGCCAGCGGCCGCAGCGCGCGCGCCAGCGGCGGCCACTCATACAGCCGCAACAGCAGCAGGCCCACGCCCAGTGTCAGCAGCAGGAACTGCAGCGACGGCGGGTACTTGGTGATGTTGAACACGCTCATCCACGTGCGCAGCGTGCTGGTCTGGTACTGCCAGGGTGCATCGCCATAGTCGTTGGCGAAGCGCAGCAGGGCGAAGGCGGCCAGTGCGCCCAGCCCGGCCCACAGCAACCGCTGCCGCCGCTGTTCGGGATCGCTGCCGGCGGCGAACCACGGTGCCATCAGGTAGCCCAGCGCGATCACCCCGATCCACGGCAGCACCGGGTAGGAGGTACGCAGGCTCAACCGCCCAGCCTCGATCCAGTCACGCTGGTGCAGCACTTTCCACAGCACCGCCACCGCGCCGTCGCCCTGCACGCGCATGCCATCCAACAGGTTGTGGCCAACCACCAGCGCTACCGCCAGCACCGCCAGCACCGGCCGCGGCAGCCACAGCAGGCCGGCCAGCGCGATCATGCTCAGGCCGATCGCCCAGATCACCTGCAGGTACACCGTCTCCGGCGGGAACTGGAAGGTCCAGGCGAAGTTGACCAGGGTCAGTTCCAGCACCACCAGGAACAGGCCGCGCTTGAGCAGGAAAGCCGCAATGGCACGGCGCGGATCGGCATGGCGCTGGCCGTACAGCCAGGCCGACAGGCCGGTCAGCAGCACGAACACCGGCGCGCACAGGTGGGCCAGCAGGCGGCAGGCGAACAGGGCAGGGGACACGGTCGCCGCGTCCATCGGATCGCTGACCTGATGCTGCAGGAAGAATGTCTCGCGCACGTGGTCTAGCAGCATCAGCAGCATCACGGTGCCGCGCAACTGGTCGATGGAGGCCAGCCGGGAGGAGGGGAAGGAGGACATGCGGTGGGCGGGTACAGGTCAACGGAAAGTTATAACATAGCGTTTGCGGAGTGCCCACTTGGGCTTTGCCGCATCGGCTGGCTCGCGGTGCCGCTGCGGGCCCGTGCCTGTTCCAGCTGCAACCCCCATCCTTTGGCACGCTGGACTTGCTGCCCCCTGAACGCTAGCGTGACAGGGATTTTTTGCCAGCAGGGGCTTTCATGAACCATGACGCTGCGCCCAAGCAGCTCACTTTCCGCGCGGTGGTCCTGGCCATCGTGCTGGCGGTGGTGCTGTCGGCCGCAAACGCCTATCTCGGTCTGTTCGCAGGCCTGACCATCGCCACCGCGATTCCCGCCGCGGTCATTTCCATGGGCGTGCTGCGCCTGCTGGGGGGCGGCTCGATCCTTGAGAACAACATCGTGCAGACCGGCGCTTCGGCCGGTTCGTCGATCGCCG
The DNA here is from genome assembly GCF_052114625.1 of Stenotrophomonas sp. 2YAF26. NCBI lineage: Bacteria > Pseudomonadati > Pseudomonadota > Gammaproteobacteria > Lysobacterales > Lysobacteraceae > Stenotrophomonas > Stenotrophomonas sp. 2YAF26. The sequence goes on along the minus strand of NZ_JBFRFC010000003.1, from coordinate 31,767 downwards.
CCGGTGTGATCTTCACCATCCCCGCGCTGGTGATCATGGGCTACTGGCCGGACTTCAAGTACTGGTGGGTGCTGGGCATCGCCGGTCTCGGCGGCCTGCTGGGCGTGCTGTTCTCGGTGCCGCTGCGCCGTTCGATGATCGTCGAGGACCCGCTTCCGTTCCCGGAAGGCAAGGCGGCGGCTGAAGTGCTCAAGGCCGGTGAAAACCCCGGCCCGGGCCTGAAGATCCTTGGCCTGTCGGCGGTGATCGGTGCGTTCGTCAAGCTGGCTGCGGAAAGCGGCATGCGCTTGATCCCCGACGCCTGGGCTACCTCGGCCTACGTCGGCAGTTCCAAGATCACCGCGTTCATCGGTACCAACCTGTCGCCGGCGCTGCTGGGCGTGGGCTACATCGTCGGCCTCAACGTCGGCATCGTGGTGGTGTCCGGCTCGATCCTGACCTGGCACATCGCCATTCCGATCTACCAGGCGTTCTTCATGAACACCGATCCGGCGCTGGCCGCCTCGATCGCCACCGCCTCGTCCACCGAAGCGGCGTTCGCCATCTGGGGCGCGAAGATGCGTTACCTGGGTGTCGGCGCGATGCTGATCGGTGGCATCTGGACCCTGATCTCGCTGCGCAAGTCGCTGCTCAACGGCGTCAAGAGCGGCTTCGCCGCCGCCCGCAAGAGTGGCGGCCCGGTGCTGGCACATACCGAGCGCGACCTGCCGATGAAGTGGATGCTGGTGGCCTTGGTGGTGTTCACCCTGCCGCTGCTGGCGCTGTACCAGGCCATCGTCGGCCAGTGGCACGTGTCGATCCCGATGACCCTCATCATGATCGTCGCCGGCTTCCTGTTCGTTTCGGTGTCGGCCTACCTGGCAGGCCTGATCGGGTCGTCCAACAACCCGGTCTCGGGCATCACCATCTCCACCATCCTGTTCGCTTCGGCGGTGCTGGTGCTGCTGCTGGGCAAGGACGGCCTGCAGCCGGTCGGTGCCTTCGGTGCGCCGCTGGGCGCGGTGGCCGCGATCATGATCGGCGCGGTGGTGTGCTGTGCCGCCGCCGTCGGCGGTGACAACCTGCAGGACCTCAAGGCCGGCTACATCGTCGGTGCCACTCCGTGGAAGCAGCAGCTGATGCTGGGCATCGGTGCGTTCTCGTGCGCGCTGATCATGGCCCCGGTGCTGAACCTGCTGGCTACCGCCTACGGCATCGGCGTCAAGTCGGAGCTGCATCCGAATGCGCTGGCCGCACCGCAGGCCAACCTGATGGCCTCGGTGGCCAAGGGCCTGTTCGGCGGCGAGCTGCCGTGGACCTTCATCGGCATCGGTGCCGTGGTCGGTGCCGCCATCATCGCGTTCGACAGCTGGCTGAAGTCGCGCAACTCGCGTTTCCGCGTGCCGGTGCTGGCCGCGGCGATCGGCATCTACCTGCCGCTGGAACTGATGGTGCCGATCTTCCTCGGTGGCCTGATCTCCTACCTGGTCGAGCGCTTCCACAAGGTACGCGCCGATGACGAAGAGGGTCGCGACCGCGTGCACAAGCCGGGCGTGCTGTTCGCTGCCGGCCTGATCACCGGTGAGGCGCTGATGGGTATCGCCATCGCCGTGCCGATCGTGGTCAGCAGCCGTGCCGACGTGCTGGCCGTGCCGTTCCATCTGCCGGCCGCGCAGTGGATCGGCCTGGCCGTGCTGTTCCTGGTCGGCTGGCTGATCTACCGCACCGGCAAGCGCGCCGTGGCGTAAGTGATGGGGGAGTGCCGGCCGCTGGCCGGCAACCCTGGAACCCGTGACGCCCCATGGTTGCCGGCCAGCGGCCGGCACTACCGGTGTCCCAAGCAAACCGCGCTACGGCGCGGTTTGCTTTTTCTGGCGGCAGCTCAGCCACGGCCATGACCGATGGCCTTGGCAGGCCCGGCCGCGCAGGCCTACCATCGGTTTTTTGCCGTCCTGCGGAGACCCCGATGAAACTGCGTCATGCCCTGCTGCCACTGAGCCTGCTGGCTGCCCTGCCCAGCGTCGCCGCTGCCCGTGGCCTGGAAGTCCGCGACATGGTGGCCATGGACCGCGTCTCCGCGCCGGTATTGACCGCCGACGGCGGCACCGTGGTGTTCGCCAAGCGCAGCACCGATGCCAACCTCAAGGCCAGCACCGCACTGTTCGCGCGCAACCTGCGCACCCGCGACGCGGCACCGCCGAAGCAGATCACGCCGGCTGGCTGGAACGTCAACTCCGCCTCGCTGTCGGCCGATGGCCAGACCGTGTACTTCCTCAGCGCCAAGAACGGCAGCCAGCAGCTGTACGCACAGCCGATCAGCGGCGGCGCCCCGCGCCAGCTGACCGACTTCCCGGTGGACGTGGACAGCTACCACGTGTCGCCGCAGGACGACCGCGTGCTGTTCAGCGCCGGCGTGTTCCAGGCCTGTGCCTCGGACCTGGCCTGCACCGAAAAGAAGCTCAAGGACGTGGAAGGCGCCAAGGCCAGCGGCAAGGTCTTCGATTCGCTGTTCGTGCGCCACTGGGATACCTGGAACGACGGCCGCCGCAACACCCTGTTCGTCGCCCCGTTGCCGGCAGCCAAGGCCGGTGCGGTCAAGGGCGCTTCGGCGCTGAGCGCGACCATCGACGGCGACGCTCCGTCCAAGCCGTTCGGTGGCAATGACGATTTCGCCTGGTCGCCGGATGGCAGCAGCGTGGTCGCCAGCATCCGCGTGGCCGGCAAGCAGGAGCCGTGGTCGACCAACTTCGACCTGTACCGCTTCGATGCTGCGGGCAAGCAGGCGCCGGTCAACCTGACCGCGTCCAACCCGGCCTGGGATGCCGGCCCGGTGTTCAGCGCCGACGGCAAGACCCTGTTCTACCGCGCGATGAAGCGCCCAGGCTTCGAGGCGGACCGCTTCGGCCTGATGGCGATGGACTTGGCCAGCGGCAAGACGCGCGAGATCGCTCCGCAGTGGGACCGTTCGGCTGGTGGCATTGCGCTGTCCGCCGACGGCGCCAGCATCTACACCACCGCCGATGACCTTGGCGAGCACCCGCTGTTCCAGATCGACGTGGCCAGCGGCAAGGCCACCAAGCTGATCGGCGATGGCAGCGTGACCTCGGTGGACGTGGCCGGCACCAGTGTGGCGATCACCCGCAACAGCCTGAAGAGCAACGACCAGGTGCTGGTCGGCCTGCTGCCGGCCGCTGGCGAGCCGATCGGCGCGCTGCGGGCGCTGACCCCGGCCGCTGGCGAGGTGCTGAAGGATGTTTCCTTCGGCGACTACGAGCAGTTCGAGTTCAAGGGCTGGAACAACGACACCGTGCACGGTTACGTGGTCAAGCCGCACAACTACCAGGAAGGCAAGTCCTACCCGGTCGCGTTCCTGATCCATGGCGGCCCGCAGGGCAGCTTCGGTAATGGCTGGAGCTACCGCTGGAACCCGCAGACGTACGCCGGCCAGGGCTACGCCGTGGTGATGATCGACTTCCATGGCTCCACCGGTTACGGCCAGGCCTTCACCGATGCGATCAGCCAGCACTGGGGCGACCGTCCGCTGGAAGACCTGCAGAAGGGCTGGAGCGCGGCGCTGAAGAAGTACGACTTCCTCAACGGTGACAAGGCCTGCGCACTGGGCGCCAGCTACGGCGGCTTCATGGTCAACTGGATCGCCGGCAACTGGAACAGCCCGTTCAAGTGCCTGGTCAATCATGACGGCGTGTTCGACCAGCGCATGATGGGCTATGCCACCGAAGAACTGTGGTTCACCGAATGGGAGCAGGGCGGTACCCCGTACCAGAAGGCGGCGAACTACGAGAAGTTCAACCCGGTCAACCACGTGGCTGACTGGAAGAAGCCGATCCTGGTGATCCATGGCCAGCAGGATTTCCGCATTCCGGTCGAGCAGGGCCTGGCTGCCTTCACCGCGGCCCAGCGCCAGGGCATCGAGTCGAAGTTCCTGTACTTCCCGGACGAGAACCACTGGGTGCTGAAGCCGAACAACAGCATCCTCTGGCATGACACCGTCAACGCTTGGCTGAAGCAGCACATCGGCGAGTAAGCGATACCGGCGCCGCCCTTGTGGCGGCGCCCGGCTTTCCGGTAGTGCCGGCCGCTGGCCGGCAACTGCACGTTGCGACCTACCTACATGGGGTTGCCGGCCAGCGGCCGGCACTACCAGGATGCCTGCATGCCCTCGACTGCCCTGATCCAGAACGACATCGTCGTCTTCGGCCTGATCGCCGCCACCCTTGGCGCCGTGTTCTGGACCGCTTCGCGCGAGCAGGGCCTGTGGAAGCGCTTCTATACCTTCGTGCCGGCGCTGCTGCTGTGCTATCTGCTGCCGGGCATCTACAACACGTTCGGCCTGATCGACGGGCAGAACACCAAGCTGTACAACCCGGTCGCGCGTGACATCCTGCTGCCGGCGGCGCTGATCCTGCTGACCCTGGCGGTCGACATCAAGGGCATCCTGCGGCTGGGGCCAAAGCTGGTGCTTATGTACCTGGGCGCCTCGGCCAGCATCATGCTGGGTGCGGTGGTCGCGTTCCTGGTGATGCGTGCCATCCATCCCGACACCGTCGCCGGCGATACCTGGTCCGGCATGGCCGCACTGGCCGGCAGCTGGATCGGCGGCGGTGCCAACATGCTGGCCATGCGCGAAGTGTTCGATGTCAACGCGACCACGTTCGGCCAGTTCGCGGTGGTCGATGTGGGTGTTGGCTACGTGTGGATGGCGGCGTTGATCTTCCTGGCCGGGCGCGCGGCGAAGATCGATGCACGCAGCGGTGCCAATACCTCCGCCATCGACGAGCTGAAGGAGCGCATCACCCGCTTTCAGGCCGAACACGAGCGGATTCCCAGCCTGACCGACCTGATGCTGATCGTGGCCGTGGCCTTCGGTGGCGTCGGCCTGGCCCATGCCATCGGAGCGCCGCTGGCGGCGTGGTTCAAGGTCAATGTCAGCTGGGCGTCGCAGTTCAGCCTGGATGCGCCGTTCGTCTGGGTGGTGGTGCTGTCGACCACGCTCGGCCTGGGCCTGAGCTTTACTCGGGCTCGCAACCTGGAAGGTGCGGGCGCTTCACGACTGGGCTCTCTGCTGCTGTATTTCCTGATTGCCTGCATCGGCATGCAGATGGATCTGCTGGCGCTGCTGGACCGCCCGTGGCTGTTCCTGCTTGGCATCATCTGGATCAGCGTGCACATCGCGCTGCTGTGGTGCCTGGGCAAGCTGCTGAAGGTGCCATTCTTCTACTTCGCCATCGGTTCGCAGTCGAACATCGGCGGCCCTGCTTCGGCACCGGTGGTAGCCGCCGCGTTCCATCCGGCGTTGGCGCCGGTAGGCGTGCTGCTGGGCACGATGGGCTATGCCACCGGTACCTATCTGGCGTATGTGGTCGGCATCACCCTGCGCGCACTGGCGGGGCAGGGTTGAGGGCGATGGGGGCGGATCCCTTTTGCTGCGCAAAAGGGATCTGACCCTGGTCCACGGTGGATCACGCCACCGGCAAGCCGCGTTCGATCAGCCACGCCTTCGCGTCTTCGGCGTCCTGTTCAAACCACGCCTTCGTCGACCCCAATCGATACGTATACCCCCACGCATCCATGTCGGCCATCAGCCGCTCACTGCCGACACCGGGCAGGTGCCCGGCCAGCACGATCTGCAGGTAGCAGGTGGCATCTTCTTCGGGCACCGAATCGGTGGCGTCGGTATGCACCTGCGCGCGCCGCTCCGGCGGCAGCACGATCAGGTGGCAGGCCTCGTGCAGCATCGAGTGTACTGGCGTGTCATCGCGCACGTACACGTCGCTGGCGATGATGCCCGCCTCGGGCTCGCCCCAGTAACTGCCCGGGATCGGCTCGCCGGGCGCAACGAGGTGCAGCCGCAGCTCATGTGCAGCGAGCAGGCGCTGGGCATCGGCGAAGGCGATGTCGCCGACGCGGGTAACGTTCGGTTCGGGCGTGGTATCAGTCATGCGGGTCAGGCAGCCCCGCCCATGCAGGCACGGGCGGGGCGCGGGGTCAGGGTTTGTCCGGGCCTTCAGGCAGCGCCACGGAGATGTCCAGCACGTCGTGCTGGCCATCCTTGACCAGGTCCACCTTCACTGCATCGACGTCGATGTTGACGTACTTCTTGATCACTTCCAGCAGCTCGCGCTGCAGCAGTGGCAGGTAGTCGGGACCGCCACGGTGGCTGCGCTCCTGCGCGATGATGATCTGCAGGCGATTCTTGGCGGTTTCGGCGGTGGTCTTCTTCGCTTTGAGGAAATCAAACAGGCCCATGCTTACCCTCCGAACAGCTTGCTGAAGAAGCCCTTCTTCTCGACGTTGGTGAAGCGCATCGGGCGTTCTTCGCCGAGGATGCGTGCGACGGCGTCGTCATAGGCCTGGCCGGCAGCAGATTCGCCATCCAGGATGACCGGCTCGCCCTTGTTGGAGGCATTGAGCACGTCGCCCGATTCGGGGATCACGCCGATCGCCTTCAGGCCAAGGACCTCCTCGACGTCGGCGATGCTGAGCATCTCGCCGCTTTCCACGCGCACCGGGGTGTAGCGGGTCAGCAGCAGGAAGGCTGGCACGTCCTGTCCGGATTCGGCCTTGTGGGTCTTCGAATCGAGCAGGCCGATGATGCGGTCCGAGTCGCGTACCGAGGACACTTCCGGGTTCACCACCACCACTGCGCGGTCGGCGAAGTACATCGCCAGGAAGGCGCCCTTCTCGATGCCGGCCGGGGAGTCGCAGATGATGTAATCGAAGCCGTCGGCGGCCAGGTCCTTCAGGACCTTGCCCACGCCTTCCTGGGTCAGTGCATCCTTGTCGCGGGTCTGCGAGGCAGCCAGCACGAACAGGTTGTCGAAGCGCTTGTCCTTGATCAGGGCCTGCTTGAGGGTGGCTTCGCCGTGCACGACATTCACGAAGTCGTACACCACGCGGCGTTCGCAGCCCATGATCAGGTCGAGGTTGCGCAGGCCGACGTCGAAGTCGATCACCGCCACCTTCTTGCCACGCTTCGCCAGGCCGCACGCAAGGCTGGCGCTGGAAGTGGTCTTGCCGACGCCGCCTTTGCCGGAGGTGACTACGATGATTTCAGCCAAAGGACTTCTCCTGATGATTCTGTTTGAGGTGCTGCGTCAGTCCAGCGCAGCGATCTTGATCTGGTCCTGTTCCAGCCACACCTGCACGGCCTTGCCGCGCAGGGTTTCCGGGACATCGTCCAGCACCTTGTAGTGGCCTGCAATGGCGACCAGTTCCGCATGGAAATCACGGCAGAAAATGCGTGCCGCGGTGTTGCCCTGGGCCCCTGCCAGCGCACGGCCGCGCAGGGTTCCGTAGATATGGATGCTGCCATCGGCGATGACTTCGGCGCCGGCGCCGACGGTGGCCATCACGGTCAGGTCGCAGTTTTCCGCATACAGCTGCTGCCCCGAACGCACGTTGCCCAGCTGCATGCGGCCAGGCTGTGGCGCGGCGGCATCGGCAGCCTTGCCCATCGGCGTGGCCGGAGCCGGTGCCGGTGCGGCCTTCGCTTCGGCCCGCGCAGCACGCCGCGGTTCCGGTGCGGGTGCCGGTGGCGGGGCAGACTCTGCTTCGGCGCGCTCGTACTGGGCACGGAACTTGGCCAGCAGCGGCAGGCCGAGCTGCTGCGAGAGCAGGTCAACTGCACTGGTGCCATAGGCCAATGCAACCGGCAGTACGCCAGCACCGCGCAGGCCATCCACCAGGGCCTGCGCCGTTGCCACGTCGGGCACCTGGCTGAGGCCACCGAAGTCCAGGATCACCGCCGCACGGCCGAACAGCTTCGGCGCACGGCTCACCCGTTCCTGCATTTCCTGCACGAGGCGTTCAACATCAAGGGTGCGGATGCGTAGGTTGGCAATGCCCACCTGGCCGATCTTCAGTTCACCAGCCTGTTCGTAATCGAAATTCACCGCCACGCTCAGGTCCCCGTCGACCGCTGTGCCTGCGCCGGCAGCTGCCGGTCGCGCGCCCATGCCACATCGGGCAGCTTGCCGCCATAGGTTTCGTTCACCCATGGGAAGCTGCACAGTTCCTTGGCCAGCATGCTGGCCCGCACGTCCACCTGCGGCATGGTGTTCTGGCCCAGCTCGCGGAAGCCGAAGCTGCCGTGGAAGAGCAGGGCGGCATCGGCGCCGTGGTCCAGGAACACCTCACAGGTCATCTGCGGGTAGCGCAGCTCGGCGAAGCTCTGCGCGTCGGCATAGAACGCACGGCCGACGCCACCACCGCGACGGCGGCTGGCGACCACGATGCGGTCGATATAGAAGAAAGGGGTGTTCAGCTGTTGCTTGAACCAGGCGAAATTGCTGCTGTCGTGCTGGCTGTCGCTGCCGAAGCCGATCAAAAAACCGGCCAGGTTGCCGTCGCGCTCGGCGACGCGGAAATACTCAGCGGTTGCATAGAACAGGCGCAGGCGCTCGGCATCCAGGGGAAGGATGGCCAGGCCAGCATTGTTGTTCAAAGCCAGGACGGAATCGAGCTCGTGCTCGCGCACGTCGCGGATGACAATCGACATTGTGACTCCGTGGGGTAACGCGGTTGGTCCATTACAAGACCCTGCGCACGATTATTGCATGCCCGGGGTGGGCTGCGGCATGAACAGGGGGATATGCCCAAGCATGACTTTCGGCGCTTGGGAGCGGCCGCACACAGGCTACGATGGGTGATGCTGGCCCGACTCAACCACAATGCGATGCTGCGCTACTCCGGGTTGTTCACCTGGGGCACCGTCGGCCTTTGGCTTGCGATCTACCTGATCGACCCGGTGTCGCTGACGCTGGAGAGCCTGGATGGCGAGGCCGGCTACCGGATCATTCCCTGGGCCTCGGCCTACCTGGCCTTCGGCTTCGTGTACTGGGTGCTGACCCGCTCGCTGGGCGAAAGCCGGCCCGGCTTCTTCGACCATGCCGCGCTGATCCTGCTGACGGCCTGCGCGATCGGCGTGAGCTATTTCTCCGGCACCGCACTGGGCAGCATCCTGCTGATGGTGGTGGCCGGCCTGCTGCCCTGGCTGCTGGGCCCGCGCATCGGTGTGGTGTGGCTGGTGGCCAGCAACCTGGCCGTGCTGCCGGTCTACATCCAGCCACTGGGCTTCCCGCCGGTCATCGCCGTGCTGCAGGCCGTCGGCTACATGGGCTTCTCCAGCTTCGTGTTCGTGATCGCGCTGGTGGCGCGCCGCCAGGCCGAGGCGCGCGAGGAGCAGCGCCGCCTGAACGCCGAGCTGCGCGCCACGCGTGCGCTGCTGGCCGAAAGCGCGCGGGTGAACGAGCGCACCCGCATTTCGCGCGAACTGCATGATCTGCTGGGCCACCAGCTGACCGCGTTGACCCTGAATCTGGAAGTGGCCGGCCACCTCGCCGAAGGGCAGGCGCTGGAGCACGTGAAGCGCTCGCATGCCCTGGCCAAGCTGCTGCTGGGCAACGTGCGCGAGGTGGTCAGCCAGCTGCGCGAGACCGGCGCCATCGACCTGGCCGCTGCGCTGCGTCCGCTGACCGAGCACGTGCCGTCGCTGGACATCCAGCTGGAGATCGAGGAGCCGCTGAACGTGGAAGACCCGCAGCGGGCCCACGTACTGCTGCGCTGCACCCAGGAGATCATCACCAACACGGTGCGCCATGCCGGCGCCCGCCACCTGTGGTTGCGGGTGTACCGTGAGGTCCCCGACCAGGTCGTGGTGGAAGCCCGCGACGACGGTGTCGGGGCGGAAACGGTCAATGTGGGCAATGGTTTGCGCGGCATGCGCGAACGCCTGCAACAATGTGGAGGCCAGCTGCAGGTGGAGACCCGCCCCGGCGAAGGCTTCCGGCTGCGGGCGACGGTACCGGCAACGGTGCTGGCGGCCCTTACCCAGGTTCCTGAAGGAGTGCGTTAATGATTCGCGTCTGCCTGGTCGACGACCAAACCCTGGTGCGGCAGGGGATCCGCTCGCTGCTGGCGCTCGACGACGGCATCGAAGTGGTGGCCGAGGCCGCCGATGGCCGCCAGGCGGTCGAGCTGATCCCGCAGATCCGCCCGGACGTGGTCCTGATGGACATGCGCATGCCGGTGATGTCCGGGCTGGAGGCGCTGCAGGTGCTGTCACGGCAGGAACAGCTGCCGCCGACCATCATCCTGACCACCTTCGACGATGACCAGCTGGTGCTGGCCGGGCTCAAGGCCGGTGCCAAGGGCTACTTGCTCAAGGATGTGACCCTGGCGCAGCTGGTCGGGGCGATCCGCACGGTGGCCGATGGCGGTTCGCTGGTGCAGCCAGCGGTGACCCAGCGGCTGCTGTCCGGGCTGGAGCACATGCGCAACGATTTCGTCAGCCTGGACCGGCCCGACCCGCTGACCGACCGTGAGACCGAGATCCTGCGGCTGATGGCCAGCGGTTTCTCCAACAAGGAGATCGCCAATTCGCTGGGGGTCGCCGAGGGCACGATCAAGAACCATGTGTCCAACATCCTTTCCAAACTGGGCGTACGTGACCGTACGCGTGCAGTCCTGAAAGCGTTTGAACTCCAGTTGGTGTGAGGAAAATCCTTTAGCGACAAAGACTTGGCACGCAGCCTGGGCCCGGATTCAGGGTTGCCCCCCACTTGCCCCCTACATGCCGGGTACGCGGATGCGTTACCCTTCGAATTCTTTGTGCATACAAATGCGCAGCCGGCACGGAAACCGGTGCGCCAATCCCGATAACCAATGCCCGCGAAGCCTGCTAGGATTGGCGCTTCGCTTCAATCAACCCGGCCGTGGGATCGGCCCCGGAGACTCTCTGAATGACCCGTATTATCGAGTTCCTGATCGCCTTGGGGATCGTGGCTGGCCTGTTCGTCATCATTGGCGTCTGTCTGCCGGGCGAGCGTCACATCACCGAAAGCATCGAGACCAACCGCAAGATGACGATCGTGTACGACACGGTCAGCAGTCTGCGCCGCTTCAAGGACTGGAACCCGCTGGTACTGCGCGATCCCGCCGTTGAACTGAAGCTGTCCGGCCCGGCCTCCGGCGTCGGTGCCACTCTCGACTACACCTCCAAGGACCTGGGCACCGGTTCCTGGAAGGTGACCGAAGCCGAAGAGAACAAGCGTGTTGTTATCGCCATCGACGACGCCTCCAAGGGTCACGACAAGGTCAGCACCTTCACCCTGGAGCCGACCGGCAAGGGCGGTCGCAACGTCAAGATCACCCAGGACTACTCGGTGAAGTATGGCTTTGACCTGTTCGGTCGCTACGCAGGCCTGTATGTCAGCCGCCAGATCGGCGATGACATCAAGATGGGTCTGTCGCGCATGGCGAACATGCTGGCCACCGTGCCGAATGTCGACTACCGCACTTCCGAAGCTCCGTTGACCGATCTGGGCATCGTCGATGTCCCGGCCGAGGACCTGCTGGTCGTCACCGCCGGCAACGTCGACCGCGGCCAGGAGTCCATCAGCAAGTCCATCAAGGACAACCAGGAGTGGATCAAGCGCGTGATCGAGGCCAATGGCCTGGAAGCCGCCGGTCCGCTGCGTATCATCACCACCGATTTCGGTGCTGAGAAGTACGCCTTCGACATCGCCCAGCCGGTGAAGAAGAAGGGTGCCGAAGGCGTGCCGGCCGAACAGCTGACCGTCAAGATCGACGGTGGCGCTCCGGTCAAGTACGTCCGCGTTGCTCCGCACCGTTCGGCGCATGCGGCCTACACCGGTCACATGGCAGGCCTGGACGTTGCCCGCAGCGCCCTGCGCGCCTGGGCCGTGACCTCGGGCAACGAAGTCATCGACCGTCCGTACGAAACCTGGAAGGACGGCGTGGACAAGTCGTTCACCCCGGAAGCGACGTACGACATCTACTGGGCCGTCAAGTAAGCCTCGGCTGACCCATGTAGTGTTGGACATGAAAACGCGCCGCTTCCTGCGGCGCGTTTTTTTTCATCCCGAGCCCGGTGTCGGGCATTGCGCAAGGAGCAGTCATGTTCAATTCCGAACGACGCGCGCGTAAACCGTCGTTGCTGGCCTGTCTGGGGGCGCTGCTGGCGGCCGCCTCGATCGGTCTCTCGGCCTATGCCGCGCATGGCGTGTCCGATCCGCTGGCGCAGCAGCACCTGAACATGGCAGCGTTGTACGCCTTTGCCCACGGAGCGGTACTGGCCGCCCTCGGCCCGCGCGCGCAGGGCGCGATCGCGCATCTGGCGTTGTACGTGTTGCTGCTGGGCGTGCTGCTGTTCTCCGGCAGCCTGGTGGGCGGTGCGCTGTGGCAATGGCCGACCCGGCTGGCGCCGGTAGGTGGCACCACGCTGATGGCCGGATGGGTACTGCTGGCGATCAACGCGCTGCGGCGCTAGCCGCAACGCCCAAGCACTGGTAGCGCCGGGCCACGCCCGGCGTCGAGCGCAGCGACCCGCGTCTGCCTTTGCTTTTTTTGTTTGTTCAATTCCGTGGCGGACGCACCCGGAAACTGTCCGTGGCCGGGATGGTGGGCGGCGCAGGGGCGTAAGCGCCATGGATGGCGCGCCCGAGCTTACATGGACGTACTTGCAGCGACCCCTGCGCCGCCCACCCTCCCGGCCAACCCGAGGACCGCAGTCGAGCAGCTGCCACGAGGGGCTCAGCCGTTGGCCGGTTTCCAGCACCAGTGCCACGGTTCGTAGACGATCCCATGCGGGTTGTCGCGCGGATAGCTCAAGTGGAACCCGTGCGCCGCGGCATTGGCCTGCAGCCACGCAAACGCAGCCGTCGCCTCGAAGCTCTCCTCTGCCGGCGCATCCCCCGGTGTGCCGATGTCCAGCGCGTGACCACTGTGGTGTTCGCTGAAACCAGGGGCGGCATTGACCTTCAGGATCTGCGGCACGCTCTGCCCGCGCGCCAGCTTGCGTTCGAAAATGCCGAGCTGATACGCATGGCTGCGGAAGCCGGAGATCGCATCCAGTGCAATGCCATCCCGGGCGGCATGCAGGCGCATCCGTCGCCAGCCCTGCGCGGCACCGCGGCGCAACCACAACGGGCGGGCAAAGCGATCACGTCCGGCCAAGTGCAGCACGCACGGCTCGGCTTCCAGTGCCAGCCCGCTGTCGTGCGCATAGCGCTGTGCATCCAGGCCCAGCTGCTGCAAGCGCTGCTGCAGGCCAACCAGCGGCAGCCACTGGTCTTCCAGTGCAGCGCCGAACGGTCGTGACCGTGCGCCATCCAGCAGGGCCAGCGCTTCCTCCACGCCGGGCTCGCGTGGCAGGCGCGGCACCAGCGAGTGCACACCGTGCGCCAGTACTGCCGCCAGGTAGCGGCCATCGCGCTTGCGCCGCAGTACCCATTGCGCGCGGGCCAGCAGGCGGGCGTCGAGATTGCTGCGCGCGCGCAGAAGCGGCGCAGGCCACAGTTCGACGGTCTCGGTATTGATCAACAGCGGAGTGCTACGGTGCATCGATCCAGCTTACTGCCGTGGCGCCGTGGCGGCCACCTTGCGCAGCGCTTCCAGCAAGGCCTGCGGGCGCTCCATGCTGAGCAGCAGGGTGCTGCCGCCGCGCACCGGAATCACCAGCGTGCGTGCGCGGTCGGTGACCAGGGCAAAGCCCTTGCCGCCGCCCTGCAGGCGGAAGTGCCCGGAGTAGAAGCCGGGCATGCTGTAGCCGTTGGTCTTGAAGCGGATGCCGTAGCGACGATCACGGCCCAGGTCGACCACCTCGGCCTGGTCCAGCAGCAGGTCGGCCACCGGCGTGCGGCGACGGTACAACGTCGAACGCACGTCCAGCACGTTGCCTGCCAGCTCCACCCGGCGACGGAAGAACGCCCAGCCCAGGCCGATGCCCATCAGCACGATCACCGCCAGGCTCCATGCCGCGCTGCCGCCCATCAGGAAGAACGGCGGCGACAGGGTGACCTCCATCCAGGGAGCCTCGCTGCGATTGTCGTGCAGCTGTGCCCACATGCTCACGCCCAGTACCGCCAGCAGTGGCAGCAGCACCCACAGCACCCGCAGCGAAGAACTTTCGGCAACCTCGAACGGGCGTGCATCACTGCCGCTCATCGCTGCGCCTCCACCCAACGCGCCACGTCATCGATCAGCTGCCCATCGACGTGGCCCGGCTGTGCGTATTCCTTCAATGAACTGGGGCCGCTGCCGGCGATGCCGATGTGGTTGAGGGCAGGGTAGGCCTTCCATTGCACGTCCCGGCGATCGGCCAGGGCTTTTTTCCACAGTGCCCAATCCGTTTCCGGTACCTGGAAGTCGCGGCCCCCGTGCAGCATCAGCAGTGGTTTCTTCAGCGCAACCGCGTCGCCGCGTGCGTTCACCGCTTCGATGCTTTTCCAGAACGTCTGCGGCACGCCCAGTGGCAGTTCGCTGGTCGGCACAGTGGTGTCGCTGCGGGCTGCGGCGATCTGTGCTGCCAGCTTGTCCAGGAACGCCTGTTCCGGGGCGCTGATCGAGCCGTCCAGCGACAACAGGTAGCGGTTCTGCTCCGGCAGCAGTTCAAGCAATGTGCGCGCCGGCGCGGCCCACAGGATCGCGCCGCGCGCCTGTGGCCAGCGGCTGGCGATGCGCGGGGCGAGCATGCCGCCCTGGCTGTGGCCGAGCACGAAGATCCGCTTGCCGTCGATGCGTGGGTCCGCCGCCAACGCGCTCAACGCTGCGACGGCGTCGTCGGTGGTCTCGTCATCAACGTTGAAGGTGTCGCTCTGGAAGTCCTGGGGACGGGCATGGGTGCGCTTGTCGTAGCGCAGCACGGCGATGCCCTGTGCGGCCAGGCCGCGGGCGATGTCCAGGAACGGGCGGTTGCCACCGATGGTTTCGTCGCGATCCTGTGGGCCGGAGCCGTGCACCAGCACTACGGCCGGAAACGGTCCTTTGCCCTTGGGCAGGGACAGTGTGCCGGGCAGCGCACCGCGTGCCTGTGGCACGCTGAAATCGGCTTCGCTGTAGTTCGCGTCGGCCGGCGGTGGCGCTGCCTTGGCGGCCGGGGCCGGGCGCAGCAGCAGGCCCGCTACTTTGTCCTGCCCGTTCACCGCAACCTGCGCGATCACCGCGCCACTGGCGAACTGCAACGGTACTTCCACCAGGTGCAGGCCCTGCTGCTCACTGCTGTGCGCCGGGCCGCGCTGCTTCAGTTCACCCAGCGACTGCCACAGGCCCTGCAGCTTGTCGGCAGGCACGGCCGCGGCCATCTGCGGTGTCAGCATGGCTTCGGCATCGGCGGTGCGCCCTGCCTGCAGGTGATCGAGCAGGCGTGCTGCGACCTGCTGCGGTTCGCCAGCGGATGCACTGGCGGACAACAGGGCAAGGGAAACAGCAAGCAACGAGCGGCGTGCGCTCATGGTCACAGCTCCTTCTTGAAGACCAGCAGGGCCGGGCGCATTGGCGCCGGGACGATGATGTTGACCAGTTCCCAGCCGAGCTGGCCCTGGCGGCTGAGTTCGGCCTGAATGTCGTCAGCTTTCTGCAGGCCCATCATGGATGTCTTGACCTCGACGGTCAGGTAGCTCCAGCGCTTGCTCATTCCTTGTCCTCCGGCGATGGCTTGGGTTTCGGCAGGCGGCCTGCCTTGCGCAGTGCGTCGCGCAGCACGTATTCGATCTGTGCGTTGAGGCTGCGCAGTTCATCGTCCGCCCAGCGCTGTGCGGCCGCCAGGACCTCGGCGTTGATGCGCAGCGGATAGGCTTTTTTCTCGCTCATGCAGACTCCTGGCGGGGCGGTGGGGCGCCCCGTTGCGAGGGTGGCTCAGTACAGCGAGCCGGTGTTGACGACCGGCTGCGTGCCGCGGTCCGAGCACAGCACGGTCAACAGGTTGCTGACCATGTGCGCCTTGCGCTCCTCGTCCAGCTGCACCACGCCGTTCTTCTGCAGCTCGGCCAGCGCCATCTCGACCATGCCGACCGCACCGGCGACGATGCGCGTGCGTGCGGCGATGACCGCATTGGCCTGCTGCCGCTGCAGCATCGCCTGGGCGATTTCAGCGGCGTAGGCGAGGTGGCTGATGCGCGCATCGATCACCTGCACGCCGGCATCGGCCAGGCGCTCGGCCAGTTCGTTCTTCAGGTGCTGGGAGATCTCGCTGGCATGGCTGCGCAGCGCCAGCTGACCGTCCTCGTGCTGGTCATAGGGGTAGCTGGTGGCCATCGCGCGCAGCGCCGATTCGGACTGGATGTGCACGAAGCTCTCGTAGTCGTCCACGTTGTAGACCGCTTCGGAGGCATCGACCACCTGCCAGACGATCACCGCAGCGATCTCGATCGGGCTGCCGTCCAGCTCGTTGACCTTCAGCTTGCCGCTCTCGAAATTGCGCACGCGCTGGCTCACGCGGCGCTTGCTGAAGAAGGGATTGTTCCAGCGCAGGCCGTTGTCCTTGACGGTGCCGACGTACTTGCCGAACAGGCTGACCACCGCCGCCTGGTTGGGCTGCACGGTGTACAGGCCGGCCAGCGCGACCAGCGCCAGCGCAGCGATCAGCAGGCCGGCCAGGATCAGCAGCACGTTGGGCGAGCCGGTGCTGGCCTTCGCCGCGACCCCGGCCACGAACAGGGCGCCGCCGGCGAGGGCTACGACCAGGGACCCGGCGAGCGCGCCCAGGCCGTTGAGGGAGGACAGCGACTTCTCTTTCATGGCGGTACGTCCTTGAGGGTTCGAATTGAAGATATCAAAGTGATATCACATTCTGGCTACCGTTCGTCGGCTGGGCTTGCCCAGGCACTGCGGCTGGACCGGCTAGAATGCCCACCCGCCTTCACATCGCTGCTGGAACCCCGCCATGGCCAAGCTTGGAACCCCGTTGTCCCCCTCCGCCACCCGCGTGCTGCTGCTGGGCTCGGGCGAACTTGGCAAGGAGGTGGCCATCGAGCTGCAGCGGTTGGGTGTGGAAGTGATCGCTGCCGACCGTTACGCCGATGCCCCGGCCATGCAGGTGGCACACCGCTCGCACGTGATCGACATGCTGGATGCAATGGCCCTGCGCCAGTTGATCGCCCAGGAGCAGCCGCACCTGGTGGTGCCCGAGATCGAGGCGATCCACACCGAGACCCTGGTGCAGCTGGAACAGGAGCAGGGCCTGCGGGTGATCCCGACCGCGCGTGCTGCGCGCCTGACCATGGACCGTGAGGGCATCCGACGCCTGGCCGCCGAGACGCTGGGCCTGCCGACCTCGCCGTACCGCTTTGTCGACACCGAGGCCGAGTACCGCGCCGCCGTAGCGGCAATCGGCCTGCCGTGCGTGGTCAAGCCGGTGATGTCGTCCTCGGGCAAGGGCCAGAGCACGCTGCGCAGCGAGGCGGACATCGCCCCCGCATGGGAATACGCACAGACCGGTGGCCGCGCCGGTGCCGGCCGCTGCATCGTCGAAGGTTTCATCGACTTCGATTACGAGATCACCCTGCTGACCGTACGCCACGCCGCCGGCACTTCGTTCTGCGCGCCGATCGGCCACCTGCAGAAGGAGGGCGACTATCGCGAAAGCTGGCAGCCGCAGCCGATGTCGGACAAGGCGTTGGCGCGTGCCGAGGAGATCTCGCGCGCGATCACCGATGACCTCGGGGGCTGGGGCCTGTTCGGTGTCGAGCTGTTCGTGAAGGGCGACGAGGTCTGGTTCAGCGAAGTATCGCCGCGTCCGCATGACACCGGTCTGGTGACGCTGGTGTCGCAGGAGCTGAGCGAGTTCGCGCTGCATGCCCGGGCCATCCTCGGCCTGCCGATCCCGGTGATCCGCCAGAGCGGCCCATCGGCCTCGTGCGCGCTGCTGGCGCATGGTGAGGGCGTGCCGTACTTCAACAACGTGGCCGCCGCGCTGCAGGTGCCGGACACCGCGGTGCGCCTGTTCGGCAAGCCGAGCGTGCATGGCCATCGCCGCGTGGGCGTGACCCTGGCGCGTGCGGAAACCATCGACGAGGCGCGTGCCATCGCGCGTGATGCCGCCGAAGCGATCGGCGTCGAGCTGCGCCCGTAAATCGGTAGCGCCGGGCCATGCCCGGCGGCCGTTCAGCCGCGCCCGCACGCTCGGCGCGGCGATGCCGTCAGGCGCGGCGCCAAGGCAGCAAGGTGACGTGGATGATGGCGATGATGCCCAGCACCGAGCCGTACAGCCACCAGGTGCCGAAGCGGTCCGCGTAGCCCTTCCAACAGGCTACGCCGGCAGGAAGCAGGCCGATCAGGACGAACGGAATGAAATTGAAGGCCCAGTTCTGCCGGGCCACCACCAACAGCGCGATCATGGCGAAGACGCCAACGATGATCAGCAGGTTCCTTTTCAAGTGCGGCGGCTCCCCCTGACGTTCCGTTGCGGGACTGTAACAAGAATGCAGGCGCGCGCATGCCCGGCAAGGCGATGCCGGTCGTCCTGACCGGCACCCTCAGTCGACTGACAGTTGCCTCTACCGCACGTCCACCCACACCAGGTGGTGGTCGCTGCCATCGGCGATCTTCGCTTCCGGACTTTCATTGGCCGGCCAGAACACGCCGCTGCCGATGTACTCGAATCCGGTGGACGGCAGCACGTAGTCCAGGCGCATCGTGCCCGACTTCGGGCCAAAATCACCGGTGGCATGGAACGGTGCGCCCTTGCGGGCGATGCCCTTGGCTGCATAGGCCAGGCTGGTCTGCTCGGCGCCGACGCTGCGCGGGGTGGGGTAGCGCAGCACACGGGCGTTCTCGATCAGTTCGACGATCGCCTCGTGGCGGCCATCGCCATCGACCGGATCGTTGTTGAGGTCGCCAAGGATGACGAAGCGTGCATCCTGGGCCAGGCCGCCGCACTGGCCCTTGTCGTCGCACAACCACGGCTTGTCACCGTTGGACAGGTATTCCTGCCACAGGCGCAGTTCGTCGTGGTTGCGCGCGGCGTTGCGCTTCTCCGGGCCGTCGAACACCGGCGGCGTCGGGTGCGAGACCAGCGCGTGCACCACGCCGGCCGGGGTCTTCACCGGTACATCCCAGTGCGACTTCGACGACAGCCGCAGCTGCGACCAGACGGTGTCGTTGTAGAAGCTCTTGCCGGTGCGCGGATCGACCGGGCGGATCGCGCCGGGCATCGCACTCCACTTCAGCAGCTGGAAGCTGCGCACCTTGGCGTCGTCGATCGGGTAACGCGACAGCACCAGCATGCCGTACTGGCCCGGGTGCAGGCCGTAGCCCCAGGCGTCGTTGCCGCGGCCACGGCCTTCACCGCCGACCACGCCGTTGTTGTCCAGGTCCAAGCCACTGGGCACGCCGGTGTTCACCGGCGCCAGGTAGCGGTAGGCGAAGTGCAGTGGCTTGCCGCCACCGGGCTGGGCCACTTCCAGGTAGCGCTTCTGGAACAGATCGGCGGCGCGATGGGCGTCATCGAAGTCGAACTCGTTCAGCAGCACCAGGTCAGGGCGCGCCTGCTGCAGTACCGCGGCGATCTTGCGCGCGTGTTCGCTGTCGCCTTCCAGCTCGGCGATCAGGCCGCCGGCTTCGTCCGAATACAGCGAGGTGTTGTAGGTGGCCAAGCGCAGCGCTGCAGACGGTTTTTCGGTCATCGCGGGGGACGTGGCGAAGGCGGGAGCGGCGGCGCCACAGAGCAGGGCCAGGCCGAGGATCAGGGGTTTGGCGTTCATGGGCCATATTGTGCACCTGGCCCGGTGTCAGTGGTTTGTCAGCGTCCGTCCAGTTCGTCATCGAAATCATGCCAGCGGCGGCCATCGTAGGCCTCCAGTGGGCGATAGCGCCGCTTGTAGTCCATCTTCTGGTGCTCGCGTATCCAGTAGCCCAGGTACAGGTGTGGCAGGCCTTCGCGGCGGGCCCACTCCAGCTGCTGCAGGATCGCGAACGTGCCCAGCCCGCGCGCGGCATGGGCGGGGTCGAAGAAGGTATAGACCGCCGACAGCCCGTGCTCGGTCACATCGGTTACTGCCACGCCCAGCAGCTGGCTGGGCTGGCCATCGTGGCCGGGCAGACGCATTTCCATGAAGCGCGTGTGCGACCAGCTGCCGATCAGGAACTGTTCGAATTCGTGCGGGCCGTGGTCGTCCATGCCGCCCTTGGCATGACGATGCACCAGGTAGCGGTGGTACAGCTCGAACAGATCCTCGCGTGGCATGGCCGCGGTGATGCGCACTTCCAGATCGGCATTGCGGGCGGCGCAGCGGCGCTGGCTACGATCCGGGGCGAAGCGGGCCACCGGAATGCGCACGGCGACGCAGGCGTGGCAGTTCGCACAATGCGGGCGATAGACCAGGTCGCCGCTGCGTCGGAAGCCCCAGCTCAGGGCCAGCGGGTACAGCCCGCCGAGGCGACGGTCCTGCGGGTCCAGCACCAGGTCGCGTGCAACCCGGTCCGGCCAGTACCCGCAGGGGTGCTCGCCGGTCTGGAACAGTCGCAGTTCGTCGTCTCTGTCGCCGTGTCTCGCCATGGGCACAGCATAGCTCCAGCCCGTCGCAATGGCGGCGACTGTCCGCCGGATGAATGGAACGGGCGGCTGCGTCAACCGAGGTCGTGGTCAGGCGTTGTTGTCCTCCGAGGGTGAGGTGTTCACCCCGATGCCAATCCCATTCCCAGGAGTGACCCCATGATCCGTACCCCCCTGCTGCTGGCCCTGCTGCTCGGCACCTCCGCGACCGGTATTGCCCTGGCTGCCGACACCCCGGCTGCACCGGCGCAGCGTCCGGCCAAGCTGGATACCAATGGCGACGGCGTCATCGACCGCAGCGAAGCGGCGGCCAACCCGCGCCTGGCCGCAAAGTTCGACGAGCTGGACAAGAACAAGGACGGCAAGCTCTCGCGTGATGAGCTGCCGCGCTGGAAGCATGGCCGCCACGGTGGTCGCGGCGGCGAGCGCTGGGCCAAGCTGGATACGAACAAGGATGGCCGCATCAGCCGTGAGGAAGCCAAGGCCGATACGCGCCTGGCCGAGCGTTTCGACCAGCTCGACCTCAACAAGGATGGCTACCTGGACAAGGCCGACCGCGAGCTGCGCATGAAGCAGCATCGTGACGCCTGGTTCGCCGCAGCCGATACCAACAAGGATGGCCAGCTGAGCAAGGCCGAGTTCGACGCCGCCAAGGGCCCGATGCACGGTGGCCCGCGCCACGGCGGCCCGCGTGACGGCGCCGCGCCGAAGCCGCAGCGCTGATTTTCAATGCAGTGATCGACGACAACGCCGGCGCACTGCCGGCGTTGTCCGTTACAGGCGCCCGCTGAGCGTCATCGTGTAGGCCAAGGCACCGATGACCACCAGGTTCACCGCCATCATGCCGGTCAGGCCGTACATGGATTCGTACTTCCAGTTGATCCCGTTACGCCCACGCCGGGCTGCATCACGCGCGAGCAGCGGCGCCATGATTCGCCGCAGCGTCACCAGGCACTGGTAGTTGACCACCACCAGGCCCAGTGCCAGCACCAGCAGCTGCGCCCACATCGGCGCCTGCAGCAGCACGGCAAACAGGATGGCCAGGCACCAGCCCAGGCTCGTGCCTGTGCTGAGATTGACGAAGCGGCGGACTTGTACCTGCTCGGCGCCGGTCTCGGCGTACGACAGCAGGAAACGGCCGCCGAGATAGCTGCCGAGCGCGCCACCGACGACACCACCGATGATCGCAGCCCAGCTTGAGGCAGGCAGCATCTGCAGTTGGCCCAGGGTTGCGGTCAACGAGCCGAGCGCGGTGCCGCCGGCAGCGCTGGCGCCACCGAGGCCGAGCTTGCTGCCACCCACGCCGACGCCGGTTCCCAGCAGGATCGCCGCGCTGGCGGTGCCGGGCGCGGCGATCATCACCATCGATACCACCGCCGTTGCGAACGCTGCGCTGGGTGCGCTGCTGCGTGCGAATTCGCCGAAGCGCTGCAGCAGGCCCTCGCGTACCTGCGCACGGGCACGTGACAGGCGCTTGCGTACCGCTGCGTCACTGAGCCCGAGCAGGTCAGCGACCTGCTGCGAATGCTGGCCCTCGCGGTAATACAGCAGGAGCACTTCGCGGCTGTCGGCGGGCAGGCCAGAGATGATGTCTTCGGCAGCGATTTCCTCTTCCAGCCGCTGCAGGCGATCGGCCACGCCGGGGGTCGGATCCGCAGCCATGGTCAAGGCCACTTCGGCAGCCTCGCCGCTCAGCGGTCGGCCACGTTGTGCGCGCAGCCAGTCACGGGCGAGGTTGCGGGTGATCTGCCGCAGCCAGGGCAGGAAGCTGCTCGCGCTGCGCAGTTGGTGCAGCTGCTGCCAGCCCTTCACGAACGCTTCCTGGGCGATGTCCTCGCTGGCCTGGCGGTCGCCGGTAATGGCCAGTGCGATGGCGGTGACCGTGTTCTGGCAGGCCAGCACGATGCGGCCATAGGCATGCTGGCAACCGCCGGCCGCCGAGGGCAGGTCGCGTTCAAGGGTCTCGTCGATGCTTGAGGCGAAGGTCGTCATGGCGGCGGGCTCCTGCAGGGATTGTGTCCCATGACGGAGGCGCGTGCAGAATGTGACTGACCCTTCCCCAAAGGTAGTGCCGGCCGCTGGCCGGCATCCTCATGGAGCCGCTCGGTATGCTGCGGTTGCCGGCCAGCGGCCGGCACTACTTCGCCGGCTGGATGCGGACCCGCACTTCCTCTTCTTCCGGCGGTGCAGGTGCGGTCGGCTGTGCTTGCTGCGGCTGTGCCTGCGGGGCGGGCACCGGTGCGCTTGGGGCAGGGGCACCGCGATGGCGCAGACCGATCACCAGCGCCACCCCGGCGATCACCACCAGCAGGGCGATGCGGATGCGCCAGGCCCAGCCACGGCCACCGGTGCTTTCCTGCACATCATCGCGGAAGGCGAATTCGGCGGTCGGGTGGTCACGACGGGTGGTGTCGAGCAGGCGGGCGTCGCGCAGGATTTCGCGCGCACGCGGCTGGTCGTCGGCACGCACGACCCAGACCGCCGGGTAGGCGCCTGCATTGCCCAGGTCGGTATAGCTGAACTGACCCCGGCGACGGGTCTTGTATGAGCGTCCGTTGGTGACCTTCACCTGGATGTCGTGGCTGCGCAGGAGCTCGGCCACGCCTTCCACGGTTTCCACGCGCTGGCTGCTGAAAATCTGACGCATCGGTCAATCCTTGGCTGGCACGGCGGCCGCTGCTGCCTGGTCCGGAACCACGCGGATCAAGCCTTCCTGGGCGGTGCTGGCAACCAGCACGCCATCACGGGTGAAGAACTGGCCGCGGGCCAGGCCGCGCGAATCCTGCGCACTGGGGCTGTCCAGCGAGTACAGCAGCCAATCGTCGGCGCGGAACGGGCGGTGGAACCAGATCGCGTGGTCCAGCGAGGCCATCTGCACGTGCGGATGGTAGTAGCTGATGCCGTGCGGGAAGGTCGCCGTGCCCAGCAGGTGGAAGTCCGACGCGTAGGCCAGCAGTGCCTGGTGCAGCTCGGGAGCATCGCCCACGCGCTCGCTCAGGCGCAGCCAGACCTGGTGGTAGGGCGGGCGCTTGGGCGGGTTCAGTTCATCGCGGGGATACACATGGCGGAACTCGAACGGACCGCCGCGCGAGAGCCAGCGCTGCACCTTGATCGGCAAGCGCTCAAGCACCTCCGCCGGCAACGGCCGGTTCGGTTCGATGTCTTCCGGTTGCGGCACTTCGGGCATCTTGTGCTGGTGCTCGGCACCGGATTCGGCCTGCTGGAACGAGGCCGCGCAGAAGAAGATCACCTTGCCATGCTGGATCGCGGTCACCCGGCGCACCGAGAAGCTGCCACCGTCGCGGGTACGGTCGACGTCGTAGACGATCGGATGGTCGATGTTGCCGGCGCGGAGGAAATAGGCGTGCAGCGAGTGCACATGGCGACCATTGTCGACCGTGGCCTGCGCGGCCGCCAGGGCCTGGCCCAGCACCTGCCCGCCGAACACGTACTTGGTACCGATGTCGCGGCTCTGGCCGCGGAACAGGTTGTCCTCCAGCCGCTCCAGGGTGAGCAGATCGATCAGCTCGGAGACGACGGGTTCGGGCATGTCGTTCAAGGGGGCGGCCACAGCGATGAAAGAGGGGTCGATTATACCGGTGTAGGCCGGATGCCCCATCTTCGGTAGTGCCGGCCGCTGGCCGGYATCCGCAGGCGTCCCGGAAGGATCGCCAGGCTGCCGGCCAGCGGCCGGCACTACCGTTTACTTGCCGAGACGCGCCGCCAGCGCCTGCAGCGCGTTCTGCGCATCCGGGGCGAACCAGGCCTCGACGAAGCGGTCGAGCTGGATCAGGTCCGGGTGCAGGGCGTCGTGCAGCTCGGCACGGGCGATGGCACGGGTCAGCAGCATCGGCTGCCGCGGCTGCTTCAGCAGGTCCTGCAGCCAGGCCACCGCACGGGCCGCCACCAGTTCGCCATCCACCAGTTCATCGACCAGGCCGATCTGCAGCGCCTGTTCGGCCGGTACCAGCGCGCCGGTGGCCAGCAGCACGCTGGAACGGTGCGCCCCCACCGCACGGCGCAGCAGGCGCTGGATGCCTTCCGGTGCGATCAGGCCGACCTGCACTTCGTTCAGGCCGATGGCATACGGGCGCGCCGGATCGGCACTGCGTGCCATCACCCGGTAGTCGCAGCACAGGGCCAGCACGCAGCCGCCCGCCGGTGCATGGCCGGTGATCGCCGCAACCACAGGAATGCGGCTCTCGGCCAGCGTGCGTACCGCGCCGAAGAACGCGTTCCAGGTGTCCAGCAGCTTGTGCTTGTCATCGCCATGCGAGAGCAGGTGCGGCACGTCCATGCCGCCGGTGAAGATGCGCTCGCTGCCGGACAGCACGATGCCGTGCGCGTCCTCGGCCATCGCCAGTTCGATGGCATGGATCAACTGCCGGCACAGCTCGGTGTCCAGTGCATTGACCGGCGCCCGCGCCAGTCGCAGTTCGCGGATGGGGCCATGGTTGATCACCTCGATGAGCGTCGTCATGCTGCGGGTCTCGTTGCGAAGAAGGAACCTGGGCGATGATAACCAAACCATTCGTTGGCGTACTGTTGGTTCTGTGTGCGGCCGCAGCATCGGCTTCCGCCGCCGAGACGAAGTGCGTCACCGTCGAGCAGGGCTGGGTACGTCTGCCGCCCAGCCCGACGGCGACGCCCATGACTGCGGGCTATGGCGTGATCCGCAACGGCTGCTCCACCGCGGTGACCATCATCGGTGCGCGCAGTGCGAGTTTCGGTGATGTGTCGTTGCACGAGACCCGGATCGTCGACGGGGTCAGCCGCATGCGTGCTGTCGAGCGCCTGCCATTGGCGCCGGGCGAACGCGCCGTGCTCAAGCCCGGCGGCCTGCACCTGATGTTGATGGACGGCAGGCGCGTATTGGAGGAGGGGCAGCCCGTGTGGCTGCAGGTGCAACTGGAGGGGGGCACCGAAGTCAGCACGGCCCTGATAGTGCGCAAGGCCGCGCCGTAACGCGGCGCTCGTTCCGCCGGGCCATGCCCGGCGAGCGCGCAGCGCGGTGGGGCTTACGACCAGTCGTACGAGAACAGCACCGTGCGGCTTTCCGGCTCGTACAGCATCACGATCGCATCGGCACCGGTTGCACACCAGTTGTAGCCGGCCACTTCTGCCACGGCGAAGAACTTGTTGCCATCGCGGGTGATGATCGCGCACTCGGCATCGTCCGGCGCATGGCGGTCGTCGGCAGCCTCGGTGAACGCCAGTGCGAAGGCGGCCGGAATCTCCGCGGTTTCGATCCAGTTGCCGGTCGAGATCTGCCCACCCAGCACATCGAGGTAGGCCTGCTCGCCGGGCTCGCCGTCGCCATAGCGCGAATAGCTGGCCAGGCGTCCATGCTGCTGGAAGTACGCACGTGCCTTGCTGTAGCTCTCACGCATCTCCGTGATGTGCTCCAGCGCGTGCTTGTCCTGCACCTGGTCGCCGATGAAGTAGCCCTCGTCGCCGAGAAAGCGCATGCGGTTGTCGGCGGTCAATTCAAAAGCGATCCAGTTGGTGCCGGTGAACGCGTTGTGGTGTTCTTCGGTGGCTTCGCCGATGCAGCCTTCATAGGGCTCGATCGGACACAGCAGGGTCGCGGCCTGGCCGGCCAGTTCCGGGCGCAGCACGCCGAGGTCGATCTTCAGCAGCGGCAGCAGATGCTGGCCAAGCCAGGCCTGGTCATCCGGGAACACGTCGGCGGGGAAGGGGACCATGCCGGGCAGCAGGTCGCGCAGTTCAGTCTGGTGGATCATGTCAGTCCTTTGATTGGAACGGTCGCGCCGGGCCATGCCCGGTGGGGAGAGTGCCGGCCAGCGGCCGGCACTGCCTTCAGGTGGATGCGCTGCGGATCGCGTCCGGCAGCGGCGCGCTCTTGCCGGTCTGCGTGTCCATCCAGACCACCACCACGTTGCCGTCCGAATACAGCTTCGACTCGTCCTGCTGGTCGACGATGCGATGGCCGATGGTCACGCTGCTGTTGCCCAGGCGTTCGACGAACAGCTCGACCAGAATGTCGTTGGGCCACACGATCGGCAACCGGTAGTTGACGTTGGTGGCAGCCACCACCGGTGCGATGCGGTCGTTCATCGACACGCCTTCCACGCCCAGCATCCAACGCACGCGTGCCTCTTCCAGGTAGGAGATGTACTTGGCGTTGTTGACGTGGCCCATGCTGTCCATGTCACGCCAGCGCACGCTGATCGGAATGCGGGCCAGGATCTTGTGTTCGCTGCTCATCAGGCGTCCTTCTTCTTCTTGGTGCCGGCCGTGGCGGTCTTGCTGGCCTTGCCGGTGCTCTTGGCGGCGGCTGCCTTCTTCGCCGGCTTCTCGGGCTTCACCTTGCGCGGCGGGCGCGCATCGGGCTTGTTGGCCACGGCGGCGGGCTGGTCCGGTCGCGCAGTAGTGGACGGCAGCATCCGTGCGAGGAACTGGCCGGTGTACGAATCCGGGCACGCGGCCACGTCTTCCGGCGTGCCGGTCACCAGGATGGTGCCACCGCGATGACCGCCTTCCGGACCCAGGTCGACGATCCAGTCCGCGGTCTTGATGACATCCAGGTTGTGCTCGATCACCACCACCGTGTTGCCCTCGTCGCGCAGCTTGTGCAGCACGCCGAGCAGCGCCTCGATGTCGTGGAAATGCAGGCCGGTGGTCGGCTCGTCGAGGATGTACAGGGTGCGGCCGGTATCGCGGCGCGACAGTTCCTTGGACAGCTTCACGCGCTGCGCTTCACCACCGGACAGCGTGGTCGCGCTCTGCCCCAGCTTGATGTAGCTCAGGCCGACATCAACCAGGGTCTCCAGCTTGCGGGCGATGGACGGGACCGGTTCGAACAGCTTCAACGCATCTTCGACGGTCATTTCCAGCACGTCGTTGATGTTGAAGCCCTTGTACAGGATCTCCAGCGTTTCACGGTTGTAGCGCTTGCCATGACAGACGTCGCAGGGCACGTACACGTCCGGCAGGAAGTGCATCTCGACCTTGATCAGGCCATCGCCCTGGCAGGCTTCGCAGCGGCCACCACGCACGTTGAAGCTGAAACGGCCCGGCGAATAGCCGCGCGCACGCGATTCAGGCACCTGTGCGAACAGTTCGCGCAGCGGTGTGAACAGGCCGGTATAGGTAGCCGGGTTCGAGCGCGGGGTACGGCCGATCGGCGACTGGTCGATGTCCACCACCTTGTCGAACAGGTCCAGGCCATCGATCTCCTTGTACGGCGCGATCGGGTGCGAGGCGCCGTTGATCTCGTTGGCAGCCAGCGAGAACAGGGTGTCGTTGATCAGGGTTGACTTGCCCGAGCCGGACACGCCGGTCACGCAGGTCAGCAGCCCTGCCGGAATGGCCAGGTCCACGCCCTTCAGGTTGTTGCCGGTGGCGCCACGCAGATGCAGCGTCATCTTCGGGTTCGGCTTGTGCCGGCGCGCCGGGATCTTGATCGCGCGCTTGCCCGACAGGTACTGGCCGGTCAGCGAACGCGGTGCATCAAGGAGGTCCTGCAGGCTGCCCTGGCCGACGATCTCGCCGCCATGCACGCCCGCGCCGGGACCGATGTCCAGCACGTAGTCGGCCAGTCGGATCGCGTCTTCGTCATGCTCGACCACGATCACCGTGTTGCCGAGGTCGCGCAGGCGGGTGAGGGTGCCCAGCAGGCGCTCGTTGTCGCGTTGGTGCAGGCCGATGGATGGCTCATCAAGCACGTACATCACGCCCACCAGGCCAGCACCGATCTGGCTGGCCAGACGGATGCGCTGTGCCTCGCCACCGGACAGGGTGTCGGCCTTGCGCTCCAGGGTCAGGTAATCCAGGCCGACGTCGACCAGGAAGCCGAGGCGTTCGCCGATCTCCTTGACGATCTTCGCGGCGATCTCGCCACGCCAGCCCGGCAGGCTCAGTTCACTGAAGAACTTCAGCGCTTCGTCGATCGGCAGCACCACCAGTTCCGGCAGCGGTCGATCCGCCACGAACACGTTGCGTGCGGCCTTGTTCAGGCGCGCGCCGTTGCACTCGGGGCAGGCATGTTCGCTGATGTACTTGCCCAGCTCTTCCTGCACCGCCGCCGATTCGGTTTCCTTGTAGCGGCGTTCGAGGTTGGGAATGATGCCTTCGAAGCGGTGCTTGCGC
The DNA here is from genome assembly GCF_052114625.1 of Stenotrophomonas sp. 2YAF26. Lineage (NCBI taxonomy): Bacteria > Pseudomonadati > Pseudomonadota > Gammaproteobacteria > Lysobacterales > Lysobacteraceae > Stenotrophomonas > Stenotrophomonas sp. 2YAF26. Next base: position 3,365 of record NZ_JBFRFC010000003.1, on the reverse strand, counting down.
TGGGTGCGGCCACCGGCCTCAGTGAAATAGGTGAAGGTGATCGCTTCCTCGCCACTGCCATACAGCACGGCCTGCTGCACCTTGGCCGGCAGCGAGTTCCACGCCGCGTCGGTGTCGAACTTGTAGTGCTTGGCCAGCGAGGCGATCAGCTGGAAGTAATAGGCATTGCGGCGATCCCAGCCACGCACGGCACCGGCCGCCAGCGACAGCTCCGGATGCACCACCACGCGCGAGGGGTCGAAGAACTCGGCCATGCCCAGCCCGTCGCAGCCGGGGCAGGCGCCCATCGGTGCGTTGAACGAGAACAGGCGCGGCTCCAGTTCCGGCAGCGAGTAGTCGCAGACCGGGCAGGAATACTTGGACGAGAACAGGGTAGGGGTCGCAGCGGCATCGTCCAGCGACTGCACCGACGCCATGCCATCACCCAGCTTCAAGGCGGTTTCGAAGCTCTCGGCCAGGCGCTGCTTGATGTCTTCGCGCGGGCGGAAGCGATCGATCACCGCTTCGATGGTGTGCTTCTGGCGCAGCGCCAGCGGCGGCACCGCATCGATTTCGTACAGTTCGCCATCGACGCGCACACGCACGAAACCCTGCGCGCGCAGTTGGTCGAATACCTGCGCATGCTCGCCCTTGCGGTCGCGGATCACCGGTGCCAGCAGCATGTAGCGCTGTTCCGGGTCCAGGGTCAGCATATGGTCGACCATCTGGCTGACCGTCTGCGCTTCCAGCGGATAGCCGTGATCGGGGCAGCGCGGGGTGCCGACACGTGCGTACAGCAGGCGCAGGTAGTCGTAGATCTCGGTGATCGTGCCGACTGTCGAGCGCGGGTTGTGCGAGGTCGACTTCTGCTCGATCGAGATCGCCGGGGACAGGCCTTCGATATGGTCCAGGTCCGGCTTTTCCATCACGCTCAGGAACTGCCGCGCATACGCCGACAGGGACTCGACGTAACGCCGCTGGCCCTCGGCATAGATGGTGTCGAACGCCAGCGACGACTTGCCCGAACCGGACAGGCCGGTGATCACGATCAGTTTGTCGCGGGGCAGGTCGAGGTCGATGTTCTTGAGGTTGTGCGTCCGCGCGCCGCGGATGCGGATGAAATCCATCGCCATGGGGAATCCGGTTGTGGGGGCGTGGCTGGGCCGCCGGGCCAGCGAAAGGGCGGCAATCGGTCAGCCTACCGAGGTGACCAGATGGGGGCAATGGGCGACAATGCCAGCCCGGTGTCTCACCCGGTGAGACCGCCTGTCAGGCAGGGGTCAGATCCCTTTTCACGTGGTGAAAAGGGATCTGACCCCGTTCCGGCCCGGCCTCCAGAGCCGTTCAGGGGTTGACTTGACCCGTCCCCGGTGGTCCACGTACAATTCCGCTCCTGTCCGCCCTCGACGGCGGCAGTCCATAGACCACAATAACTACAGAGGAAGTCTGGTCATGTACGCAGTACTGGTCACCGGCGGTAAGCAATACCGCGTGGCGCAGGGCGAAAAGCTCCGCATTGAAAAGCTCGAAGTCGAAGTCGGCAGCGAGATCAAGTTCGACAACATCCTGCTGCTCGGCGACAGCGATGGCATCAAGATCGGCGACGCCCTGAGCGGCGCTGCGGTCACCGCCACCGTCCTGTCCCAGGGTCGTGCTGACAAGGTCCGGATCATCAAGTTCCGTCGCCGTAAGCACCACATGAAGCGCCAGGGTCACCGTCAGTACTACACCGAAATCGAGATCACCGGCATTGCCGGTGGCAGCAAGTAAGGAGATAGGTCATGGCACATAAAAAAGGCGTAGGCTCTTCGCGCAACGGTCGCGACTCCAACCCGAAGTACCTCGGCGTCAAGATCTTCGGCGGCCAGGCCATCGAAGCCGGCAACATCATCGTGCGTCAGCGCGGCACCCAGTTCCATCCGGGCACCGGCGTCGGCCTCGGCCGTGACCACACCCTGTTCGCCCTGACGGACGGCAAGGTGGAGTTCACCGTGAAGGGCCCGAAGAAGCGTCGCACCGTCAGCGTCGTCTCGGTCGAAGCCTGATAAGGCTGCGTCCGGCGCCCATGCCTCGGCATGGCCGTGCTGGATGAAGAGCTCGCTGCATGAAGAGCCCCGCTTCGGCGGGGCTTTTCGTTGGAATCAATGGTAAAACGGGCATCGCCCGGTTGTCGGCCAGCGGCCGGCACTACATCAAGGTGGCGGCGTGCATGCCGCGCCCATCGCAGGCATCGAAACAATGAAACTGGTAGACGAAGCAGAAATCGAAGTGTTCGCCGGCAACGGCGGCAACGGCTGCATTGGCTTCCGTCGCGAGAAGTTCATTCCGCTCGGCGGCCCGGACGGCGGCGACGGCGGTGCGGGCGGCAGCGTGTGGATCCGCGCCGACGAAAACCTGAACACCCTGGTCGACTTCCGCCATGACCGCATCTTCAAGGCGCAGCGCGGCGAGAACGGCATGGGTCGCCAGGCCTATGGCAAGGGCGGCGAAGACATGGTCATCACCGTGCCGGTCGGCACCGTGATCATCAACGTGGCCACCGATGAAATCATCGGCGACCTGACCCAGCATGGTGATCGCCTGCTGGTGGCCAAGGGCGGCCGCGGCGGCCTCGGCAACATGCATTTCAAGAGCTCCACCAACCGCTCGCCGCGCCAGGCTCTGCCGGGTGAGCCGGGTGAGGAGCGCACGCTGAAGCTGGAGCTGAAGCTGCTGGCCGACGTCGGCCTGCTGGGCTTCCCCAATGCCGGCAAGAGCACCCTGATCCGCGCCGTCTCGGCGGCGACGCCGAAGGTGGCCGATTACCCGTTCACCACGCTGTACCCGAACCTGGGTGTGGTGAAGGTGGAAAACTACCGCAGCTTCGTGATCGCCGATATTCCGGGCCTGATTGAAGGTGCTGCCGACGGTGCCGGCCTGGGCGCGCAGTTCCTGCGCCACCTGCAGCGCACCCGCCTGCTGCTGCATCTCGTCGACATTTCGCCGATGGAAGGTGGTGTGGAAGGTGTGTCGCCGGTCGAGCAGGTGCGTGCCATCGAGCGCGAACTGGAAAAGCACGATCCGGAGCTGCTGGCCAAACCGCGCTGGCTGGTGCTGAACAAGGCCGACCTGATGTTCGAGGACGAGGCCAAGGCCGCTGCCGAGAAGATCGTCGCAGAGCTGGGCTGGAAGGAGCCGTGGTTCCTGGTGTCCGCACTGGGTCGCGAAGGCACCTTCCCGATCATGAGCCGGATCATGGCGTTCTTCGATCGCCAGAAGGAAGACGAGCTCGAGGCGGCACGCAACGCGCAGTAATGCCGTTGTGGTTCCCGCGAAAAACCCGGCTTCGGCCGGGTTTTTTTGTACGTGGGTAGTGCCGGCCGCTGGCCGGCAATCCACCGAGGTTG